>JBJMNJ010000190.1:0-15951 GCA_045804325.1 Gemmatimonadaceae bacterium
AGGCGGTGCTGGAGAGCGAGCCGGGGACGGCGGCGAGCGGCAAGGAGCGCTGACGGCTGATCGCTGACGGCTGGCGGCGGCCAATGGCAGGCTGCGATGTGTAGAACCCTCCGGGACACGCGAGTGCGTCCCGGAGGGTTCTGCGTCACGACCAACCGCTCGAAAGCCGCGGTCAGCCGTCAGCCGTCAGCGGGGTCAGTAGATGTACACCTTCGTCCCCACCGGCACGTTCTCGTACAGCCACGCGATGTCCGAGTCCTTCATGCGGATGCAGCCGTGCGAGCTGCGCTGGCCGACGGTCTCCGGGTACGGCGTGCCGTGGAGCATGTAGCCGTCGCCCGTGTCGAGCGCGAACTTGCCGAGCTCGCCCTCGATGCGGCGGTTCTTCGAGCCGAGGGGCGGGATGAAGAGGATGTCGTCGTAGACGATGTGCTCCTCGAGCGAGTTCGGCGTGAAGACGCCATCGGGACCGACGACGCCCACGAGGCTGTCGCGGACCGTGAGCAGGCGCCCGTCGGAGAGGCGTCGGCCGCCGCGCGGGATGGAGCCCACCTTGAGCCCGTGCTTCTTCGCGACCTCGACGTAGTTCCACTCGGGCGGCGTCCAGACGGGGTCCGTCTTCTTGCCGACCACCTTGCGCACGCCGCGCGGCGTCTTGAAGACCCAGAGCTTGCGCTCGTGGCGGAGCGTGGCGCCCGTGCCCACGCCCACCGGCGCGCTCATGACCGTGTCGGTGGCCTGCAGCACCCACAGCTTCCGATCGGCGAGCGAGATTACCAGGCGGTAGTCGCGCGCCTTCGCGGCCTTGGTGGCGGTCTTGATCGCGTTGAGGCTGTCGGACTTGGTGTCGTAGAGCGGGACGTCCTCGTCGATGTCGGTGACGCGGTGGAGCGTCTGCGCACCCGCAAAGACGGGAAGCGTGCTCAGCAGCGCGGCGGCGGCGAGATGGCGAACTGAACGGCTCATGGTGACTTCGGATAGGCGTGGGTGACGTCTTTCCCTGATATGCTGCCGGGGTACTACCAGCCCCGGCGTCGTATGTTTCGTGATCTCCGTCACCATATGCGAGGAACGGGCCGCCGCGTGACCTCACGCGGCGGCCCGTTCCTCGGAGCCGGCTCGGCGGTACCGAGCGGGCTCGTCAGGCACCCTCGATCAGCGGAACGTGAAGCCCGCGATGATCGGGAGGAAGTTCGTGCTCTCGCCCTCGGTGAACACGTGGAAGTAGCGCGACTCCACGAAGAGCGCCGCGCGGCCGAAGCCGAAGCGGAGGCCGGCGCCGCCGTTGATGCCCCAATCGTTGCTCGTGTCCTCGCCCGAGCCCACGTCGAAGCCGCCGCTCGCGAGGTCGCCGAAGTCGTTGAAGTGGTGCCAGCCGCCGCCGCCGATCAGGTAGAAGCCGCTGCCGCTCGCGGGGGTCCCGAAGGGCAGGTTCAGCGTCGCGTTGCCGAGCACCGACCAGGCGCTGGCGTCGTCGACGCGGAAGGAGTTGCCGGTGCCGAGATCGACGTCCTCACCCGCCCACTTGTCGTAGCCGACGTCCAGGCGAAGGCCGAACGCGCTCCGCACGGGCTGCCAGCCGAGCGAGCCGGTGACGTTGAAGCCGGTGTCGAAGAAGTCGTTCATCTCGCGCTGCGGCAGGCTCGCGCCGCCGCCGATCTGGGCGTAGAACGCGCCCGGAAGGTCGATGATCGGGGTCTCCGTGGCGACGACGCCCGTGGAGACCTGCTGTGTGACGGTGACCGTGTCGGTGCGGTACACCGTGACGGTGTCGCGCAGGTACACGGTGTCGCGACGGACGGGCGTCGGGGCGGTGTCGACGGGCGTGCGGTCCTTCGTGACCGGAATGCGACGCTCCTGGGCCCCGGCGGTCGCGGCGAGCCCGAAGAGGGCGGCGGCGGCGAGGGCACGGTGAACACGAATCTGCATTGTCTCTGCTCCTCCTGCGGTAGCCCGGGTACGTACCCCCGTGGGCTGTGACGGGCGGGGCGGTCATCGAGCCGCGACCAGTCATCTGTGTCTCGGCGGCCCCGTTCGACGCTCGTCGCGTCGTGGCGCCCGGCGCAAAAGCATCCCGCGTGCCGCGGGCCATTCGCACGTCGAAAACTTCCGCGATCTGCCGCACCGTTAGGCTGCGATGCCGCCGCGGTCGCGCGGCGCGTGACTCAGGTCACCCGGGAATCGTGAGGCGCGCCACCGGGCTCGGCCGCAGGGCGCCCGGCGGGCCGACGGCCGGGCCCGGAGGCGCCCAGCCCCCCGCGCCCGTCGGTTGGCGCGGGGGGCTCGGGACCAGCGTGCTGCGATCGGGCGGTGGAGCTCAGCGGCTCACGAAGGGCACGCCGCTGAAGCGGAAGCCGAGGATGACGGGCATCCAGTCCACGGCGAACTCGTCGCGGAACATGTGGGCGTAGCGGGTCTCGACGAAGAGGTCCGCCATGCCGATGCCGATCGCCACGCCGCCGCCGCCGTTCACGCCGAAGCGGGTCTTGCTGTTGCCGTCATCGCCGGCGGGCCGGCGCGCGTCCTCCATGTCGGGCAGGTGGTGCACGCCGACGCCGCCCAGGAGGTAGACCTCGGGCCGCCACTTGCGGAGCATGTCCGCAGCGACCGGGAAGTTCAGCGACCCGTCGAGCATGGCCGACCAGACCGCGATGTCGTCGCAGCGGTCCTCCGTGGTCGTCCCGCAGATCGGGAATCCGCCCGTCTCGAACGACTGCCCGAGCCAGCGGTCGTACGCGAGGTCCAGGCGGGCGCCCCACGGGCTGTTCGGCGCCTGCCAGCCGAGCGTGCCCTGGACGTCCCACCCGGTGTCGGCGACGTCGGCCCAGTCCTGCACGGGCAGCGACGCGCCGCCGCCGATCCCGAAGTACAGCCCGCCGAGCCGGTTGCGCGTGGCGTCACGGATCATGACGACCGTGTCGACGCGACTCAGGTTGACCGTGTCCTGACGGATCACCCAGACCGTGTCGCGGCGCACGTCCGGCGCAGCCGGCTGGAGGTACACCGTGTCACGCGGCGGCGGCGCGTCCTTGCGGATCGGGATCCGGCGCTGGGCCCCGGCCTCTCCGGCCGCGATGGACGACAGCACCAGGGCGGCCGCGAGCACAACGCTCTTGTTGATTGACAGACGGCTCATGCTTGTTTCTCCTCTTTCGTCTTTCGCCCTGGTGTGCACCCCCTCCGGGCGTATGGCGGGTGGAGAGGCATACGGACGATCGAACGTTCGCACCGCACGACGTCGATGTACCGCGGCCTCTCCAACGACGCGAGGTATCGCGTCGCGGCGTCGCCAGCCCAAGCAGTCCTCGTGCCGTGGCGGCGAAGAATCGTCGAGTCCGGCGTTCGGCGCGCGAGAAAACAAATAGGCGGTTCCAAGCGTGAGCGCGGACTCACGAATGGCGCCTCGCGCGCGCTGAAAGACACCCTCCCTCGGGCGCGCGGGTCACCGCGCGCCGCGAGGTTCTCACTGCACGCTCCGCGCTTCGCGCGTCACCAGCCGCGCCGGCTTGTCGTCGCGCACGCCGACGAAGATCGGCTGGCGTAAACGTCCGTCTGCGGTCCACTCGCTGAACTTCACCTCGACCACCACCGCCGGCCGCACCCAGTGGGCGGGCTCGTTGGTGCGCGGCGGGTCCTCGAACGGCGGCGTCCGGCGCTCGAGCGGGGCGAGCCGGCGGCGCATCGCCTCCAGCTCGGCGCGCGTGAACCCGCCGCCCATGTGCCCCACGTACACGAGCCGCGCACCGGCGCCGTTCCGCCTCCCGCCCTCGAAGACGCCGAGCAGCAGCGCGCCGAGGTGCTCGCGGGTGTTGCGCGGCTCCGTCCACCCGCCCACGACGAACTCCTGACGGTACTCGACCTTCAGCTTGAGCCAGTCGCGCGAGCGCGCGCCGGGAATGTAGGGGGACTCGGCGCGTTTCGCGATGATCCCCTCCCACCCCTGCGCGCGTGCGCGCGCGAGGAGGCGCACGCCGCTCCCCCGGTCGGTCTCGCCGAGCCTAACGCCGGCCGGGAGGCGGCCGCGGAGCCGCGCCTCCAGCCGCCGCCGCCGCTCGGTCCACGGGAGGTCGAGCAGCGACTCCTCCCCGTCGCGCAGCAGGTCGAACGCGATGAGCGCGGCCGGCGTCGCGCCGACGTGGCGCACGATCGCCGCCGCGTCCTTCACGTGCATGCGCTCCTGCAGCTCCTGGAAGCGCGCGGGCGCGCCGCGCGGGCCGAGCGCCACGACCTCCCCGTCGAGCACGAGCACGCGGTCCGCCTTGCGCGCGAGCTCCCGGAGTCCTTCCACCACCTCGGGAAACTGCTTCGCCTTGTCCTTGCCGTTGCGCGTCACGAGCTTCACCGCGCGCTTCGTGACGTGCGCGAGCACGCGGATGCCGTCCCACTTGGGCTCGAAGACCCACCCGCCGCCCTCCGGCACCCCCGCGCCGATGGTGGCGTACATCGGCTCGACCGACGTGGGGGTGAGGGCGCGGCGGCGCGGCGCCCCCGGGCTGCTCGATCGCGCTCGGCCTCTTGCCGGTGCCGTCACCAAGACCCTCGATAGCGTTGTCGATTCAGGCCGAGCGCCGGCGCGCGGCCCCGCGCGCCGGGCGCTTCTGCGAGGCCGCCTTCGCACGCACCTTCCGCGCCCCGCGCGCCTTGGCCGGGGCGCGCCCCGCGGACCGCCGCGCGCGCGCGCCGGTCCTCCCGATGCTCGCCTGGAGCCGCGACATGAGATCGAGGACCTGCGCGTCCTTCGGCTCGTCGCCGCCCGCCTCGAGCCGGACGCGCTTCCCCTTCATCTTCGCGCGAATGATCCGCATGAGGTTCGCCCGGTAGTCGTCGTCGTACTTCGACGGGTCGAACGGCTCGGCGAGGTTCGCCACGAGCTGCTCCGCCATCTTCAGCTCCTGCGGGCGCACGAGCTCGGCCTTCGGGAACGCGTAGTCGTCGGCGTCGACGAGCTCGTCGTGGAAGCGCATGAGCTCGAGCACCAGCGCGTCCTCCACGACGCGGATCGCCGCGAGGTGCTGCGACTGGCGGATGACCACCTTGCCGATCCCCACCACCTCGGACGTCCGGACGGCCTCACGCAGCAGCGCGTACCCCTTCTCGGCCCCCTTGGACGGCACGAGGTAGTAGGGGGTCTCGAAGAAGCGCGGGTCGATCTCCTCCTCCTTCACGAAGTCCAGGATCTCGATGGTCTTCGACTGCTCGAGGGCGGCCGCCTTGAAGTCCTCGTCGGTGAGCACGACGAACTTCCCCTTCGCGTACTCGTACCCCTTCACGATCTCGCGCCATGGCACTACCTCGCCGTCGGCCTCGCAGACGCGCTCGTAGCGGACGGGGGAGAGGTCCTCGGCGTGGAGCAGGCGGAAGCTGATGTGCTCGGACCGGACCGCCGACTTCAGCTCGACCGGGATGTTCACCAGCCCGAACGCCACCGAGCCCTTCCAGATCGTCGCCATGCCGCCGTCTCCTCGTGGGGGTCTGGCTCGTGAGTCAAAGCAAGCGTGATACCGCCGAGGGCGCTCGCGGGGGGCGTCCGCCGGCGGCATGGGCGTTGCCCTCGTGACCCCTCTGACTCAACTCGAGACGAGGGCGGGATGGACAACAAGAGCGACAAGACCCACGAGGCGGACGGGATGAACGGCGAGAGCAGCTCGAGCACCCGCGGCGGGCAGTCGCGCCGGGGCGGCTTCGGCGACGACCAGGGGACCCGCGTCGGCCACCCGGACGCCCCGCGCCGCGAGGAGGGGAGCACCAACGCGGCGGGCCCGAGCTCCCGCTCCGTGAAGGAGGGCCTCGAGGGCGCCATTCTCGAGGGCGAGGACACCACCCGCGACAACGGGTGAGGCCCTCCATGAGCGACCATGATCGCGCCATCAGCGATACATCAACGCGTGGCAAGTCAGGCATGGGCTCGGAAGCGGCCGAGGGGCTCCACGCCCAGCAGCAGGAGGGCGCGCGTGGGGTCGAGGAGAAGAGCAGCCTCGAGGGACGCGACGCGGCCAGCACCAACGAGAGCGATCCGAACCGCCACGGATCCGAGCCGCTGACCCGGACCTCGGAGCACAAGCCGAGCTACGGCGGCGAGGGAGGCGCGCCGCGAACGAGCTCGGACACGCGCGAGCCGCAGTCCGGCGATCCGGGGACACCGCAGAAGTAGCTCTCGGCCCTCGGCGCTCGGCCCTCGGCCCTCGGCTGGCGCGCGGGCGGGAAGCCGCGGGCCGCGGGCCGCGCCACATCGCCGTGACCCCCTCTCCCTCCTCCGCCCCCCCGCCCCGCGCCTCGCCGCTCGCCGTCGAGCAGCGAAGCGCGCGCGGCGGGAACCGGTTCCGGCGCGCGCTGCTCCACGGCCTGGCCGCGCTCCACCGGTGGGCCGAGGCGGGGTGGAGCGGGCCGGCCGCGGGCACGTGGGCCCTGCTGCAGGGGTCCATCGTCCCCGGCCCGAGCGAGGGCGTGTTCGGCCCCCTCGCGGTCGCCGACGCCCGGCGCGCCTTCCGCCTCGCCGCCTGGACGCTCGTCGGCTCCTTCCTCGGCGGCTGCATCGCCTACGCGCTCGGCGCCGGCGGCTCGGGCGTGCTCGGCGTCGTGGGCGTGGACCGCGAGACGATCGAGGGAAAGCGCGCGCTGTTCGAGCGGTGGGGGGCGCTCCTGGTCTTCGCCGGCGCGCTCACGCCGCCCGTGCCGGTGAAGCTCATCAACATCGCGGCCGGTGCGCTGCACATGGCGTTCGCGCCGTTCGCGCTGGCGCTCTTCGCCGGCCGCGCCATCCGCTACTTCGCCCTCGCGACGCTGCTGCGCTTCGCGGGCGAGCGACTCAACGCGCGGCTGCGGCGCACGTTAGGCAGGGGGGTGGAACAACTGCACTAGGGCGGCGCCGCGCGCCGCCAGTTGCGCCCGACGCGCACGAGGCGGTGGAGCAGGTGCGCCGCCTGCGCCGGGGAGCGCCACGGCTTGCCCTGGGCGCCGGCCAGGTCCGCGGCGAGGGCGCGGAGCGTGGACGGGACGCGCCGCGGCGACCAGGTGCCGCGCGCCAAGAGGTAGAGCGGGAGCACCCGTGTCTCAACGCCCACGGCGTAGCGGAGGTCCGCACTCGGCGTCCGGCCGCGCAGTAGCTCCGCCGCCGGGCCGAACAGGTCCACGCCCGCGGCGGCCGCGCCGGCGATGGAGCCCCAGGGTCGGGGGTTCACCTCCAGCAGCAGGAACTCCCCATCGGCGCGCGCCACCAGGTCCGCGCTCGCCATCCCCGTCCACTCGAGCGCGGCGAACGTCGCGAGGGCGACGTCGAGCAGTCGAGGGGGGGCGACCGAGCGCATCCGCGACGCCGGCCCCACCCGGGGTGGGTGCTGCTCGACCTTCTCGCCGGCGTAGAGACGCAGCGGCCGCCCGGCCTGGAATACCCCGCCCACGAGGTGCGTCGCGCCGTGAACGTACTCCTGGAAGAACGGCGTCTCCCCGGCGGCGACCATCGCGCGCGCCGCGCGCGTCGCGTCCGCCACCGACGACGCGATGAACGTCGCGCTGCCGCCGCGGCCGCGCTCGCCCTTCACGACGATGGGGAGCCCGAGGCGGGCGGCGGCCGCGCGCGCCGCGTCGTCCGAGCACGCGGGATCGGCCGCCGAGGGACCGGACTCGTCGCGCGGGACGGGGATGCCCCGCGCCCGCGCGAGCGCGGCGAGCGCGCGCTTGCCTGCGAGCGCCTCGCGCTGCCACCCGGCGACGCGCGGGAAGACGTGCGCGGCCCAGGGGGCGTCGGCGCCCCACGCGAGCGCCTGGAGCGGCTCGGTGCACGGCAGCAGGTGCTCGGCCCGCCACTCGACCGCGGCCCGCTCCACCGCGGCGGGGAGCGCGGGGTCGCCGGGCGCTGGGCCCATCGTCCACGCGAGCGACCGCGTGCGGCAGCGCGCGCGTCCCCCGCACGCGGCGAGCACGGCCACCTCGCACCCTGCGTCGCGGAGGCCGACGGCGGCGAGCGCGCCGCTCATGAATCCCTCGTCGAGCAGGAGGACGCGGGGGCGTCCGGCGGTGCGCGGTGTCGGCGGCATGCGCGAAAATGCACCGCGAGCTCGGGGGCGCCAACCCGCCCTTGCGCCGTGAGCCGGTTCGCCGTTGGTTTGCGCGTTCCGGGACGTCACCTCCGAGGAGTCGTCACGATGCGCGTTTCCCGACGTGCCGTCGCCGCGCTGTCGGCCGCCGCGTGCGTCCTGACGGTGGCCTGCGTCATCGTCTCGGTGGGGCGCACGGTGGCGAAGCCGCTGCCCCCCGGGCTCTACGACCTCGTCTCGCCCCTGCGCGTGCACTTGCGCGACGGGTCGGTCGTGCTGTTCCGACGCGGCGCGCGGGTGGGCGCTGGCTCGATCGACGGCGTGGGCGTGCGCTTCGGGCCCATGCGGCGCGACAGCACCTTCGTCTCGACCGTGCCGCTCGACAGCGTGCTCGGGGCCGAGGTGGTGACGCGGGAGCAGGACGCGGCGGCGTCGCTGGCGCGGAGCGTCCTCGCCTCGGCGGGCGCCACCCTCGCCGTGGCGCTCGTCAAGCTGACGTTCGGCTCGTGCCCCACTGTCTACTCGGACAGCGCGGGGACGCCGGTGCTGGAGGCGGAGTCGTTCTCGTACAGCATCGCGCCGATGCTCGCGAAGCGGGACGTGGACCGCCTGCGCGCGGCGCCCGACGAGCGTGGCGTCGTCCGCCTCGAGGTGCGCAACGAGGCGCTCGAGACGCACTTCATCGACCACGTGGAGCTGCTCGAGGTCCGCCGCGCCGCCGGCGAGGAGGTGTTCGCGGAACCGCGCGGCGAGCCGGTGGCGCTCGCCGACCCCAGGCCGGCCGTCTCGGTGCGTGACCGGTCCGGGCGCGATCTGCGACGGCTGCTCGCGGCCGCCGACGGCGCCACGTTCGGCACGAGCGAAGGTAGGCTCGCCGCCGCCGCCGCGCCCGACGCGCCGGCCGACTCGACGCAGGACTGGATCGAGGTGGCGGTGCCGCGCCGGGCCGGGGCTGGCGCGCACGACTCGGTGGCCATCGCGCTCCGCATGCGCAGCAGCCTGCTCACGACGCTCCTCTTCTACGACCACATGCTCGCGCGCCCGGGCGCGGCCTCGCTCGACTGGGTGGGGCGCGACCTCGGGCGCATCACGACGCTCGCGCGGCTCGGCCGCTGGTACGCGGGGACGGCGGGGCTCCGCGTCTCGGTGCTCGACGGCGGGCGGTGGCGACAGGTGGCGCGCCTCGCCGACTTCGGGCCCATCGCGTGGCGCAACGTCGCCGTGATGGTCCCCGCCGTGGGCGACGACAGCGTGCGCGTGCGCCTCACCTTCCTCGCCGACCAGTGGCGCATCGACCGGCTCGCAGTGAGCGCGCGGGCGCGGCGCGTGCGCCCGCGCGCCGTGCCGCTCGCGCGCGTGAGCGCTTCGGACGGCGCGCCCGTGGCGGCCGCGTACGACGCGCTGCGGCGCCCGGACGACCGCCCGCTCCAGACGCTCCCGGGGCAGCGATTCTTCGCGGAGTTCGACGTCGGGCGCGCCGACGGGCCGCGCACGTTCTTCATCGCGGCGCAGGGCTACTACAACGAGTGGGTGCGCGGCGCGTGGCTGGCGGCGCCCACCGACTCGGTCCCCTTCGACCCCGGGCGCCTGAAGGTGCCGGCGCTGCTGCGCGAGTGGCGGCAGGCGCGCGACTCCATGGAGGCGCAGTTCTTCCGCGCCAAGGTGCCGGTCTCGTGAGCGCCGCGCGCCGGATCGCCCTCGCGCTCGTCGCGGCCGCGCTCGCGGGGTGCCACGTCCGGACCGGGGGCGACCCGGCCGGGCACCCGCTCGCCACGTCGCCGTACGGTTCGACGATAGCGCTCGAGCCCGCGCGCGGCGGCACGATGCACGGGGAGCTGATCACGGGCGACGACAGCACCTTCACCATCCTGTCGGGCGGCCGGCTGCTCGTGGCGCCGATCCGGCTGCTGCGGTCCGCGCAGGTCGACCGCGGACCGGCGTGGTCGCTCGGGCGCCTGCCGGCCGACACGATGCGGGGCCGCGAGCAGCGCGAGGCCATCGTGCGGCACGCCCGTTACCCGTTCGGCTATCCGCCCGGCGTGCTGGAGCGCATGCTCGCCGAAGGCGGGCAGACCGCTCCGGACCGGCTGGAGGATCGATGACGCGCGCACGGAGAGACGCCCCCGCGGCGCTGCTCGCCGCCGCTGTCGCGCTCGGCGCGCTCGCGGCGCGCGGCGGGGTGGCGCGCACACGGATCGCTGGCTCGCGCGAGGACACGCTCGCGGTGGCACGCTTCGCGGCAGCCGCGCGCGAGGGCACCACGCGCTACCGCGAGCTCGATGCCGCGGTGGCGGACGGATTCCGGCGCGTGGGGACCGACTTCCCGCGGATGGGCGAGCACTGGGTGAGCCTGCGGCGCATCATGGCCGACAGCCTCGCGCCCACCGAGCCGCCGATCCTCACGTACGTACGCGTGCGCGGCACGCCGGTGCTCGCGGGCGTCGCGTACACGGCGCTCCTCGAGCCCGGCGAGGCGCTCCCCGCGTTCGCGCCCGCGCTCCCGCACTGGCACGAGCACAACGGCGGCGTGGCGGAGGAGAGCTTCCCGCTCGCGCACCATGCGGGCACCCATGGCGAGGCGCCCGACGGGCCGCGCGTGGCGGTGCTGCACGCCTGGGTGTGGGCCGCCAACCCCGCCGGCATCTTCGCCGCGGACAACCCCACGCTCCCCTGGCTCCGCCTCGGCGCCCCCGCCCCGCGCGACCCCCCGCGCGGGCTCGGCGAGATCCTCGCGCTCGTGCTCGCCGGAGAGGAATATCATCTGCTCACGCTGCGCACGGGGGCGGGGCTGAGCGAGGAGGAGTCGGCGGCGGCCGAGCGCGTCCTGCGCGACTACCGCGCGCGCGCCCTTCCGCTGGTGCGGACGCCGCTCGGGCCCGCCGCCGAGCGCGAGCTCGCCGAACTGTGGGGCGCGCTGTGGCGGGAGCTCGAGCACGCGGTCCCGCAGCGCGCGGACGCCGTGCGGCGGATCGGCGCGGCGCTGCGCTGAGCCGCTACCACCACCCCAGCACGCTCCACCACGCCCCACCCACGAGCAGGAAGACCGGGATCGTGACGAAGGAGAGCACGAGACCCATCCGCCACCAGTCGCGCTGCGGCACGTAGCCCGCCGCGAAGATGATCGGGCCGGACGTCGTGCCGTAGTGCGTGAGGCCGGCGGAGACGTTGGAGAGGTAGGCGAGCGAGAGGGCGGCGAGCGCGGGGGGCGCGCCGGCGGCGACCGTGACCGCGACGAACGGGACGTACATCGCCGTGGCGTGCGCGGTGATGCTCGCGAAGCCGTAGGCGGCGTAGAAGTAGATGAGCAGCAGCGCGAGGAGGGCGCCCCACCACGGAAGCCCCGCCGTGGCGCCCGCCGCGCCCTGGGCGAAGCGGGCCATGATGCCCGTCTTCGCGAGCCCGTCGGCCAGCGCGACGAAGCCGCCGTACCAGACGAACACGTCCCACGCGCCCCGCTCCGCGAGGAGCTCGTCCCACTCCAGCACGCCCGCGAGCAGGAGCACGCCGATGCCGACGAGCGCGGCGACGGCGTAGTCGACCCCGTGCACGTTCCGCGAGGCCCAGAGCAGCCCCACCGCCACGAACACGAGCAGCATGATCCACTCCCCGCGCGTCGCCCGCCCGAGGCGCGCGAGCTCCTCGGCCGCGGTCTCCGCGGCGCGCGGCGTGTGGCGCACCTCGGGCGGGTAGAGCGCGTAGACGAGGAGCGGCACGAGCAGGAGGCAGGCGAGCCCCGGCACCAGCGCGCCCACCGCCCAGCGCGTGTACGAGATCGGCACGCCGGCGCCCGCGGCGAAGCGCGCGATGAGCGCGTTGGACGCCTGCCCCGTGAGGAACATCGCGCAGACGACGACCTCGCTCTGGTAGAGCAGCAGCATGAGGAACGCGCCGAGCCGTCGCGCCGACTCCCCCGGGCGCGAGTCGTACGCCTCGGCGACGCTCCGGGTGACGGGGAAGGTGATGCCCCCGCAGCGGGCGCCGGTGGACGGGATGAGCGTCGCGAGGACCGTCTCGCTGGCGACGATGGCGTACCCGAGCCCCAGGGAGCGGCGCCCGAGCGCGCGGATGAAGAGCAGCGCGATGCGGCGGCCGAGGCCCGTCTTCACCATGCCGCGCGACATCCAGAAGGCGGCGAGGACGAGCCAGACGATGGGGTCCGCGTAGCCGGCGAGCGCCTCGCGCACCGGGAGCGCGCCGGCGACGGCCGCGATCGTGACGCCGAGGAGCGCGACGGCCGCGCCGGGCACCGGCTGGACGATGGAGCCGACGATGGTGGCGACGAAGACGGCGAAGAGCGTCCACGCGCCCCGCGCGACGCCGGCCGGCGCGGGCGCCAGCGCCACGGCGAGGCCGGCGCCGATGGTGACGAGCCAGCGGGCCTTGCGACCCGAGGGAGCAGCGAGCAGGGAGCGGGGGATGGAAGTGTGGCGCGATTGTAGCGTGCGGGCGGGTTGCCGTACAGATCGTGGCCGCCACGACGTTAGGCTCGACGGCCCTGCTCCCTGCTCCCTGCTCCCTGCTCCCTGCTCCCTGCTCCCTGCTCCCTGCTCCCTTGCACTCCGTCGTCGCCCAGTCCTGGACCCACCTCCTCGAGCTCCTCTACGCCGACTCGTGGCGGCCCGACATCGGGCGCTTCCGGTCGTCGCTCGCGTTCCGCGGGATGTCGGACGTGACGAACGACCTCTCGTCGAGCCTCGGGCGGCTCGGCGAGCACGCGGTGGCGCTCGAGGGGCACATCCTCCGGAACTTCCGGAAGTATGCGCAGCGCGAGAGCGTGCCCGGCGACTCGACGTGGAACTGGCTCTCCCTCGCGCAGCACCACGGGCTGCCCACCCGGCTCCTCGACTGGACGTACTCGCCGCTCGTCGCCCTGCACTTCGCCACGGCGAGCCTGCGGTACTACGGCCGCGACGGCATCGTGTGGTGCGTGGACTACTCGGCGACGAACCGCCTGCTGCCGGCGCGGCTGCGCCGCGCGCTCGCGGACGCCGGGGCCGACGCGTTCACGGCGGAGATGCTCGACGGGGTCGCGCCGACGCTCGGCCGCTTCGACCGGCTCTCGCGCCGTCCGTTCCTCGTGTGGCTCGAGCCGCCCTCGCTGGACGACCGCATCGTGAACCAGTTCGCGCTCTTCTCGCTCCTGTCGGACCCCGCGGCGGGGCAGGACGCGTGGCTCGCCCGCCACCCGAGCGTCGTGCGCCGCGTCGTGATCCCCGCGGCGCTCAAGTGGGAGGTGCGGGACAAGCTGGACCAGGCGAACGTCACGGAGCGGGTCCTCTTCCCCGGCCTCGACGGGCTGAGCCAGTGGCTCAAGCGCTACTACACGCCGAGTGGCGGCGAGGGAGCCCGGCGGCGCGGCGAGCGGCGCGGCGACCGACGCGGCGACCGGCGCGGCGACCGGCGCACCGCGCGGCGTGCGCGTCGAGGCGACTAGCGGGCGCGCCGCGCCGCCTATTCCCTGCGCCCCACTTCCGAGTCTATTATCTCCCTCGCCACCAGCTCCCACCCGAGAGGACGCCCAACATGGCCCCGGACAACGACAGCACCGAAGACCGTCTGCGCAACATCCAGAAGGCGATCTATTTCCTGATCTGGAAGCGCAGCGGGTTCGGCGAGCACTGCATCCACTGCAACCACAAGTACCCGGACCACGAGAACAAGTGCAAGGCGGCCGAGGTCGAGCAGCTCATTCGCTGACCCTCCCGTGGCCACCGCCGCCCCCGCTCGCGCCCCCGGCGCCAACGACGCGCTCGACCTGCTCTGCATCAACACCGTCCGCACCCTGGCCATGGACGCGGTGCAGCAGGCCGAGTCGGGGCACCCGGGCACGCCGATGGCGCTCGCGCCGCTCGCGTACGTGCTGTTCACGCGCCACATGCGGCACGACCCGGCGGACCCGCACTGGCCCAACCGCGACCGCTTCGTGCTGTCGTGCGGCCACGCGTCGATGCTCCTCTACAGCTGCCTCTATCTCACCGGCTACGGCCTCGAGCTCGAGGACCTGAAGCAGTTCCGCCAGTGGGAGAGCCGCACGCCCGGCCACCCGGAGTACGGCTACACGCCCGGCGTCGAGACGACCACCGGCCCGCTCGGGCAGGGCGTCGGCAACGCCGTCGGCATGGCGGTGGCGGAGGCGCACCTCGCCGCGACGTTCAACCGCGAGGGGCACGGCGTCGTCGACCACCACACGTACTTCATCTGCTCCGACGGCGACCTCATGGAGGGCGTCTCCCACGAGACCTGCTCGTTCGCGGGGCACTTCAAGCTCGGCAAGCTCGTCGGCTTCTACGACGACAACAAGATCACCATCGACGGCTCGACCGACCTGACGTACTCGGACGACGCGGCGCGGCGCTTCGAGGCGTACGGGTGGCACGTGCAGCGCGTGGCCGACGTCAACGACCTGCGCGCGCTCGACCGGGCCATCGAGGAGGCCAAGCGCGTCACCGACCGGCCGTCGATGATCGTCGTGCGCACGGTGATCGGCTTCGGGAGCCCCAACCGCGCCGGCACGGCCAAGGCGCACGGCGAGGCGCTCGGCAAGGAAGAAGTCGCGCTCACCAAGAAGGCCCTCGGCTGGCAGTGGACGGAGCCCTTCCACGTGCCCGAGGAGGCGCTCGCGCACTGGCGGAAGGCGCGCGACCGCGGCGCGGCACAGCGGGCGGAGTGGCACGCGCGCCTCGAGGGCTACCGCGCGGCGCAGGCGGAGCTCGCGCGCGAGCTGGACCGCCGGCTGAAGGGCGAGCTCCCCGATGGGTGGGAGGCGGCCATCCCCGAGTTCGACGAGAAGAGTGGCGCCGTCGCGAGCCGCGCCGCGAGCGGCGCGGTGCTCAACGCGATCGCGAAGAAGGTCCCGGAGCTCATCGGCGGCTCGGCCGACCTCGCGCCGTCGAACAACACGGCGCTGAAGGACATGGGGACGTTCGCGCCCGGCAGCTACGCGGGGCGCAACTTCCACTTCGGCGTCCGCGAGCACGGCATGGGGTCCATCATGAACGGGATGGCCCTGCACGGCGGCGTGATCCCGTACGGCGGGACGTTCCTGATCTTCTCGGACTACATGCGCCCGGCCATCCGGCTCGCGGCGCTGATGCACCAGCGCGTCATCTACGTCTACACGCACGACTCGATCGGCCTCGGCGAGGACGGGCCGACGCACCAGCCCATCGAGCAGCTCACCGCGCTGCGCTGCATCCCGAACATGACGGTGATCCGACCCGCCGACGCGGGGGAGACGGCCGAGGCGTGGCGCGTGGCCGTGACGCACACGGATGGGCCGGTGGCGCTCGTCCTCACTCGCCAGAAGCTCGGCTTCATCGACCGCACGAAGTACGCGTCCGCCGCCGGCGTGGCGAAGGGGGCGTACGTGCTCGCGGATGCGGAGGGCGGGAAGCCCGACGTCGTCCTCCTCTCGAGCGGGAGCGAGGTCGCGCTCATCATGCAGGCGGGGGAGAAGCTCGCCGCGCAGGGCGTGCGCGCGCGCCTCGTGAGCATGCCGTCCATGGAGCTCTTCGCGCGGCAGCCGAAGTCGTACCAGGACGAGGTGCTCCCGCCGGGCGTGAAGCGGCTCGCGATCGAGGCCGCCCATCCGATGTCGTGGTACCGCTGGATCAGCGAGGAGGACGGCTTCGTGATGGGACTCGAGCGCTTCGGCGCGTCCGCGCCGTATCAGCGCATCTATCAGGAGCTGGGCCTCACCGTGGACGCGCTCGTGGAGCGCGCGAGGCGGCTCGCCGGGAGGTAGCCCGCGGAACGTCCCGCTCACGCGCCGCTCACGCGCCGCTCACGCGCCGCTCACGCTGCGCGCGTAAGGTCCGCCCGTCGCCGGAGCACGCAGGAGGTGCTCCGGCGACTCGTTTTTTGTTGCACCGGCGCCACAGCCGCGCTCTGGGCCGATCCGCCCACGGCCGGGTCCGCG
>JBJMNJ010000191.1:0-14719 GCA_045804325.1 Gemmatimonadaceae bacterium
TGGGGCGCGACGCGCGAGAAGCGCGAGGAGCGCGAGGTAGCCCGCGGCGAGCAGGGCCGGGAGGGCCGCGAGGGCGAGCACGACGCCCGCGGCCGTCTGCACCGCGCTCACGCGGCCAGCCCCGCGGGCGTCGGCCCGGGCGGCGCCGGACGATCGGCCGCGCCGGTGGCGGCGGCGAGCTTGGCGCTCATGGCCACCATCACCGCGGTGATCCACGTGCCGAGCCAGGCCTGCGTCCCCATGTCGCCCCACGCCTGCACGAGGTGCGCGAGCACCGCGGCGATGATCACCGTGCCGACGACGCGGTGGATCGCCTTCGTCGCGCAGGCGTAGCCGCGAGCCGCCCAGAAGATGGCGACCGGGTAGATCAGCCAGAGCGCCGTGAACCCCAGGAGCCCGCCGATGCTCCAGAGCCACAGCACGCTGTTGTGCGCGATGTACCGGTACTGCGCGAACGAGTTCGAGATGTCGTAGGCCCGCGAGAGCTCGACGTACTCGTGGCCCCACCCGCTGCCGAGCAGCAGTCCCTTGTAGCGGAGGGTCGTGATGAGGTTGTAGTTCTCGATGTCGCGCGTGCCGCTCGAGGCGTCCTTCTGCGTGATCACCGACATGACCTTCGCGGCGGGCCCCCAGATGCCGCCGCTCCGGTTCGCGCCGACGACGAGGTAGGCGACGAACACCGGCAGCAACGCGACGCCGAGCCCCGCGATCGCGCGCTTCGCGCGGCCGCGGAGCATGGAGTACGTGACGAGCAGCGCGCCGGCGAGGCTCACGAAGGCGATGCGGCGGTCGTTGATCACGAGCCCGAGCATGAGCCACGGCACCGCGACGCTCGCGAGGAGCACGTGCCCGCGCGTCGGCATCAACCAGGCGGCCGCGAGGAGGATGGCGAGCGCGACGACGAGGAGGACCGTGTCGTCGTGCGTCATCACGTACGCCGGCGTGCGGGCGAGCCCGGGCACGACGCGCAGCAGGAAGTAGAGCCCCACCGCGGTCTTGTACGCCGCCGCGGCGATGAGCGCCCACGCGACCGGGAGGAAGTCCCGCACGTCCTTCAGCGCCCGGGTGAACAGCCACGCGAGAATCGGGAGCCAGAGCAGCTCCCGAAACTGCCACAGCGACTGCTTGAAGTTCCCGCCGCGCGCGATCCCCCACACCTCGAGCCACACCACGGCGCCGAGCGCCGCGAGGAGCCACGGGTCGAGCAGGCGGTCCTCCGGGCGGCGGTGCGCGCGGTCGATGCGCAGGCCGAGGAACCGCCGCAGCGCCACGAGCGCGAGCACGAGCACCAGCAGCGCCTCGACCCCGGCGAAGCGGAGGGCCGAGACGGGGAGCGTGTTGTTCAGGTTGTCGAAGAAGAGGCGGCCGAGCGGGTAGAGCGGCGACTGCCACACGCCGCCGGCCGGCCGCGCCGAGGGGCTGTCGAGGAACAGCGCGAGCACGAGCAGGCCGAGCATGATGCGCCGGAGCGGGGCACGCCACACCGCGACGGCCGCCGCCGTCAGCAGGAACGGGACGGCCGCCAGCAGGAGCGACCCGCCCTGGGCGATGAACCCCGCGAGGCTCAGCGCGCCGAGCGCCGCGGCCCCCAGGAGCGCGCCGCGGCGGCGCTCGTCGGGATCCTGGGCGATCGCTCCGGGCGCGATGCCGCCGGTCACGGCTTGCCGACCTCTCCCACGACGGGAAGGCGCAGGAAGCGCGCGACCTGCCACGACTGGTACACGCGTCCGCTCGCGACGTCGATCGCGAGGACGGCGAAGAGGCCGAGGAAGGCGGCGAGCATGAGGCCGCCGACGAGGACGAGCGCCACCTTCGGCCGCGCGGGGCGGCGCGGCACCTCGACGGGTGTGAGCACCCGGTAGCGGTACTTGAACGCGGCCCGCGCGGTCTCGAGCTCGATGCGCGCGGCGTTGAGGCGGTCCACGAGATCCTGGTACTCGTTCATCGCCCCGCGGAGGCGCGACTCGGCGTACTGCTCGGTCGGGTCGCTCGGGGTCGTGCGGATCGTCAGCACGCTGGAGGCGTCGCGCGGCGGTGCCGTGCCCAGCGCGGCCGCCTCGACGCCGGGCACGCCGCCGCGGGCGACGATCTGCGCGGCCAGCTCGCGCTCCTCGCGGCGCAGCGCGGCGAGCTGCGGCGACTCGGTGCCGAGGGCGTCGATCGCCTCCTGCGTCGTCGCGATCTCCGGGTGCGCCGGGCCGTAGCTGCGCCGGAGGTCCGCCATCCGCGCCTGGAGCTCGCCGAGGCGGCGCGTGTGCACCTCGGCGAGGTCGGCGATGGCCTGCCGCTTCGCGCGGAGCGTAGCCTGGAGCGACGCGAGCACCGGGTTCGGCGGCGCCGGACGCGGCGCGGCCGCGGGCGTCGGCGCGGGGGTCGGCTGGCGCCCGCGGAACTCCGCGACCGCGCTGTCGATGCCGCGCCGGGCGCGGGCGACGTTCCCCTCGAGGATGGCGATGCTCTCGCCGATCATCGAGACCTCGGAGCCGTGGCGCTCCTCGATGAAGTTGGTCTGCGCCGCCTGCACGATGCGGTACGCCATCTGGGCGTTGGGCCACAGCACCGAGATCGTGACCGTCCCCTCGGACGTCTGCACCCACATCCGCCGCCCGAGCAGCCCGATGAGCGCGTCCTGCTGTTCCTTCGGGCTCGGCGCGCCGCGCACCAGCGCCATCGCGCGGTCCTTGAGCCGCATGGCGATCGGGCGGTCGGCGTCCCACGCCGCCATCAGCCCGGTCTGCCGGATGATGGCCTCGAGGTTGTCGCGCTTCATCACCGCCTCGAGCGCGAGCTTCGTCGGCTCGTCGGACTCGCGCGGGACGGTGCGGCTCGGGTTGCCGAGCGCGGGCATGACCATGTTCCGCTGCGCGAGGATCTTCGCCTCGGCGTGGTAATCGCGCGGGAGCAGGAACGCCGCCGCCGTCGTCAGTGCGGCGATCGCCGCGGCGACGGCGAGCGCGGTGCGCCCGCGCCGGCGCAGCAGGTCGCGCGCGTAGCCCGCGGCCTCGCGCACCCGCTCGAAGTCGAACAGCGCATCGGCGTCGGCGGGCGCGTCCGGAAGCGCCGCGGGCGCGGGCGCGCGCAGCGAGGTGACCGTCGGGCTCGGGGGCAGGTCGTGCCTGAAGTCGTGCCTCACGTCAGAACAGTCGGGGGTAGATGAAGCGCAGGAAGACGAGATAGGCGAGGTTGAAGAGCGCCACGCCGAGCACCGCCTTGCGGAGGCCCGCCGTCGGCGACGGGTTGCGCGCGGCGCGCATCGGGATGGCGACCGTCACCACGAGGATCGAGATGAGAAGGATCTTCTGCATGGTCCGCGCACCGTAGCCCGGAGGGGCTCACTCGACGACGACGACGTCGCCGGTCTGGAGGGCGAAGAGCGCGGCGCGGCCGTCGGCGCGCGCGATCGCGTCGTAGGTGAAGCGGATGCGCACCGGCCTCGGCATGCGCCGGAGCACGAAGATGCGGTCCCGGTGCGCGAACTCCGTCAGGCCGCCCGCGCTGGCGAGCGCCTCCGCGATCCCGGCCCGGGGCGTCACCGTGTAGGTGCCGGCGCGCGCCACCTCGCCCATGACGGCGACGCTGATCGGCTTCGACTCCTCCACCGTGACCGTCACGCGCGGCTTCACGACGAGGCCGGAGTCGCGCAGCTGGCTCGCCACGTCGTCCGCGACGTCCGTCGTCGTGCGGCCGGCGGCCACGACGTCGGGCAGCAGCGGAAGCGAGATCCGCCCGTCGCTGCGGACGACCACGCGCCCGGACAGGCGGTCCTGGTCCCACACGCGCACGCTCAACACGTCGCCGTGCCCGATGACGTAGCGGCCGGGGGCGGCCGCCGGCGCCGGATAGTCGTTGACCCAGACGTAGCTGCCGCGCGGCCCCGAGGCACACGCGGACGCGCCCATCACGAGGCACGCGGCGACGACGAGGCGGACCGTCGACCGAACCAGGGAGCTGTTCTCACGCATAGGCACCACGGCGACCCTTCACCAACCCGCGCACGAACCGAATGACGGTGGCCACATCGACCAGGCCAAGTCCGACGGCGGCCATTCCGTAAAGGACGATCTCCGGCAGGAAGCGTAACGACCCGAAGCCGCGCAGCGCGACGTCGAGCAGGGCAACCGCGCCCGCGATCAGGAGGCTCTTGAGCAGCACCGCCCCGACGCGCCGGTCATAGAGGAAGCGGCGCGCGGCGACCGCCTGCGCGGCCACGACGAACGTCTCGCACGCGACCAGCGCCGCCGCCGCGCCGACCCCCGCGCCGCCCGGACCCATCGCCGTCGCGGCGCGCGGGATGAGCAGCAGGTAGAGCGGCGGGGTGATCAGCAGCGTCGCCAGCGAGATACGCGTCACGGTCCAGCCGCGGCCGACCACGTTGAGGACGACCGCCCCGAGGATCGCCGCGTACGTGAGCACGAACATCGGGGCCAGCACCTGGAGGCTGCGCGCGGCGGGCGCGAACGCCGGCCCGAAGAGCAGGCGGACGAGCGGGTCGGCGCCGAGCGCGACGAACAGGGTGATGGGCACCGAGAGGGCGACGACATACTGCAGCGACCGCCGAGAGAGCTCCGCCGCCTCCTCCTCCGACCGCTCCGCCGCGCGCGAGAGGATCGGGATGAGGATGGAGCCGACCAGGGGCGTCATCAGCAGCGTGATCCCGGCGACGTTCATCGCCGCGCCGTACCACCCCACCTCGCGCTCCGGCACGAGGAACGACATGACGCTCATGTCGAGCTTCGAGTTCACCGTGTACGCGAGCTCGTTCACGAAGAAGGGCGCCGCCGACGCGAGCGCCGCCACCGTCGGGCCCCACGAGAGCCGCAGGCGGTAGCCGAGGTGCCGGCGCGCGAGACGGAAGAGCACCGCCGCGCGAATCGCCTCGGACGCCAGCAGCGCGAAGGCGATGCCGTACGTGCCGGCCCGCGCCGCGATCGCGACGGCGATTCCCGCGCCCCAGAGGACCTTCGAGACGACGTTGGTGATGGCCAGGCCGCCGACGCGGCCGCTCGCCTGGAGCAGCGAGGTGGCGAGGCCGTTCAGCATGAAGACGACCGTCTGGACGCCGAGGATCACGACGAGCCAGCGCGTCTCCGGCGGTCGGTCGAGCTGCCAGAACACCGCCGCCACGACGGCCATGACTACCGCGCTCGCGGCCAGGCGCACGGCGAGCAGGCCGCCGAGCACCTCGCTCGCGTATTCGGGACGCCGGCTCACCTCGCGGATGAGGTGCATCGACAGGCCGAAGCTCGTCACGAGGAGCACGAGCGTCGTGAAGGAGTCGGCGAACTGGTAGCGCCCGAAGGCCTCCGGACCGAGGTAGCGCGGGATGATCACGCGCAGCCCGAGCGCGATGCCCCAGGTCGCGACCAGCGACGCGCCGAGCTTCACGGCGTTCGCCACGCCCTGGCGCATCTCGTCGCGGCCGGCGTCCGCCGGCGCCACGTCGAGCGCGCGGCTCGGCGGCGGAACGCGCACGGCGGTCATCGGCCCCCCAGTGCGTAGCGCACGCCCACCCCGCCGTACGCGCCGCTCAGCACCACCGGCTCCGTCCGGCGGCGGTAGCCGCCCGACAGCTCGGCCCAGAGGCCGCCGCCGACCGCCCGCGCGACGCGAAGGCTCGCGTCGTCGAGCGCGTACGAGCCGAGCGCCGCGTCCGCGGCGGCCGTGTGCGTCAGGCCGAGCGCCGCGAGCTGGCGCCCGCGCGCCGGCGCGTGCGCGGCGGCGAGCCCCACCGTCGTCGCGGTCGTGACGCGCCCGGTGCCGACGATCTGTCCCGGCATCCGGCGCGCCGTGAGCGCGAGCATGCTTGAGAGCCGCCGCGCCTCCAGGGAGAGGTTGCCGGCGGGCCCCACCGTTTCCTCCGCGCCCGCGAGGTGCGCCGCGCCCGCCTCGGCGAGCACGCGCAGCGAGGCGCGGCGCGAGCGGCCGATCACGTGGTCCCACGAGGCGAGCGCGATCTCCGCGGTGCTCGCGCCCTGGTCGGTGTCGTGCTGCTGCAGCTCGACGGCGAGCCCGAGCGACCGCCGCGACGACACCACGCGGTGGAGGCCGACGCGCTCGCGCAGGGAGGCGCCGCCGGGGAGCGCGCCGCCGAAGTCGAAGCGCGCGAGCCCGGTCTCGAGCCGCGCGCTGCCGGCGCGGCTCGTCCGGTACGTCGCGCTCGCCGCGCCGCTGACGATGTCCGCGCGCACGAGCGGCGACACGGCGCCCTGGCCGGCGATCGGCAGCTGCTCGACGAGGCCGAGGTCGCGCGACAGCGACGACTGCGCGGCGAGCGACGCCGCGAGCGTCAGCCGACGCGTCGCCGCCCCGACGGCCTCGGCGCGCACGTCGTACGAGCCCGTGCGCTGCTCCACCTCGCCGGCGATGCGCTGCCACCCGGCGCCCGCCGAGAGCGCGAGGTGCGACCGCCGCGAGCGCCAGTCGTGGCCGAGGTACAGCGTGGCGCGCGTGGACCGGCCGCCCGCGTCGCCGGGAGCCACGAGCTGGAGGTTCTCGTCCCAGCGCTGGTCGAGGCGCACGTTCGCCGACCACCCGGCGCGGCGCGCGGCCGCCCCGAGCACGGACGCGCCCTGTGCCCGCGCCGCGCCGGCGCAGGCGACGAGGGCGGCGGCCGACCGCACGGCCCACCAGCAGCGTCGTCGATCCCGCTGCGTCATGCCCCGGCGTCGACCCCAGGCGACGTCCCGAAGGCTCTCCCGAACGCGGGCGACGCGAGGCGGCCCAGCGCCTCCATCCCCCGCCCCGCCGCCTCGCCCCGGCGCGCCAGCGCGTCCGCGACGCGGCGCCCGACGGCGCGCGTCGTCTCGCCCGCCTCGAACACGCGGTCGTCCTTCGCGCCCGGGATGAGCCACGACACGGGCACCGACCACTTGCCCCCGAGCGTGGCCACCGTCGCCGCGAGGATCTTCGCGTCGAGCCGGAGCGAGAGGTTCTGCACGTACAGCAGGTCGTAGTAGATCCACTGGTGGAAGTCGCCCTCCGAGCGGTCGTGCCGGCAGACCTGCCAGAGGCCCGTCACGCCGGGGCGCACGGAGAGGCGCCCCTGGCGCCACGGGACGCAGATCTGGTTCTCGCGGAACGGCGACGGCCGCGGGCCGACGAAGCTCATCTCGCCGCGGACGATGTTCCAGAGCTGCGGCAGCTCGTCGAGGTTGAGGCGCCGCAGCCACCGGCCCACCGCCGTGACGCGCGGGTCGCGGTCCATCTTGAACTGCGGCCCGTCCACCTGGTTCACCTGCGCGAGCTCTCGCTGCAGCACGGCGGCGTCGGTGCGCATGGAGCGAAACTTCCAGCAGCGGAAGGACCGCCCGTCCTTCCCCTCGCGCGGGTCGCCGTAGAACACCGGGCCGCGCGACCCGAAGCGCACGGCGAGCGCGATCGGCGCGAGGAGCGGCGCGAGCAGCGCGAGCGCGAGCAGCGCGAGCGCGCCCTCGACGACGCGCTTCACCTCGGCGTAGCGCGACGACGCGGCGGCGACGACGGGCGTCTCCACCGCGGCCTCTGGGTGGCGCCCGGAGTGGCGCCGCGACGCGCCGCGCCCCTCGGCGTGCTCCTCGGGCTGCTCGCCCTCGAGCACGACGCGCTGCCGCACGCGCGCGCCGGCGCGGACGCGCGCGCCGGGCATGACGAGCGCCTGCGCGACCACCGCCCCGCGCCCCACGCGCGCCGCCGTGCCGATCGTCGCGGGGCCCACGACCACCGCGTCGTCCTCGACGACCGCGCCGGGCATCACCACCACGGGGCCGAGCAGCCGCGCGCTGGCGGACACCGTCGCGCCGTGCATGCCGCGCGCCCCGGCCGCGAGCGGGCGCGCGGGCCCCTCGGCGGCGCGGCGCACGAGGCGCTCGTTCAGCGCGAGCGTCCCCCCCTCGTCGGCGAGGTCGAAGACGCCGTGGAGCGCGGCATCCTGCGACGGCACGTGCATTCCCACGATGGTGGTGCGCAGCACCGAGAGGTCCCGCAGCGCGAGCGCGGGCGCCGCGAGCAGCGCCGACGCGGGGACCACCGAGGCGGCGACCCCCGAGGCGAACGGCCACGTCACGGCGTCGTAGTAGCGCTGCACCTTGCGGAGCCGGCCGAGGCCGTCGAGCCGCACGACCTCCGTGGTCTGCCCGACGCTGGCCTCCTGCACCATGAGGTGGCGCGCACCGGCGCGCCCGCCCGCGCCCGCGCGCACGAAGGCCGTGAAGTCCTCGTCCGACGCCGGGAACCACCGCGCGTCCACGAGCAGCAGCCGGTCGGACGCGGGGAGCGACTCGACGTGGTCGACCAGGTCGGCGAAGGTCGGCAGCACGATGGCGCGCCGATCGAGCGCCGCGATCGCGTCCCGGTAGCCGTCCTCGGCGTCGAAGTTCGCCACGACGCGCAGGCGCTCGGACGTGACGCGCCGCACGCGCTCGGCGATCAGCTCGAGCACGGTGCGCCCGCCGAGGCCGACGCGCAGCACGGAGCTGGGGGCGTCGCTCCAGGCGAGGTAGCGCGGGCGGACGTCGAGGAGAACGGGGATCGGCGACATTGCGAGAGGCGGGGGGTTCGCATCAGTCGGGGCGGCCGCGTCCAGCTTCGGACGCGCGCCGCCCCGACGAGCGCATGGTGCTGCGTGCTACGAGAGCGCGGGGACGAGCTGGGTCACCGTGCGCCCGACGAACCGGAGCGCCGGCACGACCGGCGTCATCACGCGGACGGACACCGGCAGCGCGCGCGGGCCGTCGCTGAGGCGGAGCGTGGACGTGAGGCTCTCCCCCGCGTCGACGCGAGCGTCGTCGCCGAGGAGGCAGCGGTCGACGACCGCGTCGCGCGCGACGTCGCACCGGTCCCAGACGACGGAGCGGGACACCACCGCGCCGGCGCCGACGATGGTGCCGGCGCCGATCGTGGTCGGGCCGATGACGACCGCGCCGGCACTCACGTGCGCGCACGGCCCGAGCACGACCGGACCCATGAACTCGGCGCCGGACTCCACGGTGGCCGTGCGGTGACGCAGCGTCTCCCCCGTCCGGACGTACTCCGGGTCGAGCGAGGGCTCGGCGACCGCGCGCTCGATCACCCAGCGGCTCACCGCCACGAACGACTGGTAGTCGAGGACGCGCGGGACGAGGCCCGAGATCTCGTGCACCGCGACCTTCTCGCCCGCGCGGTACATCCGCTCGAGCAGCCCTTCCTTGATGTCCTGGTATCCGGCGGCGGGGATCCTCTCGAGCACCTCGCGCTCGAAGACGTAGATGCCCGTCGGCATGCGCGGATGCTCGCCGTTCGGGCCGCGCCGGCGACGGTCGACGCCCACGACGACGGTGGCCGCGGCGCCGGAGCGGCGGTGGCGCTCGAGGAGCTCGCGCACGTCCACACCCCGGGGGAGTGCCGAGGCCTCGACGACCACGAACGTCTGGGCCGCCGAGAGCCGGACGGCGCTGCCGAGGCAGCCGGCCGGACCGCGAGGCGTGATGTCCTCGAAGTAGGCGAGCTCGAGCTCGCCGCGGAACGACGCGCCGAGGCGGTCGCGGACGGCGGCGGTCGAGCTGTTCGCGCAGATCACGGCACGGTCGAGGCCGCCGTCAAGCAGCCAGTCCAGCCCGAACTCGATCATGGGGCGCTGCCCGATCCGCATCAGCGGGCCGCGCACGCGCTCGAAGGCGCCGCCGCCGCGGCGGTGCACGCCGGCGAGGACGATGGCCTCGGTGTCGACGGCGGTCAGGACGTGCTCCGGCTCGTCAGGGCTGTAGCTGGCGGTCGGACGATCATAGCTATTGGAGCGGCCACTGAGGTAGGTGGTCATCTTCACTTGGAGGACCGAAGAGGAACGCGGTCCGGACGAGCCGGGGCGAGAGCGTTTTCGAGCTGGAGTTCGCCGCGCGGCGACGCGCTGGCGGACCCTGCTCGTGCCACGAACATAGCAGGATTCGGTGCACTGTGGCAGTCGTGTGTTTGAGACCGCTCATACACTCTAAGTTCTTGCTGTTACTACACGTCGCACATGCGCCAATACAGCCCGACGTGCCCTGCGAAGGGCTCCGGCGGGCCGTTGCTGTGGCGCGGCGCCAGCGGGTGATGCAGGTGAGCCACAGTCGACGGCCGCCGCTCGTGCTGTCAAGCGTTTGTGAGCGGAATCACATCGAAGGCCGGGCGTAGGCGTCCGCACAGGGGCCCCTGGCCCCGGTGCAGCCTCAGGCCGAGGCGCGCTCCGCCACGAGCTCGCTCGCGGGCTCCGCGTGGCCCGTCCGGGGGCCGGCCTCCCACTCGCCGCGTGCCCCGGCGCCGAGCCGCCGGGCGAGGTACGAGCGCACGCGGTCCCGTGACGGGACCTCCACCCAGCGGTACGCCGCGAGCGACGCGGCGACGGCCGTGGCCAGGTAGGCCGGGAACCAGAGGGGCGTGTCGTGCACGCCGAGCCCGGCGATCTGGTCCACGGCGCCCATCAGGGAGTGGATGGGCACGTGCAGGATGTAGAGGGCGTAGCTCGCCTCGCCCAGCAGCACCACCGAGGGCAGCGACAGCGCCCGCGCGACGATCCCGCGGCCATGAGCGAGCCCGAAGACCAGCAGGCCGAAGAGCGGCACCAGCAGCTGCTGGCGCGCCACGCCGAGCGGCTCCGGCAGCTCGAGAGGGAGCAGCGCGGCGATCCCCACGAGGGCCGCCGGCGCGAGCGGGGCGGCCCACGCCGCGCCGTCCGCCGCCCGCTCGCGGCGTGCGAGGAAGAGCAGCCCGAGCAGGATGCCGAACGTGAACTCCCCGAGCCGCAGCAGTGGGAACGACGCGACGGGGTCCCACCACCCGGCGCCGAGCGCGATGCCGGCCGCCGCGGCGCCGCGCACCGCCGCCACCCGCACGCCGACCAGGAGCCCCACGCTCGCGCCCCAGGCGAGCACGAGCGCCGCCGGCAGCCGACGCGCCGGGATCCGCGCCAGCAGGAGGCCCAGCACCGGGAACACGAGGTAGAAGAAGGCCTCGACCGAGAGCGACCAGCCCGGGCAGTTCAGCCGGCACGCCGTACCCGGGATCCACGCCTGGAGCAGCGACGTCGCCGCCGCGACGACGCCGAGCCCCTCGGCGGCCATGGAGCCAGGGGTGCCGCCCTGCACGAGCAGCTTGTTCACGAAGAGCGGGAGGCCGAGCACGAGTCCCAGCGCGTACACCGGGTAGATGCGCGCCACGCGCGCGCTCCAGAACTGCGGCGCGCGCAGCGCGGCGCGGCGCCCCGCAGGCAGGTAGTTGTACGCGAGGATGTAGCCCGACAGCACGAAGAACAGGCTGACGCTCACGTAGCCCGAGCTCAGATAGCGCTCGAGCCACGCCGGCGCCCCGTCGAAGTGGGGGCTCGTCTCGTGGTACAGCACCACGGCCAACGCGGCGAAGAACCGGAGCCCGGTCAGCGCGTCGAGTCGGGTGCCGGCGATGTCACGGCGCATGCGAGACGCCTGGGAGCATCGGGTGGACGGCACGATCGTTCATGACGCTGCGCGCGGGCATCGTGTGGTGGAGCGTACCGGGACGCGCCGGGTCGGACGCGACGTCTGCGTCCCGCACGGGACTCGGCGACGCCGCGGCGAGCATGTACACCGCTGCCCCCCGACACGTGCCCGGCAGGTTCCGTAGCGTGATCAGCGATCGTCCCCGCGCCTCCACGGGCCGATCAGGCCCCGCCGGGGAACGCGCCGGCCGACTCCGCGCGCGCGAGCGTCTGCTCGAACGAGCGGATGCGCTCCGAAGGCCGCTGCTGCGCGCGCAGGTCGCGGAGCGCGCTCGCGGCGCGCAGCAGCATCTCGATGACGTCCACCGTGGACTCCGCGTAGTCGTCCACCGCACAGTACCCGGCCTCGAGGCCGAGGCGCCGCTCGCCGTCGCCGAGCGCGAACGGCGCGTCCTCGAGCGACTGCTGGAGGCGCTCGACGAGCCGCACGGCGCCGCGCGCCTCCGTGGCCGGCGCGATGATGCCGAACTCGCGGTGTCCGATGCGGCCGACGATGTCGCACTCGCGGCTCGCGCGGCGGCAGACGTCGGCCACGTGCGCGGCGATGCGCCGCGGGGCCTCGCCGCCGGCGACGTCGGCCGGGCCGCGCGGCGCGTCGGCGGAGACGACGACGCAGGCGAGCGCGCCGTGCTGCCGGAAGGACGCCGCGCCGACCTCGCGCGCGCGTCGCGCGAGGCCGCGCATGTTGTAGAGTCCCGTGTCCGCGTCGAGCAGGCCGCGGTCCACCAGGTCGTCCGTCAGGCGCTTCGCCCGCAGGAAGGTGCCGAGCTTCAGCAGCAGCACCTCGGCGTCGAGCGGGTGCCGGCAGAACTCCCAGGCGCCCGCGCGATACGCCTCGATCGACGGGGTGCGCTGCGCCGAGTCGGACGTCGTGACGACGATCGGCGTGGCGACGCCGATGACCGGGTCGTCGCGCAGCGTCGCGCAGATCTCGAGGCCGTCGACGTCCGGAAGGCGGGCGTCGAGGATCACGAGGTCGGGCCGGACGGCGCGCGCGAGCTCGAGCGCCTGCCGGCCCGTGTAGGCGCGCAGCACGGCGTAGCCGCTCGGCCCGAGGATGGTCTCGAGCGAGCGCGCCAACCACTCCTGATCGTTCGCGACGAGCACCAGCGGAAGACGCGACGGCGTGGGGTCGTCCTGCTCGTCGTCGAAGGATGCAGCAAACAAGGGCGTTCCCGAGGGTGCGGTGGTTGCGGCGCGTGCCGACCTGGCACGTGCGAGCGCGCGACGGCGATTCGCACGAAGCATGCGTGGCGGCGCGAGCAGCCTATCTCTTTGCCACCTTTGCGTTTACGCCTGGGGAGCGCGCCACGCGGCGGCGAGGGTGCCGGACGGACGCCACACCTCTCCAGGCGATCTGTGGCGACGCATCCACACGCCGCCGACCGCAGGTTGTCCCTCGCTACTCCATCGCCGACGTCCATCGCCTACATTAGAGAGCCGCAGCGCTTCCCCCGGCGCCGCCACGTCGCCTCAACCCTCCACTCGCCCCATGACCATCCTCCGTTCCCGCATAGTCGCGGCGCTCGCTCTCGGCGCCGCGGCCGCCTCCGCGCAGGTCCCGTCGAACAAGCCGAGCACGGCGCGGCTCGCCTACCCCGACACGCGCGAGTCCGCGCAGGTCGACACGCTGCACGGCCAGGCGGTCGCCGACCCGTACCGCTGGCTCGAGGACGTGGACTCGCCCGAGACCAAGGCGTGGGTCGAGGCGCAGAACAAGGTCACCTTCGGCTACCTCGAGACGCTCCCCGAGCGGAAGATGATCCGCGAGCGGCTCACGCAGCTCTGGAACTACCCGCGCGTCGGCGTCCCGTCGAAGGACGGCAACTACACGTTCTGGACGGAGAACAGCGGCCTCCAGAACCAGAGCGTGCTGTACGTGCGCGAGGGGCGGTCGGGCCAGGCGCGCGTGCTCATCGACCCGAACACGCTCTCGACCGACGGGACCGCGGCGCTCGCCGGCGGCGGCCGCTCGCGCGACGGGCGCCTCTACGCGTACTCGGTCGCGCAGAAGGGCTCCGACTGGACGACGATGTACGTGAAGGACGTCGCCACGGGGCGCGACCTCTCGGACACGCTCCAGTGGCTGCGCGGCTCCGGGGCGAGCTGGACGAACGACGCCAAGGGCTTCTTCTACGTGCGCTACCCGCAGCAGGAGGGCAACCGCCACGTCACCGTGACGCGCAACCCGGCGGTCTACTACCACCGGCTCGGGACGCCGCAGTCCGGCGACGTGCTCGTGTACGAGCGGCCGGACCAGCCCGAGTGGTACCTCGGCGCGGGCGTGACCGAGGACGGCCGCTACCTCCTCGTGAACGCGTCCAAGGGCACCGAGTCGAAGAACCGCATCTGGTACGCGGACTTGGGCGACCCGAAGGCGCCGAACGTGCGCGCGCCCATCCAGGCGATGTTCGTAGAGGGGGATGCGTCGTACAACCTGGTGGACAACGACGGCAGCACGTTCTACATGGTGACCGACCGCGACGCGCCGCGCAGCAAGCTCGTCGCGTTCGACGTGGCACGGCCCGACGCGTGGCGCACGGTCGTGCCGGAGTCGAAGGACAACCTCACGGGCGCGGACGTGGCGGGCGGCAAGCTGGTGCTCTTCTACCTCGCGGACGCGAAGAGCGACGTGCGCTTCGTGACGAAGGACGGCCGGGAGGCCGGCTCGCTCCCGCTGCCGGGCATCGGCTCCGTCGGCGGGTTCAGCGCCAAGGAGGACGAGAGCGAGGTGTACTACTCGTTCAGCTCCTTCGTGTACCCGTCCACGACCTTCCGCTACGACCTGAAGGCGGGCACGAACGAGGTCTTCAAGGCGCCGGCGGTGAAGTTCGACGTCTCGAAGTACGAGACGAAGCAGGTCTTCTACACGAGCAGGGACGGCACGCGCGTCCCGATGTTCATCACGATGCGCAAGGGCACGAAGCTCGACGGGAACAACCCGACGCTGCTCTACGCGTACGGCGGCTTCGACATCGCGACGCTCCCCGGCTTCAGCCCCGCCAACCTCGTGTGGCTCGAGCTCGGCGGCGTGTACGCCGTGGCGAACATCCGCGGCGGCGGCGAGTACGGGAAGGCGTGGCACGAGGCCGGGATGTTCGAGAAGAAGCAGAACGTCTTCGACGACTTCATCGGCGCGGCCGAGTACCTGGTGCGCGAGAAGGTCACGTCGCCGGCGCACCTGGCCATCTCCGGACGGTCCAACGGCGGGCTGCTGATCGGCGCCGCCATCACCCAGCGGCCGGAGCTGTTCCG
>JBJMNJ010000192.1:0-13647 GCA_045804325.1 Gemmatimonadaceae bacterium
CGCGCGGCAACGGTCGAAAGCCGGGGAGGCGCAGTGCTGAACGCTACGAGCGCTGGCGACGGGCGACGGGCGACAGCTGCCGCCTCGCCCGCGGGTCGGATGGCGAGAACCCCCGGGGAGGCCAGTAGTAGCCTCCCGGGGGTTCCTCTTTCAGTCGAGTCGCTCGTCCGCCGGTGAGCAGCGGTCGCCGGTCGCCTGTCGCCAGGTCCGTAGCCTTCGCCTGATGGCGCGACGACGTCGTGCCAGTCGTCACGGCACCGGCGCCGTCCCCATCGGCACCTTCGCCCGCCCGATCGTCCCCTGGTCCGTCCCGAACCAGATCTCGCGCGTCGTCGGGTCGAACGACATGTGGCGGACCGTGTTCGGCTCGGCCGCACCGATCGCGGCGCCGTAGACCCAGCGCTTCTGCGACGGGTCGTACGCCACGAGGCGGTTCGGCTTGATGCCCGTCTCCACCGCCCAGAGGCGGTCGCGGTCGTCCACCGTCATCGCGTACGGGAGCGACGCGCCGCCCGAGGGCATCGGGACCTCCTCGACCGTGCCCGTGCGCGGGTCGAGGGCGCCGAGGACGCCGAGGACGTAGTCGACGTACCAGACGCGGCCGTCGGAGGTGAGGGCGATGCGCCGGCCGCGCGACTTCTCGTGCGGCAGCGCGAACTCGCGGAGCGTCATCGACGTCGGGTCGATCGTCCCGACCTTCGTCGTGCCGAACTCGTTGAACCACGGACGCCCGCGCGGATCGACCACGATGCCATACGGACGCGCCGCCGCCGTCGGCATCTTCACGAGCTGGATCTTGCCCGTGCGCGGCGTGAGGCGGCCCACGTAGTTGCCGAACTGCACCGTGAACCACACGTCGCCGCGCTGGTCGATGGCGATGGTGTGCGGGTCCTTCGCCATGCTGTCCGGCATCGCGAACGTCGTGGACTTCCCCGTGCGCGGGTCGAGGCGGACGATGCGCGCGTTGCGGTTGCCGGTGTACCAGACCATCCCGTCCGGCGCGACGACCACGTTGTGCGGGTTCGTGCCCGCCTCGATCTCGACGCGCGTGAACTTTCCCGTCTTCGGGTCGAGGTGGGCGACGTAGTTCCCCTCCTGGCCGACGAACCACACGCGCCCCTGCTTGTCGAGGAACGGGTCGCGCGGGCGCGAGCCCTTCCACGGCACCGACCACTCCTTCACCTCGACGGGGGTGAGGTCGGGCTTGGCGGCCTGCGCGAGCAGGGCGGCCGGCGCCAGCGTGAGCAGCGCGGCGAGGCGGGACGTGCGCATGGGTCGGCGTCCTCGAGAAGGGTCCAGCGAGAAAACGTACGAGGCGCGCGCGGCGTTGCCAGCCCCGGCCCAACACTGGCCCGCTCCGGCCCGTCGCTGTAGCGTCCGAATCGGACGGTGGCGCCGCCTGCCGCCGCCCGCGACTCGACGGTCCCCCCAGACGACCATGCGAACCATCCGACAGCTCCGACCTCTGGTCGCGCTCGCGCTCCTCGCGCCCCTCGCGCCGGCCGCCGCGCAGCTCGACCAACCGCTCGACTCCACCACCCTCGCCGCCTTCCGCTGGCGCAACATCGGCCCCGCGAACATGATGGGCCGCGTCACCGACATCGAGGGCGTGCCCGGCACCAAGACCTTCTACGTCGCCGCGGCCGCGGGCGGCATCTGGAAGACCACGAACAACGGCACGACGTTCACCCCGGTCTTCGACCGCGAGCGCGTGATCTCGATGGGCGACATGGCCATCGCCCCGTCCGATCCGAACGTCCTCTACGCGGGCACCGGCGAGGAGGACTCGCGCAACTCCATCTCGCCGGGCGGCGGCGTCTACAAGAGCACCGACGGCGGCCGCACGTGGCGCCTCACGGGCCTCGAGGCCACGCAGCAGATCGGGCGCATCCTCGTCCACCCCACCGACCCGAACACGGCGTACGTCGCCGCGCTCGGCCACGCGTGGGGCCCGAACCCCGAGCGCGGCGTCTACAAGACCACCGACGGCGGCACGTCGTGGCGGCTCGTGAAGTTCATCAGCGACCGCGCCGGCTTCGTGGACCTGCAGATGGACCCGCGCGACCCGAACGTGCTCTACGCCTCGGCGTGGGAGCGCGTGCGCGGCCCGTACTCGCTGAAGAGCGGCGGCCCGGGCTCGGGCCTCTGGAAGACGACGGACGGCGGCGCGACGTGGACGGAGCTGCGCAGCGGCCTCCCCACCACGACGCTCGGCCGCATCGGCCTGGCGATCGCGCCGAGCAACCCCGACGTCGTGTACGCGCTCGTCGAGGCGGACTCGCTGCCGAACCCGCAGCGCGGCGCCGCGTACCGGCCGCAGCCGGGCGAGCAGACGTACGGCACCGGCGGCCAGGGCGGCACCGGCTACCCGATCGCGAAGGCGCAGAGCGGCTTGTTCCGCTCGAACGACGGCGGGCGCACGTGGACGCGGCAGAACCGTGAGAACAACCGCCCGTTCTACTACTCGCGCATCTGGGTGGACCCGCGCAACGAGAACCGCGTCTACTGGCTGTCGACGAACTTCCAGTTCTCGGACGACGCCGGGAAGACGTTCCGGCGCGGCGCGCTCGGCATCCACGTGGACTTCCACGCGTTCTGGGTGGACCCGCGCGACCCCGACCACTTCATCGTCGGGAGCGACGGCGGCATCGCGCAGACGTGGGACCGCGGCGGCACGTACGACTACCTGAACCAGTTCGCCATCGGGCAGTTCTACAACATCTCGTACGACATGCAGAAGCCGTATCGCGTCTGCGGCGGCCTGCAGGACAACGGGAGCTGGTGCGGCCCGAGCCGCACGCGCGGCACGCCGATCACGAACGCCGACTGGTTCAACGTGGGCGGCGGCGACGGCTTCCACACCGCGCAGGACCCCGACGACCCGAACATCATCTACAGCGAGTCGCAGGGCGGCAACATCGGCCGCTTCGACGTCGCGAGCGGGATGCGCACGCCGGTGCGCTCGGGCTTCGGGTTCCTCCGCCGGCGAACGGCGATGGAGGACTCGGTCGTCCTCGTCCGCCCCGACACGGCGAAGCCCGAGACGCCGGAGCAGGCGCGCCGCATCGCCGACCTCCGCGCGCGCTTCCGCGCCGAGTCGCTGGCGCAGCTCCGCTTCAACTGGAACACGCCGTTCTTCCTCAGCCCGCACTCGGGCGCCGTGCTCTACATCGGCGGCAACCGCGTGCTGAAGAGCACGAACCGCGGCCAGACGCTCGTCCCGATCTCCCCCGACCTCTCGACGCAGGACTCGGCGGCCATCCGCATCTCGACGACGTCCACGGGCGGCGTCACCCCCGACGTGACCGGCGCGGAGACCTTCGGGACGATCGTGTCCCTCGCCGAGTCGCGCACGCGGCCGGGCCTGCTCTTCGCCGGCACCGACGACGGCAACGTCTGGCTCTCGCGCAACGACGGCGGGAGCTGGGAGAGTCTCACCGGCCGCTTCCCGGGCGTGCCGCGCGGCACGTACGTGAGCCGCATCGAGCCGTCCGGGTTCGACTCGGCCACGGTGTACGTCACGTTCGACAACCACCGGCGCAACGACTTCACGCCGTACGTCTACGTGTCGAACGACTTCGGGCGCACGTTCCGCTCGATCGCGGCCACCCTCCCCACGGGGGCGCCCGACTTCGTGCACGTGATCCGCGAGGACCCGACGAACCGCAGCCTGCTGTACCTCGGCACCGACGTCGGCGCGTACGTCTCGACGAACGGCGGGCGCTCGTGGCAGCGGTTCATGACCGGGCTGCCGACGGTGCCGGTGACGGACCTCAAGATCCACCCGCGCGAGCGCGAGCTCATCGCCGCGACGCACGGCCGCGCGATCTGGATCGTGGACGTCGCCCCGCTCCAGGACATGGTGTCGGGCGGCGCCACCGTGGCGAGCGCGGACGCGTACCTGTTCCCGCCGAAGACCGCCTACCAGTTCCAGGCGGCGGGCGGCGGTGGCGGCGGCGGCACGGGCGAGGGCGGCAACAAGCGCTTCGCGGCCCAGGTGCCGGCGTACGGCGCGGAGATCGTCTACCGCCTCGCCGGCGGCAGTCCCGCCGACTCGGCGCGCATCGTCATCACGGACGTGAGCGGCGACACCGTGCGCGTGCTGCGGGGCGAGGGCGGGCCGGGCATCCACCGCGTCGTGTGGAACCTGCGCGGCAACCCGCCGGCCCTCACGCCGAGCGGCGTGCGCGACAGCATCCTGCTCGCGCGGCGCCGGGAGTTCGTGCGCGACTCGACCCGCCGCGCCCGCGGCGCGGACTCGGCCCGCGCCGGCGGCGACTCGGCCCGGGTGATCCCCGGCGAGGGCGGCCGCGGGGGGCGCGGCGCGCGCGGCGGCGCGGACGCGCCTAACGAGCGCCCGGCCGAGGCGGCGGCCCCGGCCGGCGGCGCAGGCGAGGGCGGCGAGGGAGGCGGCGGCGGCGGCGGGGGCGGCTTCGGCCGCGGCTTCCGCCAGGGCAACAACGTGAAGCCGGGCTCCTACCTCGTGACGCTGGTCGCCAACGGGCACACCCTCCGCCGGGTGCTGGACGTCGAGCGCATCGGCGACGTGACCGACGCGACGCCGTTCGAGGAGGAGGACGATCCCGAGCACGAGCCATGAGCCGCTCGTGACTCACGGCTGACGGCGGCCGACGAACTGCTGACGGCTGACGGCTGTCTGCGGCTCATCAGCGGGTAGCTCGAATGCAGAACCCTCCGGGACGCCCCAGCGTGTCCCGGAGGGTTCTGCGTTCGGGCCGCCCGTTCGAAAGCCGCGGTCGGCCGTCAGCCGTCAGCTAGTATTGTCCGTATGCGCATCCTCCCGCCCGACGACGCCTCCATCGCCCACGCCGCCGCGGTGATCCGGCGCGGTGGCCTCGTCGCGTTCCCCACCGAGACCGTCTACGGGCTCGGCGCGGACGCGCTGAGCGAGGCGGCAGTGCGCGGGATCTTCGCGGCCAAGGGGCGGCCGAGCACGAACCCGCTCATCGTGCACGTGGCGGACGAGGCGGGAGTGGCGGCGCTGGCGGCCGAGTGGCCGGAGCGAGCGCGGCGGCTCGCGGCGCGCTTCTGGCCCGGGCCGCTCACGCTCGTGGTGCCGAAGCGCGACGTCGTGCCGGACGCGGTGACGGCGGGCCTCGCGAACGTCGCGCTGCGCGTCCCGGCACATCCGGTGGCGCTGGCGCTGCTGCGCGCGGCCGGTCGGCCGGTCGCGGCGCCGAGCGCGAACCGCTCGACCGAGGTGTCGCCGACGACCGCCGCGCACGTCGCGAAGAGCCTGGGCGACCGGGTGGACGTGATCCTCGACGGCGGGGCGACGACGATCGGGATCGAGTCCACGGTGGTGCTGGTGGTGGGCGAGCGCGCGACGGTGCTCCGCCCAGGTACGATCACCCTCGCGGAGCTCGAGGCGGCGCTCGGCGAGCCCGTGGCGCTGCACCCGGCGGCGGCCGGCGTCCCCGCCGACGCGGCCGTCGCCGGCGCGCTGCCGGAGCGCGCGGCCGGGGGGGGCCCCCCCGAGGGTCAAGGTAGCGCGGGCTCGTCGATCGACCGTCACCGGAACGAGGCCGCGCGTACCGCGGCCTTCCTCGCCCCCGGCATGATGGAGCGCCACTACGCGCCGCGCGCCGAGCTGCGCATCGTCACGGGCGCGCAGCGCGAGGCCGCGGTGGCGGAGTCCGCCCGGCTCGCCGCCGCGGGCACGAGGGTCGGCGCACTGCTCCTCGCGCCCTGGTCCGCCCCGCTGCACGAGGCCGTCGCGATGCCCGCGGACGCGGCGGGCTACGCGCGCGACCTCTACGCGGCGCTGCACGCCATGGACGACGCGGCGTGCGAGGTGGCGTTCGTCGACGCGGTGCCGGAGGGGGCGGAGTGGGCGGGAGTGAGGGATCGGTTGCGGAGAGCGGCGACGCGGTGAGCCGGGCACATGCGATCCGGCGACCGGCGACGGGCGACCGCTGCCGCCTCGCCAGCCGGCGGGTCGCCCTTCAGTAGAACCCCCGGGAAGCCAGTCGTGGCCTCCCGGGGGTTCTCGCCATCCGACCCGCCAGCCAGTCGGCAGCTGTCGCCTGTCGCCTGTCGCCTGTCGCCGAAGGTTTGATGCCCGGTGGCAGGTAGGGCGCGACGAGCCTCTGCGGGGTCGCGACGTGCTCTTGCCGTTCGCTCAACGTCCCCAGGCTTCCACCTCCTCCCACTCGTCCCGACTCGCCCGCACCCCACTCGGGAAGTGCGCCGCGAAGTCCTCGCGGTAGTGCGTCGTGTAGTCGGCCAGGTAGCGGTCGAGGTCCGCGCGGCTGGCGGCCTGGTAGCGCGCGCGGAAGCGCACCGCCCCCGCGCGCTCGAAGTGGATCGACGAGAAGCACCCCGTGGCGAGGATCTGCGGGATGTGGGTCTCGCGCATGTACCGCTCGAGCGACTCGGCGTTCGTCGGCTCGGCGTCCAGCGTCACCTCGTAGACGATCATGGCGCCGGGGGGCTGGGGTCGCTGCCGCCGGGCGGCGTGCGGCGTCGGGGGCGCGCGCCGTCGTGCGGCGGCTCGGGTCCGGTCGCGTCCGCCTCGCGCGCGGCGGGCGAGGTCCACGTCGCGATCCAGTCGTCGAGCGTCGCGAGGTCGAAGGGCTTCTGGATCACCGGGCGCCCGAGCTCGGCGAGGCGGCGCTTGACGTCGTCCCGCGGCATCGCGTCGCCGGTGATGAACGCGAGCCGGCCCGCCAGCGCGGGCCGCCGCTCGCGGATCTCCTCCAGCAGGTCGAGCCCGGAGCCGTCGCCGAGCCAGACGTCGACGAACGCGCCGTCGTACTCGTGGAGGGCGAGGCACTGGCGCGCGCCGGCGAGGGACCGCACGCAGTCCGCGTCGACGCCGCGACGGGAGAGCCACGCCCCCACGGCGCGACTGATGGACTGCTCGTCGTCCACGTAGAGGATCCTGGGCATACCCGCCGGCCGGCCGGGCGCGGCGGCGCGAGGCCGCCGTCGGCCCGCGCCGCGTCGCGCGTCCATCGGGCGCGAACATAGAGCGCGGCCGGAGATCGCGCACTAGGCGTTATCATGAGAATCGTCCAATGTGCACGCGCGCCGATCGCCCGCGCTCCCCGGCCCGTTAATTTCCCCGCCATGCTCAACATCGACCTGACCGGACGCCGCGCGCTCGTCGCCGGCGTCGCCGACGACGCGGGCTTCGGCTTCGCCATCGCCAAGGCCCTCGCGCAGGCCGGCGCCACGGTGTGCGTCGGCACCTGGCCCCCCGCGCTCAACATCTTCAAGAACCTCCTCGAGCGCGGGAAGATGGACGAGTCGCTCGACCTGGGCGGCGGCGGGAAGATGGCGTTCGAGCGCATCTACCCGCTCGACGCGGCGTTCGACACCATGGCCGACGTCCCCGAGGACGTCCGGACCAACACGCGCTACACGGACCTCGGCGACTACTCCGTGGACGGCCTCGCGCGCCAGCTCGTCGCGGACTTCGGCGAGCGGCCGCTCGACATCGTCGTCCACTCGCTCGCGAACGGCCCGGAGGTGAAGAAGCCGCTGCTCGAGACGAGCCGCGCCGGGTATCTCACGGCCGTGAGCGTGAGCGCGTACTCCCTCGTGTCGATGGTCGCGCGCCTCGGGCCGCTCATGCGCCCCGGCGGCTCCGTCCTCTCGCTCACGTACATGGCGAGCGAGCGCGCCATCCCGGGCTACGGCGGCGGGATGTCGAGCGCCAAGGCCGCGCTGGAGAGCGACACGCGCACGCTCGCCTTCGAGGCGGGGCGCAGGTTCGGCCTGCGCGTCAACACCATCTCCGCCGGCCCGCTCGCGTCGCGCGCCGCCAGCGCCATCGGCATCATCGAGCGCATGGTGGAGTACTGCAAGACGAACAGCCCGCTGCCCGAGGCGCTCACGGCGACCGAGGTCGGCACGGCGGCGGCGTTCCTCGCGAGCCCGCTCGCCACCGGCATCACCGGCTCGACGATGTACGTGGACAAGGGGTACCACGCGATGGGGATGGCGGTCGAGGTGACGAGCGGCTGACGCGAACGACCGCCGGCGGCCGTCAGCCGTCAGCCTGCTGGTTGATACCACGCCTTGATCACCGGCGACCCGTTGAGCCAGCCGTTGCACGTGTGCGTGATGGTCGGCGTACCGCCGATCGTCGTGGCCGTGCCGTACTCCGTCGCGCCGACGGTCTGCGGGCGGTTGCGGCACACGAGCGACGAGTTGAGGCGCGCCGTGCCCGAGACGATGCACTGGTTGGTGGCGTAGAGCAGGCCGTCGTAGTTCGGGCTCAGCGCGCCCGAGACGCCGGAGATCTGGAGGTCGCCGTTGGCGACGAGCAGCGCGGAGTCCGAGCTCGCCGGGGCGATGAACGGCGTACCGGTGAGCGAGATCGAGCCGCCCGCGATGACGGAGATGCGGAGCGGCGACCCGTCGACGCCGATGTTGCCGCTGAGCACGGCGTTCCCGGTGCCCTCGAGGCAGTACGTCCCGGTGGTCGCGGCCGCCCCCGCGAGCGTCCACACGACGGGCGACGCGCCGGTGCGCAGCCACCCGTTGCGCGCGATGGACGTGGCGGGCAGCAGGAGCTCCGGCGTCAGCGTCGTGGCGCGCTGCACGAAGGTGCCGTCCGTCCGCAGCGCGTAGTCCGCCCGCGCGCAGAGGTCCGCCAGGTCGAGCGCGGGAACGTTCTGCGACGGCACGCCGCCCGTCGTCGGCAGCGAGGCGCCGGTGGTGTCGCGGTAGCTGCCGGAGACGCTCCCCGTCGCCGTGAGGCCGGCGAGGCGGGTGTTGGGGCCGCTGGCGGTGACGTTGCCGTTGGCGTGCACGGCGCCGCAGCTGCCGCGGATCGTCGCGCCGCCGCTGAACGCGAGGTTGCCGTCCACGACCACGCCGTACTCCGGCCGGCCGGTGATCAGCGCGTCCACGACGGCGGTGCCGCCGTCCGTGGTGGCGGACGTGCAGCGGAGGACGATGCGGAGGTTGCCGTCGGCGCGCGTGTCGGCCGACGGGTCCGCCGGGTCGTCGACGATCTGCACCCGATACCGCCCGCGCGCGGTGACCCGCCCCGCCACGGGGATGTCGATGGCGCTGCTCAGCGTGTAGCCCGCGAGCGCGCCGTCGTCCGCCGTGTTCGCGGCGCCGTCCGAGCCGAGCAGCAGGCGCGTCATGCTCGTGCCCTTCAGGCTGTCGCGGAGGATGGTGAGCCCGTGCGCCACGCCCTCGTCGGCGAGGAGGACGGCGCGCGCGGACGCCTCGCGGTCCTTCGCGGCGCGCAGCCGCGCGTCGGCGAGGCCGACGACGCCCAGGGCGAGCACCGTCACGGCCACGATCCCGAACAGCGCGCTCGGCAGCGCGATGCCGCGCCGCGCGCTCAGTTGCGTAGGAACACCCATCCCTGCCTCCGGAGGAGCGTGGACGAGCCGACGGTGCGCGGCACGGTGAGGTCGTACTTGACGCGCTTCACCGTCGAGTCGATGGGCGTGGCGGTGATGCGCGTGCCGTCCAGCTGGTAGTACTCGAAGAGGACCGACCGCACGGGGTACGCGACCGCCTGCGCCGCGGCGCCCGTCTGCCAGCGCACGAACATCGAGTCGTTGCGGACGAACAGGGCGACGTCCTCGAGCGGGTCGGCCACGTCGCGGTCCGCGGGGTTGAAGTCGCTCGTCACGCGGATGTTGTCCCACGAGCCGTGCGCCAGCGGGTTCGGGTTGATCAGCCCGACGCTCTGCGCGTACGGGTCCGCGCGGCCGCCGCGCAGCACGCGCACGATCGTCTCCTCGGCGGTCTGCATCCGGTCCTCGGCGGCGGCGATGCCGCGCTGCGCGACGAAGTCGCGCTGCACGACGAGAATCACCCTCGCCGTCGCGAGCATCACCACGCTCAGCATGGTGACGACGATGAGCAGCTCGACCAGGGTGAACCCGGCGCGGGGGCGGCGGCGCGTCACTGGAACCAGACCAGCGTGGAGAAGTCCACGGTGCTCACCTCGTACCTGGCCGCGGTGCGGGCGACGAGGCGGATCGTGACGCGGCGCACGCCCAGGGGCGCCAGGTCGTTGGTGACCTGCCAGCGGCGGTCGTAGACGTGCCCGTTGGGGGCCGTCGCCGCGTCGGAGTAGCCGGAGGCGTTGCTCGTGAGCGACCCGCCGACGGCGAGCCGGTTGCGCAGCGCGCTCGCCGCCGGCGCGTACGCGTACGACCGGAGCTCCTCGAGCTTCGCCTCGGCCAGCGTCGACAGCCCGCCGCGCGACACGGCGAGGCGCTGCTGCCGGTGGCTCGCCGCCATGAGCGACGCCACGGAGAGCATGCCCACCGCGAGCAGCACGATGGCGAGCATGAGCTCGGGAAGGGTGAAGCCGGCGCGCCGCGTCACTCGTCGCGTCATTCGACGGTCACCATGCCCGCGGCGCTCACCGCGACGGCGCGCTGGTTGGCGCTGTACGTGAGCGTGTAGCGGCGGGCGCCCCCGACGACGGGACCGAAGGCGGGAAAGCTCGTGGTGGCCGGCGTGCCCTCGGCGAACGTGATGCCGGCCGGCAGGCTCACCCGGCGGGTCCCGACGTCGTACGCGCCGGTGCCCACGGTGGTCACGCTCACCTGGACGTTGCGCCGCACGGCCTCGTGCTGCGCCGCCTTGATCTCCTGCGCGAAGCGGTGCGCGGCCGTGTCGAGCTCCATCTGGCGGCGGAGTCGCGCGGCCTTCGGGACGCCGATGGCCATCATGAGGCCCGCGACGGTCAGCACGAGGGCCACCTCGATCATCGTGAAGCCGTGCCGCTGCGTCTTCGCGCTGCTGACCATGATCCACCTCCGCTCGCGTGGGGGGGCCGGTTCGGCGGTCGAGCGTTCGCCATCCGGCCGTCGGCGGCCGGTGCGATCGGGGCTACGTACGGCAACGGCTGTGCCTGCGCTAACACGCTGGCAATCAACAACTTAACAATACCGTGAACGGTCATGCTGTCCATGAATGACGACTAATGGACCGATCCGGTCCGGAAACGACGGAGCTCCCCGTGGCTACCACGGGGAGCTCCGGGCCGGCCGAGCCGCTGCGATGCGTCAGTCGGCGCGCGAGCCCGGCGCGGTCGGCGCCGCGATCGGCGTCAGCCCGACCGCGCGCAGGGTCGCGTTCAGTGGCGGCAGGTGCGTGGCCAGCGCCGAGCGCATCGCGGCGAGCTGCGTCTCGAGCTGCGCGCTGAGCCCCTCGAACACCTGGTAGCTCTGGCGCGTCGGGCGCGCCTCGGTGCTCGCCACCACGCCCGCGAGCGCCGCGATCTTGTTGTTCAGCTTGATCGGATAGTTCAGCGGGTCCTGCGACGACTGGTTGCGCACCTGGTAGATCTCCTCCTCCACCGCGCGCAGCGTCGAGAGCAGCGGGTCGGCGTGGCGGAGGAACTGGTCGCGCTCCGCCGTCGGCACCTGCGCGCGGCGCGCCTCGACCTGCGCGCGCACGCTGCGGATCGCGCGCACCGCGTCGTTCGCGTCGCTCGTGCGGTCGCGGATGCGCGTGAGGAAGGCGAACTGCTCCTGGAGGTCGGCGAGCGTCGCCTTCGAGCGCGGGTCCTTCCGCACGGTGAACGACGCCGAGTCGACGCGCTTGCCGTCGACGAGCAGGCGCACGGAGTACGTGCCCGGCGGCGCGACCGGCCCGTTCGTGCCGCCCGCCCACATGATCATGTTCTCGAAGCGCGTCGCGTCCGGGTAGCGCAGGTCCCACGAGAAGGTGTTGAGCCCCGCGCGGTTCGGCACGCGCGGCGGGCGCGGGCCCGTGCGCGCGAGCGACTCGAAGTCCACGTCGGGCGTCGCCGCCGCGCCCGGGTCGCCGCGCATCTGGAGCTTGCGGATGCTGTCGGGCGTGAGCCCCGCGCGCCGCAGGCTGTCCTCGCGCTGCACGCGCAGGGTGTCGCGGTGCAGGCTGTCGGCCAGGGTGGCCGAGTCGGGGCGGCTGGTGAATGCGCGGATGAGTCGGCCGCGCGCGTCGGCGAACTCGAGGCGCACCTCCTGGTTGGCCTGCGCGAGGTGGTAGCGCACCGTGGCGCCGCTCGCCGGGTTGGCGCCCGTGGTCCCGCCGCCGCCCCCGCCGCCGAAGCCGCCGCTCCACTGGATGCGGTACGCGTCGCGCGGCTTGAAGAGGTGCGCGGGCTTCGCCATCGCGGCCGCCGTCATCTGGCGGAGGGCGGAGAGGTCGTCGAGCACCCAGAAGCTGCGGCCGTGCGTCGCGGCGACGAGGTCCCCCTCCTTCACCACGAGGTCGTGCACCGGCACCGGCGGGAGGTTGAGCTGGAGCTTCTGCCAGCTCGCGCCGTCGTCCCACGAGACCCACACGCCGCGCTCCGTGCCGGCGTAGAGGAGCCCACGCCGCTCCGGGTCCGCCCGCACCACGCGCGTGTACTCGGTGCGGGAGATCCCGTCGTCGATGCGCGTCCACGTGCGTCCGAAGTCGGTGGTCCGGTAGAGGTACGGCGTGAAGTCGTCGAGCTGGTAGCGGTTGCCGGCGAGATACGCCGTGCCCGCGGCGAGCGGCGAGGCCTCGATCATGGACATGCGCATCCACTCGGGGATCCCCTTCGGCGTCACGTCCGTCCACGTGGTGCCGCCGTTCTGCGTGAGGTGCACGCGCCCGTCGTCGCTCCCCGTCCAGATCACGCCGCGCCGTACGGGCGACTCCGCCACCGTGAAGATGGTCCCGTAGTACTCGACCGACGTCTGGTCGCGCGTGATGGGGCCGCCGGAGGGCCCGAGCGTGCGCGGGTCGGCGCGGGTGAGGTCGCCGGAGATGGCCGTCCAGCTCTCCCCCTCGTTCGTCGTGCGCCAGAGGCGCTGCGACGCGGCGTAGAGCACGTTCGGGTCGTGCGGGCTCGTCACGATGGGGAACGTCCACTGGAAGCGCTCCTTGATGTCGCCGGCGGAGTGCCCCATCGGGTTGTCGGGCCACGGGTTCACGTTGCGCTCGAGCCCCGTGCGCATGTCCTTCCGCGTGAGCAGCCCGCCGTACGAGCCGGCGAACACGATGTCCGGGTCGTCCGCGCGCGCGGCGATGTAGCCGCTCTCGCCGCCGCCGGCGTCCTCCCAGTCGGAGACGTCGATCCCGCCCGCCTTCCGGCTCGGCCCGCACAGCGTCGAGTTGTCCTGCTGCGCGCCGCACACGTGATACGGCACGTGCTTCGTCGCGATGACGTGATACATCTGCGCGGTCGGAAAGTCCTGACGGGTCCACGCGCGCTGAGGCGACGCCACGTTGTAGGTGACGGTACCGCCGCCGTCGTTCGCGTCCATCACGTGCTCGGAGTCGTCGGGATCGATCCACAGATCGTGATGGTCGCCGTGCGTGCCGCTGCCGATGCTGCTCAGCGTCTTGCCGCCGTCGATCGAGCGGAAGGCGCTGGTATTCAGCATGTAGACGGTGTCTTTCTGTTTCGGATCGGCAAACACGTGCGTGTAGTAGAAGGCACGCTGGCGGATGTTTCGCCCTGCGTTCATCAGCTTCCACGTGGCCCCCGCATCGTCGGAGCTGTAGAGACCGCCGTTCTCGTTCTCGACGAGCGCATACACGCGGTTCGAATCGGCTCCCGAGATGCCGATGCTGATCTTGCCGACCAGCCCCTGTGGCAGTCCGGGATTGCGGGTGATTTCGCGCCAGGTGTCGCCGCCATCGGTTGACTTGTAGAGGCCGCTGCCGGGACCGCCGCTC
>JBJMNJ010000193.1:0-2660 GCA_045804325.1 Gemmatimonadaceae bacterium
GGGCGGCGAGCCGGAACGGGGACGGCCGCGCCCGCGGCGGGCGGAACGCGGCGCGCGGGCCGGCGCGGCGCGCCTCCCTCGCGCGCGCCCGCCGCTCGGCGTCCTCGCGGGACGCCTCCTCGAACTGCACCGCCGAGGATAGGACCCACAGGTAGTGGAGTCCGAGCACGACGAGCGCGCCGGGGAGCGCGGAGAGGAACGCGCCCACGTCCCGCGCGAGCGCGAGCCGGATCGGGGCGCGCACGGGCCAGAGCACGAGCCCGAGGGGCGACGCGTCGATCGCCCGCGCCCACGCGATCACGTAGGCGCCGTCGAGGACCACTGGCCCGGGCGGCATCACGCCCGCGGCGGCGCGGACGAGGACGACCGCGGCCGCCGCGAGCGCCGCGAGGGTGAGCAGGCGGCGGCGCAGGCCCGCGAGGCCGTGCTCCGCGAGCGCCGCGCGCGTGAGCGACGCGCCCATGCCGTGGAACGAGAGCGTCGAGAGCGCGATCCAGGAGCCGAGCGCGAACAGCGGCCGGTTCCCGGAGAGGCCGCGGCCGAGGAAGAGCGCCGTGAACGCCGCGCCGACGAGCCCGAACGCGAGCGCGCGCAGCAGCTTGTAGTGGAGGAGCTGGCGGCGCGCGAGCGGCGCGGGGAAGAGGAACTGGATCTCCGCCTCGGAGAAGGCGAGCGCGGCGCGATCGCCGCCGAACAGCCAGGAGAGCGCGACGGAGCCGAGCCCGAGCGCGGCGATGACGAGCTCGGCGACCTCCTGCCACCGCTCCGGCAGGACCGGCCGCGCCCGCCCCGAGCCGAAGCCGAGCCCGAGCACGCTGCCGAAGTACCACCACCAGTAGAGGAGCCCGATGGCGGTCGCGACGAGGTAGCGCGGCTGGCGCACCCGCCGGAGCTGCACGCGGACCCGGTTGCGGAGGCCCGCCACGAGCACGAGCGCTGCGGCGCGGAGCAGGACCACCGCCGGCTCAGCTCCGCCCGACGGGCGTCGTCGGGAGCGGCTCCGCCGCGGCGCCGGAGGTGATCGAGACGAACAGGTCCTCGAGCGACGCGCCGGCGCCGGCGGTGCCGAGGGTGCCGCGGATCTCGTCGAGCGTGCCGTGCGCCACCATCCGGCCGTTCGCGATGACGAGCACGCGCTGGCAGAGCTCCTCGACGAGCGGGAGGAGGTGGGACGACAGCACGAGGGCGGCGCCGCCCGCCGCGCGCGCGCGGAGGGAGGCCTTCATCTTCCGGATCGCGAGCGGGTCGAGCCCGGTGAGAGGCTCGTCGAGCACGATGAGCCGCGGCTCGTGCAGGAACCCGCACGCGACCGAGAGCTTCTGCTTCATGCCGCGGGAGAGCTCGCCGGGGAGCGCGTCGCGCTTGCCGTCGAGCTCGAGCTCGGCGAGGAGCGCGTCGGCCCGCGCCTCCCAGCCCGGCACCTCGTAGAGGCGCGCGACGAGGTTGAGGTGCTCCTTCACCGTGAGGTAGTCGAAGAGCCGCGGCTCGTCGGGGAGGAACGCGAGGACGCGCTTCGCGGCCTCGGGCGCCCGCGCGAGGTCGTGGCCGTCGATCCGGACCTCGCCGGCGTTCGGGCGGACGATGCCGGCGAGGCAGCGCAGCGTGGTCGTCTTGCCCGCGCCGTTCGGGCCGACGAGCCCGAGCACCTCGCGCGCGCCCACGTGGAAGGTGAGGCCGTCCACCGCGCGGAGCTCGCCGTACGCCTTCCCGAGCCCCGTCACCGAAAGGATGGGTTCCGCCACCCGTACCTTATACGACGGCGCCTCGGCGCGCGGCGCGCCCGTTCCGGACGGGGCCCCGTCAGTCGAGGAACAGGTCGGGCATGAGCTCCTCGCCGGGCTTCACCGCGTAGCGGCCGAAGTCGGTGGCGCCCTCGGCGCGGAGCACCTCCTCGTCGATGAAGAAGTTGCCGGTGCACGCGCGCGCGTCGCGCCGCAGGATCGCGAGCGCGGCGTCGGCGACGATCTCCGGGGTGCGGCCGTGCTTCGCGGTCTCATCCCCGCCGAGCAGGTTGAGCGCGGCCGTCGCGATGATCGTCCGCGGCCACAGCGCGTTCACGGCGATGCCCCGCCCGCGCAGCTCCTCGGACATCCCGAGCACGCACATGCTCATGCCGTACTTCGCGATCGTGTACGCGACGTGGTTCCCGAACCAGCGCGGATCGAGCGAGAGCGGCGGCGACAGCATCAGCACGTGCGGGTTCGACGCCTTCGCGAGCGCGGGGAGGCACGCCTGCGTCGTCGCGAAGGTGCCGCGGGCGTTCACGCCGTGCATGAGGTCCCAGCGCCGCATCGGCGTCTCGAGCGTCCCGGCGAGGAAGATCGCGCTCGCGTTGTTCACGAGCACGTCGATGCCGCCGAACCGCTCGACCGCCTTCGCGACCGCCGCCGCGATCTGGGCCTCCTCCCGGATGTCGCACTCGACCGCGAGCGCCTTGCCGCCGGCCGCCTCCATCTCCGCGGCGGCGTCGTGGATCGTCCCCGGCAGCTTCGGGTGCGGCGCGGAGGTCTTCGCGGCGACGACCACGTTCGCGCCCTCGCGCGCGGCGGCGACGCCGATGGCGCGGCCGATGCCGCGGCTCGCGCCGGGGATGAAGACGGTCTTTCCAGCGAGTGAAGGCATGACGCTCCCAGGGGCGAGTGCGAGCCGAGGATGATCCC
>JBJMNJ010000194.1:0-4753 GCA_045804325.1 Gemmatimonadaceae bacterium
ACGGCGGCGCCGGGCGAGGCGTTGAGGCCGCGCGTGAGCACGTCGTAGTGGGCGTCGGGGTCGAGGCGCGGGTGCAGCAGCTGGTCGAGCTGGCGCGGGTCGACGAGGCGGTGCGCCGCGTCGATCACGCCCTCGGCCACCAGCTCGCGCGCGATGCGCACCGCGGCGGCGGCGGTGCGCTTGCCGGCGCGCGTCTGGAGCACGTACAGGCGGCCTCGCTCGACGGTGAACTCGATGTCCTGCAGGTCGCGGTAGTGGCCCTCGAGCCGCTCCATCGTCGCCCGGAGCTCGGCAAACGCGTCCGGCATCTGCCGCTCCAGCTCGGCGAGCGGGCGCGGCGTCCGGATGCCCGACACGACGTCCTCGCCCTGCGCGTTCACGAGGAACTCGCCGTAGAAGCGCCGCTCTCCGGTGGACGGGTCGCGGGTGAACGCGACGCCGGTCCCCGAGTCGTCGCCCATGTTGCCGAAGACCATCGCCACCACGTTCACGGCGGTGCCGAGCGACTCGGCGATGCCGTTGGCCTTCCGGTAGTCGACCGCCTTCTTCAGCGTCCACGACTTCCACACGGCCTCGATGGCGCCCCAGAGCTGCTCGACCGGGTCCGTCGGGAACGGGCGCCCCAGAGTGTTGCGGACGAGCGCCTTGTACTCCTCGACGAGGTTCCGCAGCACCTCCTCGGAGAGCTCCGCGTCGGTCTCGACGCCGGCGAGGACGCGCTTCGCGCGCAGGAGGTGCTCGAAGTTGTGCGCCGGGACGCCGAGCACGACGTCCGCGTACATCTGGATGAAGCGGCGGTAGGAGTCGTAGGCGAAGCGCGCGCTGCCGCTCGCCTGCGTGAGGCCGAGCACCGTCCGGTCGTTCAGCCCGAGGTTGAGGATGGTCTCCATCATCCCCGGCATCGACACGGGCGCGCCGGAGCGCACGGAGACGAGCAGGGGATCGCGCGGGTCGCCGAAGCCGCGGCCCGTGACCTCCTCGAGTCGCCGGAGGTTCGTCGCCACCTCGTCGCGCAGGCCGGGCGGCACCGAGCCGTCCGCGAGGTACTGCACGCACACCTGGCACGCGATGGTGAAGCCCGGCGGCACGGGGACGCCGATGTTCGTCATCTCGGCGAGGTTCGCGCCCTTGCCGCCGAGGACGCGCTTCATGTCCTTCGTGCCCTCGGCGCGCCCCGCGCCGAAGAAGTACACGTGGCGCTCGGCGGGCGGCGCGGCCTGCGCGGCGGGCGCGGTCTGCGCGTCAGTCATCGTCGTGGGGTGCTCGCGGTCCGCTCGGCGCCCGTCAGCAGCCGCAACCGAAGCGGAGCTTGTCGGGGTCCGCCGGCGGCGGCGTGGGGTAGTCGCCGGAGAAGCACGCATGGCAGAAGCCGCCCGGCCCGCCCGGCACGGACCCCAGCATCCCTTCCAGGGAGAGGTAGCCGAGGGTGTCCACGCCGATGTGGCGCGCGATCTCGTCGATGGTGTGATTCGCCGCGATGAGCTCCTCGCGCGTCGGCGTGTCGATGCCGTAGTAGCACGGGCCGGTCACCGGCGAGGACGCGACGCGCATGTGCACCTCGCGCGCGCCGGCGGCCCGGATCATCGCGACGAGCCCGCGCGTCGTCGTGCCGCGCACGATGGAGTCGTCCACCATGACGACGCTCTTCCCCGTGAGGATCTCCGGAACCGCGTTGTACTTCACCTTCACCTTGGCGCTGCGCCCCTCCTGCGACGGCTGGAGGAACGTGCGGCCGACGTAGTGGTTGCGGATGAGCGCGAGCTCGAACGGCAGCCCCGTCGCCTCGGAGAATCCGAGCGCTGCGGAGTTCGAGGAGTCGGGCACCGCGAACACCAGGTCCGCGCCCGGCGCCGGATGCTCGAGAGCGAGGCGGCGGCCGAGCTCGCGGCGCGCGCGGTCCACCGAGCCGCCGCCGAAGATGCGGCTGTCCGGGCGGGAGAAGTACACGTACTCGAAGACGCAGCGCCTCAGCTCGCGCTTCTCGAGCGGGAAGAGCCGCCGCTCGCCGTCGGGCGCGAACGCCACCACCTCGCCCGGCTCGACGTCGCGCACGTACGTGGCGCCGACGATGTCCAGCGCGCAGGTCTCCGAGGCGATGACGGTGGCGTCGCCGAGCCGGCCCACGACGAGCGGGCGCCAGCCGCGCGGGTCGCGCGCGGCCAGCAGCGTGTGGCCCACGACGATCACGAGCGAGAACGCCCCCTCGACGCCCTGCAGCGCGTCCGCGAGCCGCCCCTCCGGCGTGTCCGCCGACGAGCGCGCCATGCGGTGCACGATGACCTCGGAGTCCATCGACGAGGCGAAGATGGACCCGGCCTGCTCGAGCTCGTCGCGCAGCTCGAGGGCGTTCACGAGGTTGCCGTTGTGGGCGAGGGCGATGTGCCCCGAGCGGGAGCGCGCGAGCACCGGCTGCGCGTTCTCGATCGTCGAGGACCCCGCCGTGCTGTAGCGCGTGTGGCCGATCGCCGTGTCGCCGTGGAGCGCCGCCAGGTCGGCGTCGCGGAAGCCCTCGGAGACGAGCCCCATCGCCCGCACGAGCTTCGCCGGCTCGCCGTGCTCGATGGACACGATGCCAGCCGACTCCTGCCCGCGGTGCTGCAGGGAGTAGAGCCCCAGATGGACGATGGAGGCCGCGTCGGGGTGCCCGCGGACGCCGAAGATGCCGCACACGTGTCTATGCCAACTGAGCCAGAGGTTCCTCGGACGGCTTCGTGCCGGACGCGGCGACCTGCCGCATCGCGGCGGGGATCGCCTCGTGGTACGCCGCCGCGAGGCGGGAGAGTGGCGCCGACCACGCGCGGCCGCCGCTCCGGACGCGGAGCTCGCCGAGCCCCTCGCGGACGGTCCCGATGCGGCGCGCCGGCACGCCGTGCCGGCGGGCGACGGCGATCAGCGCGTCGGCGCTCGCCGTGGAGAGCACGACCCGCGCCTGCGCCTCGCCGAAGAGCACCGCACGCTCCGGCAGCGCGTCGAACGCCGACAGGTCGATGTCCGCCCCGACGGTGCGGTCGCGCTCCATCACCGCGCACTCGGCGAGCGCGACGGCGAGCCCGCCGTCGCTGCAGTCGTGTGCGGAGGATACGAGCCCGGCGCCGATCGCCTCGAGCACGGCGTCGATCACCGCCCGCTCGGCGGCGAGGTCGCAGCGCGGCGGCGCGCCGGCCACCACGCCGTGGACGCGGTGCAGGTACTCGCTCCCGCCCAGCTCGCCCGTGCAGTCGCCGAGGAGGACGACGGCGTCGCCGTCGGAGTGCCAGGCCGACCGCGTGACGTGCTCGAGCGACTCGACCAGGCCGACCATCCCCACGACCGGGGTCGGGTACACGGCGCCGGTGGGGCTCTCGTTGTACAGCGAGACGTTGCCTCCCGTCACGGGCGTGCCGTGCGCTCGGCACGCCGCGCCCATGCCGGCGACGGCCTCGCGGAGCTGGTAATAGACTTCCGGGCGCTTCGGGTTGCCGAAGTTCAGGTTGTTCGTGATCGCGAGCGGGCGCCCGCCGGCGCAGGCGACGTTGCGCGCCGCCTCGGCGACGGCGATGCGCGCGCCCTCGCGCGGGTCGAGGTAGACGTAGCGCCCGTTGCAGTCCGTCTTGAGCGCGAGCGCGCGGTCGGTGCCGCGGAGCCGCACCACGGCGGCGTCACCGCCCGGCGGCACGACGGTGCTCGTGCGGACGGACGTGTCGTACTGGTGGTAGACCCACGCCTTGTTCGCGATCGTGGGCGACGAGAGCAGCCGCGCGAGCGTCCAGGCGGGATCCGTCTCCTCCGCGCGCGGCGCGACCTGGCCGACGTCGCGCCCGCGGAGCCGCGCGACCTCCGCGCTCTCGCGCGCCTCCGGAGTGTAGCTGGGGCAGTCGGTGACGAGGCGGATGCCCGGGAACTCCGCGACGACGCGGTCGCCCTCGGTGACGCGGTAGACCGGCTCCGCGATCACCTCGCCGATGACGGCCGCCGTGAGGTCCCACTTCTCGAGGATCTCGCGCACGCGCCCCTCGCGCCCGCGCTTCGCCACGACGAGCATGCGCTCCTGGCTCTCGCTCAGGAGGATCTCGTACGGCGTCATCCCCTCCTCGCGCACCGGGACCTTCGTGGTGTCGATCGTGACGCCGACGTCGCCGCGCGCGGCCATCTCCGCGCTCGACGACGTGAGGCCGGCCGCGCCCATGTCCTGGATGGCGACGATGTCGCCGCTCCGGATGAGCTCGAGGCTGGCCTCGAGGAGCAGCTTCTCGGTGAACGGGTCGCCCACCTGCACGCGCGGGCGCTTCGCCTCGCTGGCCTCCGTCAGGTCCTCCGAGGCGAACGAGGCGCCGTGGATGCCGTCGCGGCCCGTGCGCGCGCCGACGGCGATGATGGGGTTCCCCACGCCCCGCGCGACGGCGCGGATCAGCTCCTCCTCCTTCATGACGCCGACGCACATCGCGTTGACGAGCGGGTTCCCCTCGTACGACGGGTCGAACATGATGTCGCCGGCGACGGTCGGGATGCCGACGCAGTTGCCGTAGTCGCCGATGCCCTTGACCACGCCCGCGACGAGGTAGCGCACGCGCGCCGAGTCGAGGGAGCCGAAGCGGAGCGAGTTCAGCATGGCGATCGGCCGCGCGCCCATGGGGAAGACGTCGCGCAGGATGCCGCCGACGCCCGTGGCCGCGCCCTGGTACGGCTCCACGGCGGACGGGTGGTTGTGCGACTCGATCTTGAACGCGATGGCGAGCCCGTCCCCGACGGCGATGACGCCCGCGTTCTCGCCGGG
>JBJMNJ010000195.1:0-13263 GCA_045804325.1 Gemmatimonadaceae bacterium
TGAGCCAGAGCGCGAGCGGGAGCGCGTTCGATGGCATCCACTCGAAGTAGTTCGTCCGGTCGAACCACGTCGAGCCGTTGTTGTTCGCGCCGGCCGCCTCCAGCCACTGGTCGAACGCGCCGACCGGCACGTGCTCCGAGCCCATGAACATGATGTGCTCGAACAGGTGCGCGAAGCCGGTGCGCCCGGGCTTCTCGTCCCCGGAGCCGACCTTGTACCAGACGTTGGTGGCCACCAGCGGCACCGAGTGGTCCTGGTGCAGGATGACCTCGAGGCCGTTCGGCAGGGTGTACTTCTCGAACGGGATGCGCGGGACCGCCTGCGCCCCGCCGCGCACCGCGGCGCCGACCAGCAGCGTCGCGGCGCCGAGCAGCAGGCGCGACCGCCGCGCCAGTCTCTGTGCTCTCTTCACGGGCTGACCCTCGGGTGAGTTTGCGCGACCGGGCGTCGTCGCCGGTCCGCAGCATGGCAATCTGGCGCACGGGCGGCCGCCGCGGTATGCCGGCGGGATGTAAGAAAACGGAGGACCGCCGAAGGCCTCCGTCGCGGGGATCGACGCTCAGCCGCCCGCGCCCAGCGCCCTGACGATCTTCGCCGTCGTGATCACCTGCCCCACGTGCCGCTGCGCGTGCTCCGCGACGTGGAACAGCAGGCCGAGCACGGTGGACGGCAGACGGCCCCGCCCCACCGCTCGCGCTTCCAGGAGTGCGTCGTGCGGAGCGGCGGCGATCGCCGCCAGCGCCGCGTCGATCCCGGCCTGCGCCGTCGCCACGCACTCCGCGGCGCTGGCCGGGGGCTCGCCCGGCTCGCCCTCGGACCGCAGGGCCGCGAGCTCGGCCTCCGTGAGCTGCCGGCCGGACGCGTAGGCGAGCAGGCGCGTGATGCTCCCGCCGATGTGCCGCAGATGGAAGCCCACGGACGCCGCGCCGCCGGGGCGCGCCCACAGCTCGCCGGGCGAGAGGCCGAGCGCGGCGCGCTCGACGTCCTCGCGCGCCTGCATCAGCGCGTGCGCCGCGGGCATGAGCCAGGGGTCCACGCCCGGCACCGGACCGCGGAGCCAGGGCTCCGGCATGGTCATGCGCGGGAGTGTAACGCGCCTAGCGCGCCGGGGCGACCCGCATCACGAGGCCGCCCGCGGTCAGCACGTACAGCTCGTGCGCCGCGTCCTCGCCGAACGAGGTCACCCGGCCCACGTCCGTCGCCCACTCCGTGGCGTCGCGCACGGAGTCGCCGTCCCGGCGGACGCTGCGAATCCACCCCGAGCAGTAGTCCGCGTAGAAGTAGTGTCCGACGAGTGAGGGGATCGCGCTCCCGCGGTACGCGAAGCCCCCGGTGATCGAGCACCCGTCGTCGTGGGAGTACTCGAGCAGGGGCGGCGTCAGGCCGCTCGTCGAGCACGTCGCGCTGCCGTAGCAGTGCGTGCCCTCGGTGACGTTCCACCCGTAGTTCACTCCGGCGGCAGTCGCCGCGACGGCGTCCACTTCCTCCCACGCTCCCTGCCCCACGTCCGCGACGTAGAGCACGCCCGCCGTCCGGTCGAACGCGAAGCGCCACGGGTTGCGCAGGCCGAGGGCCCAGATCTCGGGCCGCGCGTCGGTGCGGCCCGCGTACGGGTTGCCCGCGGGGATCGCGTACGGGTCGCCTGCGTCCACGTCGATGCGCAGGATCTTGCCGAGCAATGTGGTGAGCTTCTGCCCGTTCCCCTGCGGGTCGCCGCCGCTCCCGCCGTCGCCGAGCCCGATGTAGAGCATGCCGTCCGGGCCGAAGAGGTTCAGGCCGCCGTTGTGGTTCGAGAATGGCTGCGCCACGGCGAGGACGAGGTGCGCGCTCGCCGGGTCCGCGCGGTCGCGCGCCGCCGTGGCGGTGTAGCGCTCAACGCGCGTGTCGCCGTTCAGGTCCGTGTAATGGACGTAGAGGTAGCCGTTCTGCGCGTAGCGCGGGTGGAACGCGACGCTGAGCAGCCCCTGCTCCCCGCCGCTCCTCACTCCGGCACTGATGTCGAGGAACGGCTCGGCGCGGACCGCGCCGCCCTCGACGACACGGATGCGGCCGCCCTGCTCGACGACGTAGAGCCGCGCATCCCCGGCGGGCGCGGTGAGGTAGACGGGCGCGCTGAGGCCCGTGGCGACGGTGTCGAAGCGGATCGCGCCGTTCGTGATCGGCTGACTCGTGCCGTCGGAGTCTCCGCAGCCGGCGAACGCGAGGGCGCAGGCGAGGGCTCGCATGAGCTTCGGCATCATCCCGAACGCTAATCGGCGACCACGAGGTCCCACACGCGCCGCGCCAGCCGCTGGAGCGGCGACATCGCCTCCTCGCCCCACATGGGGCTGAGCGACTCGCGCCAGCGCCGCAGCGCGCGGCGCTCGAGCGCGAGCGCGCGCGCCTGCGTGACGCCCTCGGGCGGCGGCGCGAGCGCCGCGAGGCGCGCGTACACGCGCTCGCGCTCGGCGCCCTCGACGCGCGGGAGGAGGTGCCAGAGCGTCAGCGCGTCGAGCGGCTCGGTCGCCGCGGCGAGCAGCGTGTCCAGCGCCGCGGGGGACGCATGCATGAAGTCGATCTCGCGCAGCGCGCGCCGCACGGCATCCCGCGCGTCCATGCGGACCGGCGTGCCGGGCCCGCGCCCCGGCCGCATCTCGGCCAGCATCCCCGCGGCGACGATCGACTCGCGTCCCTCGCGCTCGAGCGACACCCACCCCGACGTCACTCGCAGCACGCTCGTGCCGACGGAGTCCACCTCGAGCGTGTACGCGCACCCGAGGTCCACGGCGAGCGCCGCCGGCGTCTCGACGGTGAACAGCCGGGGCGGCGCCGTCACCACGGCGTGGATCGTCCCGTGCGCGAGCGCGAGGCGCTGCTCGTTGAAGCGCGAGCGCACCAGCCGCACGGCCGTATTGGGCTCGATGCTCGCCGTGCCGATGCGGCCGACCGCGAGCCGCGCGCTCGACGACGCGTCCGTCCGCAGCCAGTCGCCCTCCCCGATGCGTGCGGTGGATCGCGCGCCGCCCATCCGCACGCCCGCCGCGACCGGCGCGCCCGTCACACGCGCCACGGTCCACGTGCGCGGCGGCGCGGCCAGGAGAAAGGCGCCCACCGCGCACGCCGCGAGCAGCGCGGGCACCGCGACGCGCCAGCGCATGCCGCGCCGCGCCGCGCGGGCGGGCGCTTCGCCCGCGCGCTCGCGTGCCGCCCCCGCGGCGATTCCCTCCCAGAGCCCGTCCGGCGCGCGCTCGAGCGGCAGCCGGCTCGCGAGCGCGACGCCGAGGCGCACCTCCTCGTAGTCGCGCCGGCAGCGCGGACAGGCGAGCAGGTGCGCCGCCACGCGCTGCGCGTGTTCGGCGCCGAGCTCGCCCCGGCAGTAGGCGGTGAGGTCTGGTGCGACGTGAGCGTCGATGGGCATGGTCTCAGAGTACGGCATCGCGCAGATGCGCGAGCCGCTGGGCGAGCGCCCGGTGGGCGCGGTTGAGCCGTGAGGCGACGGTGCCGGTCGAGCACCCGAGCGCGGCGGCGATCTCCTCGTACGGCCGGTCGTCGAAGTAGCGGAGCAGCACGGCGATGCGAAGCTTCGGGCTCAGCGACGCGACCGCACGCTTGATCTCTTCCGACAGCTCGTCCCGGAGCAGTCCGGCGTCGTGCCCCGCCTCGGTGGACAGCGCGGCCTCGCTCCCGGCGACCGCGTCGAGCGGGAGCAGCTTGCGGGATCGGCGCTGCTCGTCGATGCAGGCGTTTGCGGTGACACGGTAGAGCCACGTGCTGAACTCGGCCTCGTGTCGGAACTGCTCCACGCGCGCGAACACCTTGATGAACACCTGTTGCGTGACGTCGGCTGCCGTCGCGGCGTCACCCTGGAAGTAATGGATTGCCACGGAGTAGACGCGGTCCTTGTGCGCCTCGTAGAGGGCGCGCATGGCGTCGGGGTCGCCCCGGCGGCATGCCGCCAGCAGGTCCCCGGTCGTCGCCCGACCGGCCGTCACCGCCGCAGTCTCGCTCGCACGTCCCAGGGCATGCCTCCCCACGTCGCCGGTCTCCGGTGTGCTCAGGAGATGGGACGCAGCCTGACCGCGGTTTCTTCCCTCGGGATCGCGCATACCCTCCGCCCGTCTCGACGGGGCAATCGGTAGGGCGGCGCGCCCCGGCCTGTCAACCTCCGGAGCGGTAGCCCTCGCGTGCCCGATCCCCAGCAGGAGCTCGACCTCGGCCACGAGTGCGAGCGGCGCGGCGATCTGGCCGCGGCCGCGGCGCACTACCGTGCCGCGGCGGCCGACGCGGCGGACGAGCCGGCGCTCGCCTCCGAGGCGCTCCGGCGGGCTGCCGTCATGCATCACCTCCTCTCCGACTGGGGCGAGGCGCTCTCGACGGCGGAGCGTGCCGCCGCGGTGGCGGAGGAGGCCGGGCTTCGCGACGCGTATGCCGCCGCCCTGAACGCGGCCGGCATCGTGCACCAGGCCCGCGGCAATTTCGAGGCGGCGCGCCGGACGTTCGAGCAGGTGCTCGGCCTCGCGCCCAGCGACAGGGTCCGCGGCGTGGCGCTCCAGAACCTCGGCGCCATCTCGGCGCAGGGCGGCTCCTGGGAGGTCGCGCGGCGGCGCTTCGAGCAGAGCCGGCGCTGCTTCCAGCGCGCGGGCTACGCGCTCGGCGAGGCGTTCGCGGTGAACAACTACGGCCGCGCCGCGCTCGACCACGGCAACCATCGCCTCGCGGCCGAGCTCCTCTCCGAGGCCACGGCGTTCGCCGCGCGCCACGGCGACCGCAGCCTCCACGCGCTCGCCTCGCTGAACTACGCCGAGGCGATCTTCCGGCTCGGCGACCGCGCCGAGTCGGCGCGCCTGGCCGAGACGGCGCTGGAGGTGTTCACGGCGACGGGCAACACGTGGCGCCGCGTCGAGGCGCTGAGGCTCCTCGGCGACCTCGCACAGGGCGACGGCGACGGGCCACGCGCCGCGCAGCGGTGGCGGGAGGGGCTGGAGCTCGCGGAGCAGATCGGCGCGGTCCGCGAAGCGGAGAGCCTGAAGGAACGCCTCGCGGCTGCCAGCTAAGGGCGCTTCGTTGCGAGCCCTGGCCGGGTGCCCGCCGAAGGCGGGCGGGTGCGACTGGCGGCTGCTGACGCCCAGCTATCTGGCTGGTGACCGACGTGGAGAACCCCCGGGAGGCCAACGGTGGCTCCCCGGGGGTTCTCGCCTTCCGACCCGCTAGCTCGTGAGCAGCCGTCGCCAGTCGCCTGTCGCCTGCGGTCGTAGCTCAGAGCGGGCTGGCTCGTCGGCTCACTCGCCCGGGTTGTCGGGATCCGCCGGGTTGTCGGTGCGAGCGCGGTACGCGACCGCGTACCCCGACAGGTGGTCCGTGTAGAACGTGATCCACTTGCCCCTGCGGTCGTCGCTGCCCGACATGCGCTCGAGCAGCGTCTTCGACGAGGAGTCGATGTTCCAGACGCTGAGCGACGGCGCGCTCAGGGCGACGTTCCCGCAGCGCGCGTAGTTCATCGTCACGCTGATCGGGTGGGCGAACGTGTAGTGCTCGTGCCCCACCGCGTCGAGGTCGATCTCGAGGTACGGGGAGCGCGGCAGCGTCAGGACGAACTCCTGCCGGCCGGGAATGGCGCCGGCGGGAACGTCCAGCACCACGCCGCCGCGCGAGACGCGGCCGCCGCGGGCGTCGAGGGTGAACGAGAAGTCGCGCGGGGCCTGCTCGCGACACGCGAGGAGCGACTCGCCGTCCGAGGCGAGCGTCTCCGTGGTCGAGAGCGAAGGCGCGGCCGCGGCGCTCGGGCCCGCGGGGGGCTCGGCACAGCGCGCCAGCGTGAGCACGAGCGCACCGGCCGCGAGCGCGACCGACAGTGGACTCTTGGATCGCATGCTGTCCTGCCTGGATGAAGACCGGGGGCCGTGCGCCAGCTTCGGCGTTGACGGCCCGCCCGCAGGGCGCGGGCGGCACAGCATCGGACCGGCTCCCAGAGCGGGAGCGCGGGAGGAGGGATCACCGGCGGGTCAGCCGGGTCGTGCTGCCACCGTCAGAACGACGGCCGGCAGACTCCGCGGTAACGATCCGGCGTCACCAGGCGACCGTCTGTGAGCGACATCACAAGCGGCCCCATCCATGCCAAATCAAATATTCGTAAATAGTTAGCCCGCCGGGCACGCGGTGGTTCGCGTGCCCGGCGGGCTGACCCTGCCCGGACATCTTGACCGACCGGAACTACTTCGCGAGCACGAACTCGATCGGCTGGCCGGCTCGGGAGACCTTCACCACGCGGTGCGGCGCCGCCCGGCTGACGAAGAAGCTCACGGGGACGCGGCCGCCCGTCATCTCCACCCGGTAGGTGTCGAACTCCCCCGCGGGCACGGTCACCTTCTCCGTCCCCGCCACCGCGAGGGTCACCGGCTTCACGGCGCGCTCGGTGACCGACAGCATGTTGAACGTCAGCTTCGTCGTGGGCTGCCAGTCGACGGCCGAGAGCAGCGCCTGCAGCGACACGTCGTCGAGCGCGCCCGCGGGGAGCGCCACGTCGATGGTGCTGGGCGTCCCGGCCGCCTGCCCGGGCGTCATGACCGTCCCGGTCGCCTTGCCGTTCGCGACCGTCACCTCCACCCGGCCGTCCTGCCCCTGCTGCCTCGAGCTCTGGCGCACCGACAGCAGCTCGGCGCGCGGCCCGAGGGTGATCTCGCTCGACTGCTGGACCATGCTTCCGACGCGCGACTCCTCGGTGATGCGGAAGCCGCTCGCCGTCTTCTCCACGACGCGCGTCTGGAACCCCATCGGGTTCCCCTGGACGTTGATCGTGAAGGAGTCGCTCGCCGCGCGGATGCGCGCGGGGTCCACCGTCGCGCCTGAGACCCGCGCGTTCAGCTCGGCCGGCGAGATCGGCGTGCCCTCCACCGACACGATGCGCACCGGCCCGATCTGCCGGAGCTTGTCGTAGGTCTTCGTCGCGTCGCCCACGACGACCACGAGCAGCTCGTTCGCCCGCATGGTGGCCCGCGCGGCCGCTGTGAGCTCCGCCGGCGTCACCGCCGCGAGGCGCGTGCGGTACGTCCGGAGGTAGTCCGCCGGCAGCTCGAGCAGCTTGGCGGTGGTCACCGCGGCCGCCACGCCCTCCGCCGTCTCGATCGTGAGCGGGAAGCTGCCCACGAGCGAGCTCTTCGCCGCCTCGAGCTCGGCGGCGGTGACGGGCTCGTTGCCCATGCGCCGCACCTGCGTGAGCAGCTCGGCCAGCGCGGAGTCGGTCACCTCGGTGCGCACCTCCGCGCTCGCCAGGAAGCTGCCGAGTCCGCGCGGGCGCTGGAGCTGCGAGTAGGCGCCGTAGGTCCAGCCCTTCTGCTCGCGCAGGATCGCGAACAGGCGCGAGTCGGCGCTGCCGCCGAGGACGCGATTCGCGACGACGGACGCGTAGTAGCGCGGGTCGCCCGGGCGGAACGTCGTGTTCCCGGCGACGATGTTGCTCTGCACGGAGCCGGGCCGGTGCACGAGGAGGATCTCGCTCCGCGTCCGCGCCGGCGGCGTCGCCATGACGATGGGCGCGGCGGCGGCGCCGGTCCACGAACCGAAGTGCTTGGTGGCGAGCGCGCGGGCGCGCGCGAGCGTCAGGTCGCCCGCGATCACGAGGAGCGCCGAGCGCGGGCGCAGGCGCGCCTCGCGGAACGCCACGAGGTCGTCGCGCGTGATGGAGCGGACGCTCGCCGGCGTCGGGCGGCGGCCGTACGGGTGGTCGCCGTACAGGCTGCCCGCGAAGAAGCGGGACGCCAGGCTCGCCGGCTGCGAGAGCTCGAGCGTCAGCCCCGAGAGCGTCTGCGTGCGCAGGAGCTCGACCTCCTCCGCCGGGAACGTCGGCCGCACGGCGGCGTCGGCGAGGAGCTCCATCGCGAGGTCCGCCTGGGGCGAGAGCGCGTCCGCGCGAAGCGTGAGAAAGTCGGGGCCGGCCGTCGCGCCGATGCTTCCGCCCACGCCTTCGATCGCCTCCGAGACCTGGTCCGCGGTGCGCTTCCCCGCTCCCTTCGTGAGGAGTCCGGCGACGAGGTCGGCGAGCCCCTCCTTCCCCTTCGGCTCGAACGCGTTGCCGGCCGGGAAGGAGAGCGAGATCGACACCACCGGCTGCCGGTGGTTCTCGACGAGCACCATGCGCACGCCGTTCGGGAGCGTCACCTCCTGGAACGGCGGGAACGTCGCGGGCTGCACCGGCGCGGCCGGCGGCGGCGACGTCGGGTACTGCTGCGCCGCGAGGTCGGCCGCGGGCGCGAGAGCGAGCGCGCCCGCGAGGAGCGCGAGGGTGCGTCGGCTGGTCATGCTGCTCCGCGTCGTCATGGGGTCGTGCCCCCCGGCGTCTTGTACAGGAGGGTGAGCGAGTTGTCGGGCACGAGGTAGGTGCGCGCGACGCGGCGGATGTCGTCGAGCGTCACCTTCATGTAGCGATCGAGGTCCGTGTTGATCGCGTCGGGCGTGCCGAGGAACATGCGCGCGGTCTGCAGCGCGTCGGCCAGGTTCAGGGCCTGCTGGCGCTGGTTGATCACGCCCGCGCGGAAGCTGTTCTTCGCCTTCTCGAGCTCCGCCGCGTCCACGCCCTCGGCGCCGAGCCGGGCGACCTGCGCGGCGAGCAGCCGGTCGACCGAGTCGACGGCGACGCCCTGGTTCGCGATCGCGAAGGCGAGGAACACGCCCGGGCCGCGCCGCGGCCCGAACGGGTTGAGGTAGGTCTGCGTCCCGACCGCGGCGCGCGCCTCGCGCGCGAGCACGCGGTTCAGGCGCGAGCTCTCGCCCTGACCGAGAATCGTCGCGAGCAGCGAGAGCGCGGGCGTGTCGGGGTGCTCGTACGCGGGCACCGCGTAGACGCGGAACGTCGCGGGCAGCGTGGCCTTGGGGTCCACGAGGTCGCGGCGGCGGGCGCCGGCGTTGAACCGCGCCTGGCACGGCTGCTCCGCGGGGCGCGCCGGCCCGCGCGGGATGCTGCCGAAGTACTGCTCGACCATCCGCTTCGCCTCGGCGGTGTCGAAGTCGCCGACGACGGTGAGCACGGCGTTGTTGGGCGCGTAGTACTGGCGGAAGAACTCCTGCACGTCCGGAGTGCGCGCGGCGTCCAGGTCGGCCATCGAGCCGATGATCGAGTGCGCGTACGGGAAGCACGTCGCCGTGTCCGCCGTCCCGTACTCGTCCTCGAAGAACGCCCGGGAGTAGGGCTGGTTGTCGACCTTGAGGCGCCGCTCCTCCTTCACCGCCTGGCGCTGGTTCTCGAACGTCGAGTCGGTGATGTTGAGCGAGCGCATGCGGTCCGCCTCGAGCCAGAGCCCGAGGTTCAGGCGATTCGACGGGAGCACCTCGTAGTAGTAGGTGCGGTCCTCGTTCGTCGTGCCGTTCACCTGCCCGCCGGCCCGCTGCACGAGCTGGATGTGCTCCATCTTCTTCACGTTCGCGGAGCCCTGGAACATCACGTGCTCGAACAGGTGCGCGAACCCCGTGCGGCCCGCTCGCTCGTTTCGCGAGCCGACGTCGTAGTACATCGTCACGGCCACGACCTGCGCCGAGTGTTCCTCGGAGAGCACGACCGTGAGGCCGTTGGGGAGGCTGTACTGCTCGTACTTGACGCGCCCCGGGTCCTGCGCCCCGGCGCTCGCGAGCGCCGAAAGGAGCAGACACGCCAGGGCTCCAGCGAGCCGTCGCATGCGGTGGGTTCTCCTGCGGGTGGGTCGGGCGGTCCGCGGCGCCGGTTTCGGGCGCGGCCGTACGCAAGTTACGACGACCGGTGGCGCACGGCAGTAAGGAATTCGTAGACCGGTCGGGGGCCCGCATCGGCCGCTCGCGTGCGGCGCCGGAACGCCCGCGGCTCAGTCGAGCGCGACCCGCACCTCGGCCCGCACGGCCACGCGGTCGCCGATCAGCCAGTAGAGCGGGTTCAGCGCCGCGATGCCGGTGGGGCGGCCCACCGCGAACGCGCGCCGCGAGAGCGTGCCGGTCCCCACGACGCGCAGGGCCTGGGCGCCGTCGGCCGCGGTCGCGCAGTCCAGCCGCCCGGCCGCCGTCACGCCGCGCACGGTCACGAGCGCCCGGAGATCGAGCCGCGGGCGCTCCGGCAGGACGGTCGTGCTGCGAAACGTGAGCACCGGGTGCCGCGCGGCGGCGAGGAAGCTGTCGCCACAGAGGTGGCGGTCGCGGAGCGAGATCCCCGTGCGCACGCTCGCCGCGCCGACGTCCACGTGCACCTCCGCGCGCGCGACGTCGCCGTCCGGCACGCGCACGACCCCGCGCACGTCGTGGAAGCGCCCGCGCACCACGAGCACGCCCATCCACCGCACCGCGAAGGTGACCTCCGCGTTGCGCGCGTCGAGCGGGATCTCGCGCCGCGCGGCCGCACGCTCCCACGCGCCCGCCGGCCCGGGGCTCCCTACGGCTGCGTCGATGTCCTGCACCCCCACGGCGCGCCCCTCAGTCCTGCGGCGCGCCGCGCGCGATCCAGTTCGCGATCGTCGCGATCTGGTTCGGCGTGAGCGGATGGGCGGCCAGCGGCATGCGCGGGAAGCTCCCGCGCAGCGACTGGTCGGGCTGGACGCGGATCCAGAGCCACGAGCTTTCCGGGCTGCCGGGCAGCACGCGCCGCAGGTCGGGCCGCTCCGTCGCGACGCGATTGACCAGCATGACGTACGCCGAGTCGGGGGTGAGCACGAGGCCGGCGCGGCGCGAGGCGAGCGAGTGGCAGCCGCCGATGGAGCACCGCTTGCTGAAGATGGGCTGCACGTCGCCGCTCAGCGTCGGTTGCGCGACCGCGATGTCGGGCAGGCCGAACGCGGGGTCGTCGGGCGCGGAGAAGTCGCTGCACCCCGTCGCGACGACGAGCGCGCCCGCCACCCCGATCGCGAAGGCCCGGCGCGCGACGTGCGTGCGCGTCCGCGAGGTCCGGCTCATCGACGCACCCCCGCGTAGAGGCGCGCCGTCACGAGGCTGCCCGGCGCGTAGAGTACCTCCCCCGCGAGCGACATCCCGCGCGGGCCGCTCCACGCGGCGCCGAGCGAGCCGTGCGCGTAGGTGCCGTGGAGCCGGAGGATGGGATGGTCCGGGTCGCGTGACCCGTCCTCGCGCATGACGCCGATGTCGAAACGCGTCCGCTCGCGGCGCAGGCCGAGGGCCGCCCACGGCGTCCAGGTGCCGCCCCCGACGCTGCGCGGACGCGCGCTCGTCGCCACGAGCTCCGCGGCGACGTGTCGCGGCTCGAAGCGGTCCTCGCTGTCGCGACCGTTGCAGATCACGGCGTAGTAGAGCTGGAGGTCGGCGTCGCCGCCTTCCGCCACGTCGCCGCTACAGGTGATCGCGCCCTCGACGTGGCCGAACGGCGCGGTGACCCGCCCCCTGAGCCCGACGCCCGCCACCGCGCCGAGCGGCGCCGAGACGGCCGCGTTGAGCAGGTTGGCCTTCACGCCGAACACCTTCACGGGCGGGAGCCAGCTCGCCTCGAGCAGCACGCCGCCGGGGAGCGAGGCCGCCACGCGCGGGCGCGGGAACACCGGCGCGAGGTTCGTGTTCTCCGGCTTGTCGCTGCCGATGGCGCGCTGCTCCGCGTCGAGCTGCGGCACGAAGCCCAGCTCGACGCCGACCTCGACGCGCCCCATGCTGGCGGGCGCCACGATGCCGACGGGCGTGAAGAGCAGCGACGCCGAGTAGAAGCCGAGCAGCCGCCCCTCGGCGGTGTCGAAGTCGTGCGACTGCTCCGCGCGCGTCTGCGCGGCGAGCGGCGCGGCGAGCAGCAGGCAGCCCGCGGCGGCGAGCGCGGCGTGCGTGCGGTGGCGGACGGCGATCAATGGACGACGACGGTGGCGTTCATGCCCGGGTGCAGCGTGCACGTGTACGGGAAGGAGCCGGCCGTCGGGAAGGTGCGCGACACGGAGCCGCTCGCGGTGTTGCCGATGTCGGCCGGCGCGCTGGCCGACGTGAACGTCACGTTGTGCAGCTTCGCGAACGTCCACGTCACCTGACCGCCCACCGCGATGTCGACCGACGTGGGGCTGAACGTGTCGCCGGTCGTCGCGTCCACGCTGGCCGACGCCGCGACCGGCGCCACGGTGACGGCGACCGGCGTGCTGGCGTTGACGCCGTCGCGCGTGAGTCGCACGGTGATCGTCGCGGTGCCGTCCGCCACGCCGGTCACGAGGCCGGTCGTGCCGACGGTCGCCACCGCGTCGTTGCTGGACTCGAACGTGAAGCCGGTCGCGCCGGCGATGGCGTTGTCGCGCGCGTCGGCGGCGGTCGCGGCGAGCTGGCGCGTCGAGCCGGGCGCCACGCTCACCGAGGCGGGGTTCACCTTCACCGCCGAGAGCCGCTGCGCGACGTCCACGGTGGTCTGGCCCGTCGCCGGCCCGCTCGTCGCGACGATCGTGGCCGTGCCGTTGCCTGCGGCCGTCGTGGTGACCGTCAGCCCCGAGGTGCCGCTGAGCGTCACGATGCCCGCGGGCGTCGCCGACCAGCTCACGCTCGCGTTCGGGATCACCGCCCCGGCGCCGTCGCGCACCACGGCCGTGAGGCCGCGGGTGTCGCCGATCGACGCGAGGGGCGTGGTGCCGGCCGCCGTGACCGCGACGCTCGCCGGCGTGCGCGTCGGCTCGCCGCCGCCGCCGCCACCACCGCCGCAGCCAGTGAGCGCGGCGGCGAGCGCCGCCGCGAGGACGAGTTGACGCATGCTCTCTCCTTCAGGGGGTTGTGAGGCAGCCGCCGCGCGGGGAGCGCGGGGCGCGGGCCCAGCGAGTGTATGGGCCGCTGACTGCTTGAAGACTGCGGGTGGGACCGGCCGCGTGAAACGGCGGCGCGGTGAACGGCGGGGTTCGCGCGGTGAACGGCGCCGGTCGCGCGGCGGACGCGGCGCTCGCCGCGGCGTCGGTACGCCAGCGGACCGTCAGGCCGTTCCGTCGATCAGCGCCTTGAGCCGCGGGCGATAGCTGCGCCCCGTGGTGAGCTTCGTACCGTCCACGAGGATGACGACCCAGTCGCCCTGAAACCACGGCTGCAGCTCGCGGATCCGATCCACGTTGACGATGGTCGAGCGGTGGATGCGCAGGAACTGCCCCGCCGGGAGCCGCTGCTCGAGGCGCGACAGCGTGTCGCGCTGCTCGTAGACGGTGCGCCCGACGTGGAACCGGACGCTGTCGTCCGCCGCCTCGATCCAGTCGATGTCCGCCGGGCGCACGAGCAGTACGCGCCCGTCGATCCGGATGGCGATGCGGTCCGGCCGCGCCGCCGGCGCCTCGGCCAGCAGACGCTGGAGGGCGGGGGCCTGCGCGTCCGGCGCCGGCGCCCCGT
>JBJMNJ010000196.1:0-5367 GCA_045804325.1 Gemmatimonadaceae bacterium
GCCGGCTCGGAGATCGACGGCGGCTCGCTCGACCGACTCTTCGGCGGGAGCGCCGTCGCCCCCGACGACGACGAGGCCGCGAACTCGCTCGCGAGCGCGTTCGCGGTGGGCGACGAGACGTCGCCGCCCGGGAAGCCGACGCGCCCCGCGGACGAGGAGCTCTCGCTCGACCACGTGTTCCGCGCGCCGCCGCGCGCCGCGCCGAAGGCGCCGTCCGCGTCCGTCACGCCGAGCTCGCCCGCGCCCCAGACCGTGCCGCAGTCGGCGCCCGCCGGCCGCGGCGCGCCGGGCGGCTCCTTCTCCTTCGACCAGTTCTTCGCCGAGGTCGGGGGCGCGAGCGCGCCGCCCGAGGCGACGAGCGCCGACCCGGGCGACGTCGCGGCGAGCGACATCGAGCAGTTCAACGCCTGGCTCGAGGGGCTGAAGAAGAAGTGAGGATCGCCCTCCTCAACGGCCCGAACCTCAACCTGCTCGGGACGCGAGAGCCGGCGCTGTACGGCCGGACGACGCTTCCCGAGATCGAGGCGAGGCTCCGCGACGTGGCGCGCGAGCTCGGCGTCGAGCTCGAGTGCGCGCAGCACAACGGCGAGGGCGAGCTCGTCGAGGCGGTGCAGCGGCTGCGCGGCCGCGCCGACGGCGCGATCGTGAACGCCGGCGCCTACAGCCACACGAGCCTCGCCATTCGCGACGCGTTCGCGGCGGTGGAGGTGCCGTTCGTCGAGGTGCACCTGACGAACATCTACGCGCGCGAGCCGGAGCGGCGCCACAGCGCGCTCGCCGCGGGCGCCCGCGCGGTGCTCTGCGGGTTCGGCGCGGCGGGCTACGAGCTCGCGCTGCGCGGCCTCGTCGCGTCGCTCAAGGAGGCGGGCGCCGCGCGCCCCCTGGCCGCCGCGGGGACCACGTGAGCGCCGCCGGCGACCGACGAGCGGATCGCGTCGCGGCGCTCCGCGAGGCGATCACCGCGGAGCACCTCGACGGCCTGCTGCTGGTCGGGCTCGCGAACGTCCGCTACCTCACGGGCTTCTCCGGCTCCAGCGCGCTGGTCTTCGTGCCGGCGCGCGGCGACGTCGTGCTCGTCACCGACTTCCGCTACAAGACGCAGGCGGCGGCCGAGGTGGGCGACGTCGCGCGCGTCGTCATCGAGGCGCAGAGCCTCTGGGCGGGCCTCTTCCAGCAGCTCCCGCAGCTCGGCCACCTCCAGGTGCTCGGCTTCGAGTCCCCCCACGTCACGCACCGCGACTTCCAGCGCCTGGTGGAGGGCGCGCAGCGCTGGCAGTGGCGGCCGACCGCGGACCTCGTCGAGAAGCTGCGCGAGCGCAAGGACGCCGGCGAGGTCTCGCTCATCCGGGCGGCGGCGGCGGTGGCGATCGCCGCGCTCGAGCGCACGCTCGGCGAGGTGCGCGCCGGCCTCACCGAGCTCCAGGTGGCGGGGATCCTCGAGCGCAGCCTGCGCGACGCGGGGAGCGAGGGGCACCCGTTCCCGGCGATCGTCGCCTCCGGCGAGCGCGCCGCGCTCCCGCACGCGCGCTCGTCGTCCAAGCCCGTCCAGCGCGACGAGCTCCTGCTCCTCGACTTCGGCGCGGAGGTGGGCGGGTACTGCGCGGACGTCACGCGCACGGTCGTGGTGGGGCGGGCGAGCGACGAGCAGCGCGCGATCTACGACGTGGTGCGCGGCGCGAACGAGGCCGCCCGGCAGGCGGTGCGCGCGGGGATGCGCGGCAAGGATGCCGACGCGCTCGCGCGCGGCTACATTGAGCGGCACGGCCACGGCGAGCTGTTCGGCCACGGGCTCGGCCACGGGCTCGGGCTCGAGGTGCACGAGGCGCCGCGCCTCTCGCGCACCGCGGACGGGCCGCTGCCGGAGCGCGCCGTGGTGACGATCGAGCCGGGAATCTACCGGCCGGGCTGGGGCGGGGTGCGCATCGAGGACGACGTGCACCTCGCGCCGGACGGCCCGGAGCTGTTGACGCACTTCACGCGCGAGCTGCTCGAGGTCGGGTGAGCGCCCGACGCGCCGCCCCCTCCGCAGCCCCCTCACCGAGCGCCATGATCGACCTCCGTTACGTCAAGAAGCTCATCGAGATGCTCGACGGCTCCAGCGTCGACTCCATCGAGATCACCTCCGACAAGGGGATGAAGATCCGGATCTCGAAGTCGCCGGCGCAGCGCGGCACGGTGCAGATGGCCGCGCCGATGCCCGTGCAGGCCCTCGTGCCGGCCGCGATGCCGGCGGGCGGGCCCCTCGGGCGCGCGACGCCCGTCGAGGGCGCGCCGGTGGTCGGCGACGACGGCGCGGGGCGCGCGGAGGCGCCGAAGGCGAACCTGCTCGAGGTGAAATCGCCCATGGTGGGCACCTTCTACGCCTCCCCCGAGCCGGGCGCGAAGGCGTACGTCTCGCCGGGCCAGCGCATCGAGAAGGGTCAGATTCTCTGCATCATCGAGGCGATGAAGATCATGAACGAGATCGAGTCCGAGGTCTCGGGCGTCGTGCGCGAGGTGTCGGTGGAGAACGCGCAGCCCGTCGAGTACGGCCAGGTGCTCTTCCGGATCGACCCCAATGGCTGACGCGACGCGCGCGGGCGCGCCGGCCGCCCAGGGCGCCCCCGCTCCCGGCGGCGCCCCCTTCAACTTCAAGGCGGTGCTGCAGGAGATGGTGCGCCGCAACGCGTCCGACCTGCACCTCAAGGTCGGCCGCCCGCCGACGCTGCGCGTCCAGGGCGAGCTCGAGCCGCTCAAGCTCCCGGCCATGCGGCCCGAGGACCTGAAGTCGCTCGCCGAGCAGGTGATGACGCCGAAGCAGGTGAAGGAGTTCGCCGAGTACAAGGAGACGGACTTCGCCATCGGCGTGCCCGGGATCGGCCGCTTCCGCGTGAACGTCTACCAGCAGCGCGGCACGATCGCGTACGCGATGCGCTCGATCCCGTACCAGACGAAGACGGTCGAGGAGCTCAACCTCCCGCCGATCATCAACGAGATCGCGATGAAGCCGCGCGGCCTCGTCCTGGTCACGGGCGTGACGGGCTCCGGGAAGTCCACGGCGCTCGCCGCGATGATCCAGTACATCAACGAGAAGCGGCGCGCGAACGTGATCACGATCGAGGACCCGATCGAGTTCCTGCACCGCGACATCAACTGCCACATCAACCAGCGCGAGGTCGGCACCGACACGGCGAGCTTCGGCCAGGCGCTCCGGCGCGTGCTCCGCCAGGACCCGGACATCATCCTCCTCGGCGAGATCCGCGACCTCGACACGCTGGACACCGCGCTCAAGGCGGCCGACACCGGCCACCTCGTGTTCTCGACGCTGCACACGACGGACGCGACGCAGACCATCAACCGCGTGCTGTCGTTCTACCCGCCGCACCAGCAGGCGGAGGTGCGCTTCGCGCTCTCGAGCGCGCTCGCCGCGGTGATCTCGCTCCGCCTGGTGCCGCGCGCCGACAAGCCGGGCCGCGTGCCGGCCGCGGAGGTCCTCATCAACACGGCCGCCGTGCGCGACAACATCCGCGACATGACGAAGTCGCTGAACATCCCGGACCTCATCAAGGAGGGCATGGTGCAGTACGGGATGCAGAGCTTCGACCAGTCGCTCATGTCCTGGTACTCGAAGGGGACCATCTCCTACGAGCAGGCGATGTTCTTCGCGACGAGCCCGGCGGAGTTCGCGCTGCGCGTGCAGGGCGTCGCCGGCACGAGCGACACGTCGTGGGACCCGTTCCAGCGCGAGCAGCATGGGTAGCGCGCCCGCCGCGCCCCCGCGTCCCAGCCGCCAGTAAATGTTTACCAAGGTTCTGATCGCCAACCGCGGCGAGATCGCGCTGCGCGTCATCCGCGCGTGCCGCGAGCTCGGCATCCAGACCGTCGCCGTCTACTCCGAGGCCGACCGCGAGTCCCTGCACGTGCGCTTCGCGGACGACGACGTCTGCATCGGCCCGCCGCCGGGGCGGGAGTCGTACCTCAACGTCCCGCGCATCATCGCCGCCGCCGAGATCACCGGCGCCGACGCGATCCACCCGGGCTACGGCTTCCTCGCCGAGAACGCGGCGTTCGCGGAGACGTGTGCGGCGTCGAACATCGCCTTCATCGGCCCCACCGCGCAGCAGATCCGCGTCATGGGCGACAAGGCCGCGGCGCGGCAGCAGATGATGCGCGTGGGCGTCCCCGTCGTCCCCGGCACGCCGGGCCCGGTGGAGGACGTCGAGGAGGCGCTCGCGTTCGCCGAGAGCATCGGCTTCCCCGTCATCATCAAGGCGGCGGCCGGCGGGGGCGGGAAGGGCATGCGCATCGCGCGCGACGCCGACGACTTCGCCCGCTCCTTCCAGCTCGCCCGCAGCGAGGCACTCGGCGCCTTCGGCAATGGCGACGTGTACGTCGAGAAGTACCTCGAGCGCCCGCGCCACATCGAGTTCCAGATCCTCGGCGACCAGCACGGCAACTGCATCCACCTCGGCGAGCGCGACTGCTCGGTGCAGCGCCGCCACCAGAAGCTCATCGAGGAGGCGCCGAGCCCGGCGGTCACGCCCGACCTCAGGCTGCGCATGGGCGACGCGGCGGTGGCCGGCGCGAAGTCCATCGACTACGTCGGCGCCGGCACGATCGAGATGCTGCTCGACCGCGACGGCTCGTACTACTTCATGGAGATGAACACGCGCATCCAGGTCGAGCACCCCGTCACGGAGATGCTCACCGGCGTGGACCTCGTGAAGGAGCAGATCCGCGTCGCCGCCGGCGAGCGGCTGTCGGTGCTCGAGCTCCCGGCGCTGCGCGGGCACGTGATGGAGTGCCGCATCAACGCCGAGGACCCCTACCGCAACTTCCAGCCGTCCCCGGGCAACATCGCCGTCTTCCACCCGCCGGGCGGGCCCGGCGTGCGCCTCGACACGCACGTCTACGCGGGCTACCGCGTGCCGCCGTACTACGACTCGCTGCTCGCCAAGCTCATCGTGCAGGGGCGCGACCGCGCGGAGTGCGTGAAGCGCATGCAGGTGGCGCTCGAGAGCTTCATCGTGGAGGGGGTGCAGACCACCATCCCGTTCCTCGCGCGCGTGATGCAGAACCGGACGTTCCAGAGCGGCGACTTCGACACGAAGTTCCTCGAGCGCGAGGGCGAGCTCTTCAAGGAGCAGCCGTAGGTGGCGTCGAAGCTCGACGTCCTCCTCACGCCGCAGGGCGCTTCGCCGGCGGACGTGGCCGGGCGCGTCGTCGTGGTGATCGACGTGCTGCGCGCGTCCACGACGATCGCGGTGGCGCTGAAGAACGGCGCGCGGCAGATCATCCCGTTCGCGGACGCGGAGTCGGTCGTGACGCGCGCCAAGGCGCTCGAGCGGCGCGACGTGATCCTCGCCGGCGAGCGGAACATGGGGCCGA
>JBJMNJ010000197.1:0-5303 GCA_045804325.1 Gemmatimonadaceae bacterium
GCGATGGCACGTCGACCCCCAGCGCCCGCTGCCCGTTCCACGTGACCGCCACCGTCACCCAGCGCTTCTCCTCGACCCCCCTCCGCTCGGCCACGCGCGCCGAGCGGACGACGTCGAGCAGCTCGCCCAGCCAGCATCGCCCGGCCTCCGCGCTGGCGAACGAGACGAAGTAGTACCGCCCGGTCAGCGCGGGTGTACGCGTCAGCAGGATGTGCTGGATGTCGTCGAGCTCGATCATGTCGCCGTCTCCTCGGTCACTGCATCTGGTCGAGCATGGTCGCGAAGGACGCCTTGAGCTGGAGCGCCTTCTTGATCTCGTCGGCGGAGACGAACGGGTACTCGCCGTACTCCAGGAAGCTCGGCCGATGGTGCTGGCGCACGAACTCGATGAAGGCGCGCGTGTTCGTCTTCCAGTCCTCGGGAAATCCCTCGAGGTTCTCGAACACGGTGTTGATCCCGTACTTCGTGAAGAGGGCGACGGCGTCCTCCGTGTACTTGTCGAAGTCGGTGTCGAAGACGCCCTGATACATGAAGTAGGTGTCCTCGCCGATGTCGAACAGCACCCACTTCAGGAAGTGCAGTCGCAGGACCTCGAGCGAGTTCGGGGCGCTCGCGACCGTCTTCTCCAGGCGCTTCCCGTACTCGCGGAACACCTCTGCCCTGCCGGGCTTCACCTTGGCGATGATCGTGAAGCCGTGGCGCGCCGGCGTCCGCGGATACACCGGGCCGTACCGTCCCCGCTCGAGCTGGACGTAGCCCTCCTTCGGTATCGACATCGCCGCCGGCTGCGTCCAGTCGTCCCCGCGGGGCGGGACCGCCGGGGTCGTCGCCTCCGTGCGTACCACCGTGTCCGACTCCGGGACGACGTCCGGAGCGGCGAGCGTGGCCGCGGCATCGAGTGCGTCTGACATACCATTCTCCTCGCGTTGTGGGACGGCGGTATGGCGCGCCGGAGCGGACCGCTCTCGAGCGACAGGCCGGGTCCGCGGCGGCCGCTCGATTCGTCCGCGTCCATCGACGTGCGGCGCGCGGCGCGGAGTCCCTCTCCAACATCGCGCGGGCGCGGCGACGTACCATGGGCCCATGGTCTCATCGCGCGTGTCGCGCCCGCCGCACGCACGACCGCGTTGGCCCTTGGCCTCACTCGCCGATCCCTTACGCCCGCGACGTCCGCGGCGGCACGAGGGCTGCGCGTTCCGACGGTGACGCACGACGTTGCTCCACTGTCGGAGGGTTGCGCAGTGACGCCGCACCGCAGGACCGTGGTCGCCCTCTTCCTCGCGACCGCGAGCGCGTTCGCCGCAGAGCGTGCGGCGGCGCAGACGGCCGCGCCCCGCGCGCCGCTGGCGCGGCGCGACTCGACGCGCCTGCTGAAGTCGGCGCATCGCGCGCAGGGCGACTTCGAGCGGCTCCGGCGCCGCCTGCTGCCGGCGCAGCCCGGGCTGTCGGGGCGGAGCTGCCGGTTCGTGATCGGCCGCTACTGCCACACCTCGATGCGGGACGACGGCCCGCCCCCCGAGTCGCCCAAGGTGGTCGCGAAGCGCACGTGGCTGATCGCCACGCTCGACAGCCTGGGACGTGCGCTGCCGGGGGACCGCTGGATCCTCGCGCAGCGGCTGCGCTACCGCATGGAGCTCGGACGCACCGACGAGTCGCGGGCCATCGCCGACGAGTGCGCGCGTCGCGCGGCCGCGGGCGACCTCCGCCGCTGGTGTCTCGCGCTCGCCGGCTACGCGGCGCAGGAGCTGGGCGACTACGCCGGCGCCGACTCCGCGTTCGCCGCCGCGCTGGCGGCGATGCCGGAGAAGGAGCGCTGCGGCTGGGAGGACATGTCGCTGCTGCTCGACGCCGAGACGGCGGACCGCTTCAGGCACCTGGGATGCGCGGCGCGGGACACGATGGCGGCGGCACTCTGGCGCGTCGTCCAGCCGCTGTACCTCACCGGCGTGAACGACCTCCGCACCGAGTTCCTCGCCCGCGTCACGCGCATGCGCATCGAGCAGGACGCGCGGGGCCCGATGAGCGCGTACCAGGGCGCGGACGACCGCGAGACGCTGCTGCGCTTCGGCGGCGGCCTGTGGTACACGCAGGAGACGAGGGACGACGGCGCGGGGCCGTCGACGGTCGTCGCCAGCCACCGCCGCGGGCCCGCGTTCGACTTCTTCCCCGAGGGCGGCGTGCTCGCCTCCCTCGATCGCCTGCGCCTCGGCGACTGGGCGTTCGCCGCGCTGACGCCGCGCGTCGGGTACGCGCCCGGCTATGCGCAGAAGTTCCGGCCGCTGGAGCACCAGCTGGCCGTGTTCCGGCGCGGCGACTCCGCCCTCGTCGTCGGCGCCTTCGACGTGAGCGACGACGCGAACTTCGGCGGCGGCGGGCTGCAGGCGGGACTCTTCGCCGCGCCGATCGCGCACGGCGGCGTGGCGCCGCCGATCGGCGGTGAGATTCGGACCGAGCGGCGCGCCGCCGTCGCCACGATGTACGCGCCGTGGCAGCCGATGCTCGTGAGCCTCGAGGTGCTCGACCGCGAGTTCGCCGCGGCCGCACGCGCGCGCTACGCGGTGGCGCTGCCCGCCGGCGGGGCGCAGCGCGGGCTCTCGGACGTGCTGCTGTACGCGCCGCACGGGACGGTGCCCGCCACGCTGGCGGACGCGATCCCGCACGCGCTGCACCAGCTGCGCTCCAAGCGCAGCGTCCGGCTGGGGCTGTTCTGGGAGTCGTACGGCGCGCGCGCGACGGGCGAGCCGGTCGACTTCGCGCTCGTCGTCGTCCCGACCGGTGACGGTCGGCTACGTCGCGCGTTCGACAAGCTGCGGCGCAAGGAGAAGCGGTCCCTCGCCATGCACTGGCGCGAGGTGCCGGCGGCCGCCGGCGGCGTCGCGCCGCGCGCGCTCGAGCTCGACGTCTCGCTGCTCCGCCCCGGGCGCTACCGCATCCAGCTCCTGCTGGACGCGTCGAGCGCGACGCCCGTGATCGCGACGCGCGAGATCGAGCTCCTCGAGCACTAGCGCCGCGTCCGCCTACCCCACCCGCAGCGCGGAAACGCGTACCTGTAGCGTCGACAGCAACGTGGGGCCGACTCCCGTAGCCGTGGGCACTGGCGCGCGTCCTGCACCGAGCCGCTGCTGCCCGGACGCATCGTGTGCCAGCTAGACCCTCCACCGACAGCCGAGGCCGCGCGTGTCGGACGCAGCGCATCAGCTCAGCGAGGGCACCCCGCCCGCCCCATCCTCGCCACCCGCGCCACCCGCGCCGCGCGGCGCGCTCCGGAGACGTGGGGCCCGGCTGAGCAGGTGGGCGCTCGTCGTGCTCGGCGGCTACTACGTCGTGTGCGTCGCGCTCCTGGCCGTCTACCGCTTCGTGGCGCCGCCGCTGACGGGCGTTCAGCTGGAGCGCCGGCTCGAGGCCGCGCTGGCGGGGACGCCGTACGCGGAGCGGAAGCGCTTCGTCCCGCTCGCGCGGATACCGAAGCACGTCGTCCACGCGGTCGTCGCGGCGGAGGACGGCCGCTTCTGGTCGCACTGGGGCTTCGACCTGGGGCAGATGCGCGACGCCGGCGTGGACGCGCTCAAGGGAGAGGGGCTCCGCGGTGCGTCGACGATCGACCAGCAGCTGGTGAAGAACCTCTTCGGGTGCACCTGCCGCAACCCGGTGCGCAAGCTGTACGACTACGCACTGACCCCGCCCGCGGTCCTGATCCTCGGCAAGGAGCGCATCCTCGAGCTCTATCTCAACGAGGTCGAGTGGGGTCCGGGGGTCTTCGGCGTCGACGCGGCGGCGCGGCATCACTACGGCACGGGCGCGCGCGGCCTCTCGCGCGCTCAGGCGGCGGGGCTCGCCGCGCTGCTTCCGAACCCGCTGGAGCGCTCCCCGGGCAACACCGCGGAGTACCGTGGCCAGATCCTCGACCGGATGAGCTTCCGCGGCTGGTGACGAGCGCGAGCGCTCACCTGGCCGCCGGCCGCACCAGCGGCGTCACGAGCGCCAGCAGCTCGTCCATCTCGAACGGTTTGCGGAGACGCCCATGCGCCGCGGGACAGCCGTCGTACGCCGCCAGCTGGTCCTCGTGGCCGCTGATGAAGATGATCGGCGGCACTGGCGGCCGCGCGCGCGCGAGGTACTGAGCGAGCTGACGACCGCTCATGCCGGGCAGGTTCATGTCCAGCAGCAGGCAGCGCGGCGCGGTCGGCGCCTCGCACTCGAGAAACTCCTCGGCCGACGCGAAGGTCTCGGAGCGGATTCCCTCGAGTCGGAGGGCGCGCGAAAGGCACGAGCGCAGCGACGCGTGGTCGTCGATGATCGCGACCCACTCGCCCGCCGCCCTTCCCGCTTGTCGAGCGCTGGCCCCGAGCGACATCGGATGCCTCGCAGTCGTCACGTGGTCACGTCGGCTCGCGGGCCGGCAGACGCCGGGGACGCGCTCCAGAGCTCACAGGACGGTGACGGTGTGGCCGTACCATGTGCGGGGACCGCCGCCGCGAGCTCCGCCTGCTCCCGCCTCGTCACGGCAGAGCCGCGTGGCGCGACACGTGTCCGTGGCACCGCGACGCGGAAGATCGCTCCACCGCCCTCGCTGTTCTCGGCGCGCACGCGGCCGTGGTGCCGTTCCACGATCGACTGCACTATCACGAGGCCGAGGCCGAGGCCCTGTGTCTTGGTCGTGAAGAACGATTCGAAGAGATGCCGCTGCACGTTCGGCGGCAATCCGGGCCCGTTGTCTCGCACGGCGACTTCCACTTCCTCGTCGCGCGCGGCCGTACCGATCATCACGTGTGGATGGGCCGCGGACATGGCTGCGTCGAGCGCGTTCATCACGAGATTCAGCACGACCTGCTGGAGCTCGATCGCGTCGCCAGTCACGGCGGGCAGCCGCGGCTCGAGCGACAGAGTGATCTTCGCGTAGCGCGTCCGCGCGTCGTGCTGCAGCAGCCGCGACGCCGTGCGGCAGATCTCGTTGAGGTCGAGCGGCTCCTGCGGCAGCTCCTCCCGCCGCAGGAGCGCGCGCACCCGCGTCACCACGTCGGCGGCATGCGCGTCGTCCCGGACGATGTCCCTGAAGATCTCCCGATAGAGCTCGCGCTCGTCCGCTTCCATCTGCCGGGCTCCGCGAGCCGCCAGCTTCGCGCCGCTCTCGGCATTCGCGCGGATGGCCGTGAGCGGCTGACGAAGCTCGTGCGCGATGGTCGCCCCCAGCTCGCCGACGAGCGCCACGCGCCCCATGTGCGCCAGCTGCCGCCTCGCCTCCTCGGCGCGCCGCTGCTGCTCCTCCGCCGCGAGCTGGGCAAGCTTGCGCCGGCGGCGCTCCA
>JBJMNJ010000198.1:0-3744 GCA_045804325.1 Gemmatimonadaceae bacterium
CGCGCGTTGTGGCGCGCGGCGCGATCGTAGTCCTCGAGGTAGAGCGCCGTCTCGATGACGAAGGGGAGCAGCCGGTAGATCGCCCACGCGACGTAGCCTGCGCGGTCGGCGATGGCGAGCCCCGCCTCCCCCACCTCGAGTGCGCGGGCGTTCTCGCCGGCGGTCATGAGGTAGCCGGCCATCCCCGTGTACGCGGGCACCAGGGCGTGCACGTCGGCCGCGTCCTGGCCGCCATCCACTCCCGCGCCGGCGAGCGACCACGCCTCCTCGATCAGCACGCGCGCCTGCTCCAGATCGCCGAGGCCGCGGTGGACGAGCCCCGTCCAGACGAGGAGCCGCGGGAGCAGCGTACGTTGGCCGAGCGTGCGCGCCGCCGGAATCGCCTGGGCCGCGAGGGCGAGCGCGGCGCGCCATTCGCCGATCCCCGAGTGATATTCGATCGCGACGTCCGCGGTCCAGAGCCGCAGCACGGGCGACCGCACCTCCTCGGCGAGCCGCTCCGCCTCGCGCAGATGATGGGCGGTCGCGGAGGCGTCGCCCGTCAGCCCGCCGTGCACCGCCATCGCCCAGTGCGCCGACCACTCCACCGTCCGCTCGCCCGAGGCGGCGGCGAGGGCCACGGCGCGCGCGCCGTGAGCCCGCGCCTCGCTCGCCGGACCGGTCCACACGTGCAGCAGGAGGAGCGCGCGATGCACGCGTGCCAGCAGCGTCGGATCTCCGAGCGGCGCCGCGATCGCCAGCGCCGCTCGAGCGTCGGCGAGGGCGTCGTCATGTCGGCCGACCGCCTGGCGCGCCGTGGCGCGCGCGAGGTGCAGCCGGGTCGTCAGCTCGGGGGCGTCGGCCTGCCCCGCGAGCGCGCTGAATGCGGCGTCGAAGTGCGCGAGCGCGCCGGCGGGATCGCCCGCGGCCGACGCCATCAGCCCCATGCGCCGCTCGGCGGTGGCGACGCGATGGGCGTCGCCGGCGTGCGCCGCGTGGTCGCGCACGCGGCGCCAGAGCGCCGCCGCGCCAGCCACCTCGCCGACGCGCTGGCGCGCTTTCGCCAGCGACTCGAGGAGCTCCAGGGATTCCGTGGAGTCGCCGAGCGGCGCCGCCGCGACGGCGGCCTCGAGGTACTCCACGGCGGCGCGGTCGGCGTGACGCTCGAGCGCCTGCCGGCCGGCCGCGGCGAGGTAGCGTACGGCGCGCCCCGCCGCGGCGGCGCCGACGTTCCGGTAGTGGTGCGCCAGCTCGTCGGCGTGCGCGTCGGCGTCGTCGCCGTACATCCGCTCGAGGGCCGCGGCGATGCGTTCGTGCATTGCCTGCGCGCGCGCGCGGCCGAGCGCCGCGTACACCGCGTCGCGGACGAGCGGGTGCACGAAGTCGAACCCCGGCGAAGCGCCGTCGTCCTCGGCGAGCAGATCGGCGCGGCGCAGCTCGTCGAGCGCGTCCATCACCGCGGTGTCGGACAGGTCGCTCGCGGCCCGCAGTGCCGGCAGCGTGATGCGCGCGCCGAGCACCGCGGCGATGTCGAGGAGCGCGCGGGCGGTGGTGTCGAGGCGGGCCACCCGCTCGAGGACGACGTTGCGCACCGAGCGCGAGGGGACCAGCGCGGCGGCGTCCCACCCGCTCCACGCGCCGTCGCCGCTCCGACGCAGCTGGCCCGAAGCGACGAGCGATCGCAGCGTCTCCTCGACGAAGAACGGGTTGCCACGGGTCCAGCGGTGGAGCGCGGTAGTGAAGGAGCGCGTCACCACCGGCGGCGCGTCGAAGAGGCGGCGCACGAGCTCAGCCGTCTGCTCTTCCGGCAACGGCTCGAGGCGCATCACCCGCGCCGCGCCCAGCTCGACGAGTGAGCGCTCCATCGCGCGGAGCGCGCGGTGCGAATCGTGGTCGGCGTCGACGTATGTCGCGAGGACGAGCAGCGGCGGCGGACTGGGCGAGGCGTGCGTCTGCCGCGCCACGAAGTGCAGCAGCTCGATCGACGCGACGTCGGCCCACTGGAGGTTGTCGAGGACCAGAAGCAGAGGTTGCCGGGCGGCGAGGCGACCGAGCAGCTCGCAGAAGCTCCAGAACATGCGAGCCTTCTCGTCGGCGGGGCTCTCGCGCTCGCCGCGCGGCGGTGGGGCGAAGAGCGCCGGGAAGATACCCGCCAGATCGCGGCCGGCACCGCGGGTGAGGTGGGTGAGCGCCGCGGCGTCGAGGCGGCGGAGATGGGGAAGCAGCGCGTCGGCGAAGATGGCGTACGGCACCCCCGACTCCACCGCGAACGCACGCCCCTCGGCGACGGTGAACCCGCGCCGCGCTGCCTCCTCGGCGGCGTGGCGCACGAGGCGCGTCTTTCCTACCCCCGCTTCGCCGGCGACGAACACCGCGCCGGCGGACCGGGCACGCGCGCGCTCGAGGTCGGCTACGAGCGACGCCAGCTCCGCGTCGCGTCCGACGAAGGGCGGCGAATCGAGGAGGAGGGGCGGACGGTCCATCACGGTGGGTGATCAGAGCCGCCCACGGCGTTACTCCGCCACCATCGCCCCGGCAGCCGTCGCAGCCGCCGTCCGGTCTACCACGGCGCCGGCAAACCGCAGCCGCCGACCGAACTCCCGCCGGAGCAGCAGCAGCGCGAGGCCGAGCTGCACGAACACCGACAGCGCCGCGAGGCGCCAGATCGTCACCAGGGCGAAGCCGGGCAGGCGCGCCAGCACGAGCACCGGCACGGTCACGACGACGATCCGGACGAGGGAGGTCGCGACCGATGGCATCGTGTTGCCCATCGCCTGAAACATGCTGTTCGTGACGAAGATGACGCCGGAGGCCAGGAAGCTCCACGAAATGATGCGGAGGTACTGCGCACCGACCTCGATCGCGGCGGGATCCCGCGTGAAGATCCCGACGAGCTGCGGCGCGGCAGCCTGGGAGATGGTGAGGAGCACCAGCATCATCGCCGTCGCGAGCAGCGCCCCGTCGCGGAACGTGTGTCGCACGCGGTCGGCGAGGCCGGCGCCGAAGTTCTGGCCGGCGATGGGCGCCACCGACATGCCCAGCGCGACGACGGGCATGAATCCGGCCTGGAGGACGCGCATCCCGATGCCGAACCCCGCCTGTGCCGCGGCGCCGAACGGTCGCGTGACCGCGTAGACGATGAACAGGTACACGGCCATCATCGCGAAGTCGAAGCCGGCGGGGAGGCCGATCGCGAGCATGCGCTTCCACACGTCGATCCGCGGCCAAACCTCGGCGCGGGCATACGACAGAATCGGCTCGTGCCGGAAATGCAGCAGCAGCCAGATGCTGCCCACCATGATGGCGAAGAGCGACGCCACAGCCGCGCCGCTGATCCCCTGGGCCGGGGCGCCGATCCACCCGAAGATCAGCACGGGCGCCACCGCCATGTTGATCAGGACGGTGGTGACGCCGACCACGACGCCGAGCTTGAAGTTGCCGGCGCCCCGCAGAGCCGCTGACATCGTGACGAACGGGAACTGGAGCGCCATCGCCGGGATGAACCACAGGAGGTAGCGGGCAGCCTGGCTGGCCGTCTCCGAATCGGCGCTCTGCGTCGACGCGTAGCGCGTGCGCAGCGCGAGCGCGACGCCGAGGAAGAGCAGGCCGCACACCAGGGAGAGGAAGAGGGCCTGGTTGAAGCCCAGGCGCGCGGCATCGCGGTCCCTCCGGCCCATCGCGTGCGCGACCACGGTGGTGGTGCCGACGGAGAGCATCTGGGTGAGCGCCAGCACGACGAACATCAGGTTGCCCGCGATGCCCACC
>JBJMNJ010000199.1:0-7241 GCA_045804325.1 Gemmatimonadaceae bacterium
GGACCGTGTTCGGGAAGGACGGCGGCACGGCCGGGGTCGACGATGACTTCGCCGCGCGCGGCTTCGCGAATGTCGGGGCCTGGATTCTCGGACGGAACATGTTCAGCCCGCTTCGCGGGCCCTGGCTGGACATGGACTGGAAGGGCTGGTGGGGAGACAATCCGCCGTATCACGTCCCGGTCTTCATCCTGACGCATCATGCACGTCCACCCATCGAGATGGACGGCGGCACCACATTCCATTTCGTCACGGGCGGCATTCACGAGGCGCTCGACCGAGCGCGCGAGGCAGCGGACGGGAAGGACGTGCGCATCGGAGGCGGGGCCGACACCATACAGCAGTATCTCCGCGCGGGCCTGATCGACGAGCTGCACGTCGCGGTCGCGCCGGTGCTGCTCGGCGGAGGAGAGCGACTGTTCGAAGGAGTCGACCTGCGGGCCCTGGGATACGAGTGCGTGCGGTTCGTGGGGTCGGAGAAGGCCACCCATGCCGTACTCCGGCGCTAGACCGCTTCTCCCGCTTTCCTTTCGGAGTGATGCAGCACAGAGAGCTCGGCCGCACCGGCTTTCGCGTCTCCGAGATCGGCTTCGGCGCCTGGGCCATCGGTGGCGACGCGTGGGGCCGCACCGACGACGAGGAGTCGCTGCGCTCGCTGCACCGCGCGGTCGACCTCGGCGTGAACTTCGTCGACACCGCCGACGTGTACGGCGACGGCCACTCGGAGCGCCTCGTCGCGCAGCTCAGGCGCGAGCGGAAGGAGGAGATCGTCGTCGCGACGAAGGCGGGGCGGCGACTGAGCCCGCACGTCGCCGGCGGCTACGACCGCGGGAACCTCGGCGCCTTCGTCGACCGCAGCCTGAAGAACCTCGAAGCCGACGCGCTGGACCTGCTCCAGTTCCACTGCCCGCCGTCCGAGGTCTACGAGATGCCGGAGGTCTTCGGCGTGCTCGACGACCTCGTCGCCGCGGGGAAGGTGCGCCACTACGGCGTGAGCGTGGAGCGCGTGGACGAGGCGCTGCGGGCCATCGAGTACCCGCGCGTGCAGACGGTGCAGATCATCTTCAACATGTTCCGTCTCAAGCCGGCCGAGGAGCTCTTCCGGGCGGCGCGGGAGCGGCGGGTGGGCATCATCGCGCGCGTGCCGCTCGCGAGCGGGCTGCTCGGCGGAAAGATGCGAGCGGATACCGTCTTCGCCGATCGGGATCATCGAAGCTTCAACCGCCGCGGCGAGGAGTTCGACCAGGGGGAGACGTTCAGCGGCGTGGAGCTCGAGGCAGGGCTGCGCGCGGTGGAGGAGCTCCGGCCGCTCGTGCCCGCGGGTGCGACGCTCGCGCAGCTCGCGCTCCGCTGGATCCTCACGTTCCCCGAGGTGACGACGGCGATCCCCGGCGCGCGGAACGCGCGGCAGGCGGAGGACAACGTGCGCGCCGCGGAGCTGCCGCCGCTCGACGACGCGACGATGCGGCAGGTGCGCGAGGTATACGACCGGCACTTCCGCGAGACGGTCCATGGCCGCTGGTGAGCGAGACATCTTCTCGCTCGCCGGCCGCGTGGTCGTCGTCACCGGCGGCTACGGCGTGCTCGGCGGCACCATCGCCGCGGGTCTCGCCGCCGGCGGCGCGCACGTCGTGCTCCTCGGCCGCCGGCGGGCGGTGGCGGAGGCGAAAGCCGACGAGATCCGCGGCGCGGGCGGGCGGGCGTCCGCCGCCGTGGCCGACGTGCTCGACGAGTCGGCGGTGCGCACGGCGCGCGACGCCGTGCTCGCGGCGCACGGGCGCGTGGACGCGCTCGTGAACGCGGCCGGCGGCAACGTCGCACGCGCGCGCAGCGATGCACGGAGCCCGTTCGAGGTGCCGATGGACGCGTTCGACGAGGTGCTGCGCCTCAACCTGCACGGCACCGTCGTCCCCACGCACGTGTTCGGCGAGGCGATGGCGGCGCGCGGCGCGGGGAGCGTCGTCAACATCTCGTCGATGGCCGCGATGCGCGCGATCAGCGGGACGCCGGGCTACTCCGTGGCCAAGGCGGGGATCGACATGTTCACGCGCTGGCTCGCGGTGGACCTCGCGCGCCGCTTCGGCGACGGCCTGCGCGTGAACGCGGTGGCGCCGGGCTTCTTCATCAGCGAGCAGAACCGCGCGGTGCTCGTCGCGCCCGACGGCAGCCCGACGGCGCGGGCCCGGACGATCGTGGCCCAGACGCCGATGGGGCGCCTGGGCCGGCCGGAGGAGCTCGTGGGCGCGGTGCGCTGGCTCGTGAGCGACGCCGCGTCGTTCGTGACGGGGACGGTGATCCCGGTGGACGGCGGGTTCAGCGTGAACGGCGGCGTCTGATCACGGCCCTCGGCCGAGGGCCGAGGGCTATTTGCGCGTCACCACCCCGCACGCGATCCGCGCGCCCGAGTTCCCCGAGGGGTCGGTCTTGTAGTCGTCCGCCGTGGCGTGCACGACGACCGACGCACCGTCGGCGTCCAGGAGGCTGTCGAGCGTGCCGCCGGCGGACGTCACGCGCGCGTGCCCCGAGCTGTCGGAGCCCACGGCGACGTTAGGCATGTCGCCCAGGTGCGGCCCCTTCGGGTTCTCGGTCCCGTGCTGCTTCTGCGTGGGGTTCCAGTGCGGGCCGGCGGACGCGAACGGGGGCTGGCACTGGCCCACCGAGTGGAGGTGGATGCCGTGCGTGCCCGGCGCCAGCCCCATGAGGTGCCCCTCCGCCACGATGCCGCCGAGGGACGCGGAGAGGTTCAGCGTGCCGAGGGAGTGCCCGGCCGAGTCCTTGACCTCGGCGGTGGCCGCGGGCGACGACGGCGTGCCCGCCGGACTGGACGTCGTGGCGACGGCGCGGGCGCTGTCGGTGACGGCGCCGGTGTCGCTGCGCGCGGCGGAGTCCTTTCGGGCGCAGGCGGCGAGCAGGAGGGCGGTCGAGGCGAGCAGGAGTCGGGACATGTCCGCGTGGTCGAGGTGTGGAACGCCGAGGGGCCGAGGGCCGTCCTTCGCCAGCAACCTTTTCGCCACTCCCCCCATCCAACGCCCTACAACACCCGAACACGCGGCGCATTTCACCCGGCGTTTCTACAAAGTAGAATCTGCCCGTGCCCGTACCCCCCCGCCTTCCCACCGCCATCCTCCGCGCGCTGCTGCCGCTCGCGGAGCGCGACGAGGTGCTCGCGGACCTCGCCGCCGAGTACGACGAGCGTGCCCGGCGTCATGGTGAGCCCGGCGCGCGCCGCTGGCTCTGGGGGCAGGCGATCGGCTCCACGCCCGCGCTCCTGCGGCGGAGCTGGTGGCGGGGGTGGAGTGGATTCGAGCCGCGGGCGAACGCGATGCGGCCTGGAGGCAATCTCATGGAACGCTGGATCCTCGACCTGCGGTACTCGCTGCGGCGCCTGCGCACCCGCCCCACCTACGCGCTGCTCGCCGTCCTCACCCTCGCCCTCGGCGTGGGGGGCACGGCGGCCATCGCCGGCATCGTGCGCGCGCTGCTCGTGGACCCGCTGCCGTACCGCGACGAGGCGTCGCTCGTGCAGTTCTACTTCGACGGCTCGTGGAACAACCAGGAGGTGCTGCACCTCCGGCCGCAGTGGAAGGAGCTCGGCTTCACGGCGGTCGCCGCGCACGTGGACGAGGACGTGACGCTCAGCGTCGGGGGCGCGCCGACCCGCCTGCTGCGCGGCACGGCGTCGACGTGGGAGCTCTTCGACGTGCTCGGCGTGCGCCCCGTCGTGGGGCGCGCGTTCCAGGAGGGCGACGACGTGCCCGGCGCGGAGCCGGTCGCGATCCTCAGCTACGGGCTCTGGCGCGAGCTCGGCGGCGACCCGGGGCTCGTCGGCAAGCGGCTGCGACTCGACGGCGTGGAGCGCACGGTGATCGGCGTCGCGCCGCGCGGCTTCTGGTTCCCCGACCCGGCGACCCGCGTGTGGACGCCGCGGTCGATGAACCCGCAGTCGCGCAGCGGGCAGCTCACGCTGGTCGGGCGACTGGCGCCGGGGCGCGAGGTGGCCGCGATGGGGCCGCAGCTCCAGCGCCTGACCACCATCCTCGAGGAGCGGTTCGACTACGACAACCCGCAGTGGGACAAGACGAAGAACCCCACGATCACGCCGCTGCGCGAGAGCTTCGTCGGGCCGATGCGCCCCGCGCTCCTCGCGACGACGGCGGCGATGGCGCTCATCCTCCTCATCGCCTGCGCGAACGTCGGCGCGCTCATGCTCGGGCAGGTGGAGGGGCGCGCGAGCGAGCTCGCCGTGCGATCCGCCCTCGGGGCCGACCGCGGCCGCCTCGTCGCCCAGCTCGTGAGCGAGGCGCTCGTCATCGGGCTGCTGGCGGGCGCGGCAGGCGCCGGCCTGGCGACGGCCGGGTTCCGCATGCTCGTCGGCGCGCTCCCGCTGGGTGAGTGGGGCGAGCGCGCGAGCCTCGACTGGTCGCTCTTCGGCGCGGCGATCGTCATCGCGCTGCTCGCATCGCTGGCGGTCGCGCTCTTCCCCGTGCTCTCGCTCCGCCGGACGGACCTGCGGACGACGATCGGCGCCGCGCGCACCAGCGGCGTCACCGGCGGCGGGCGCGTCGGCCTCCAGAGCGGGCTCGTGGTGGGCGAGGTCGCGCTCGCCGTGCTCCTCGCCGCGGGCGCGGGGCTCCTCGTCCGCAGCGTCTCGAAGCTCTACGCCATCGACCCGGGCATCGACACGGAGGGGATCGCGATCCTCGACGTGGCCATGCCCGCCGACGTGCGCGGGCCGGCGCGTATCCAGACGCTGGTACGCCTGGTGGACGAGCTCGGGCGCATCCCGGGGGTGAAGATCGCGTCGTCCTCGTCGAAGCTCCCGCTGCGGGGCAACGGCAACAACACGAGCATCACCATCCCCGGCCAGCCGGACCTCGCCGCCGCCACGACGTACTTCCGCATCGGGAGCATCGGCTACCTCGAGACGATCGGGGCGAAGGTGAAGAGCGGGCGTACGTTCAACGCGTCCGACCGCCCCGGCCCCGCCGACACGACCCAGGTGGACGTCGTCATCAACGAGGCGCTCGCGACGAAGTACTTCCCGGGCGTCGACCCCGTGGGGCGCTACACCGGCGGCGGCTGGGGCGTGCCGGAGCGGGTCATCGGCGTCGTGAACGACGTGGCCGAGGGGACGCTGACGGAGGAGCGCAAGCCGGTGCGCTACTACCTGGAGGAGCAGCTCGGCTTCGCCCTCGAGGGGCAGTCGCTGCTGCTGCGCACCGAGCGCCCGCAGGACGCGACGCGGGTGTTCGACCAGGCGCGCGCCGTCATCCGGCGCGTCGCGCCCGGCGTCGCGGTGCAGGAGGTCACGACCATGGAGAGCGTGTTCGACAAGGCGGTGGGCCCGGCGCGGCAGGTCATGTCGCTGCTGTCGCTGCTCACGGCGCTCGCGCTCGTGCTCGGCGCGGTGGGCGTGTACGGCGTCGTGGCGCACCTCGTGAGCCGCCGCCTGCGCGACTGGAGCATCCGCGTCGCGCTCGGCCTCGCGCCGCGCCACGTCGTGGGGCAGGTCGTGCGGCACGGCGCCGCGCTCGCCGGCGTGGGCGTGGTGCTCGGCGTCCTGGGCGCGCTGCTCCTCGCGCGCCTCCTGACCTCCCTCCTCTACGGCGTCGGCGCGTCCGACCCGGTCGCGATGGGGATCGCCGGAGGGGCGCTGCTGCTGGTGGCCGTGCTCGCGGCGCTCGTGCCCGCGCTGCGCGCGAGCCGCGTGGACCCGGCGATGGTGCTGAGGGAGCAGTGAGCGCCGACGACACGCCGCTCGGCGCCTTCGAGGAGCAGGTGCTGCTCGCGGTGCTGCGCGCGCACGCGGAGGCGTACGGCATGGCCGTGCGCCGCGAGCTCGAGGAGGCGTCCGGGCGCGAGGTCACCGTGGGCGCCGTGTACGCGACGCTCGACCGCCTGGAGGCGAAGCGCCTCGTCGTCTCGCGCCGCGCCGACGCCGCGGGCGGCTCGCGCCGCGTGTTCGCGGTGACGCGCGCCGGCGCGGTGGCGCTCGCCGAGACGCGCGCGATGCGCGAGCGGCTGTGGCGCGGCGTGGACCTCGCGCCGCTGCTGGGGTGAGGGCGGGTCGAGCGACTGCATGGCAGGATGAGCCCGGGCGTTCAGAATCCTGTTCACATCCTGTCAATTTTGCCGTGGAGGTTCGGGGTCTCGGGCCCGAGTTGTGACGGAGCCGGCACTGATCGGGTTAGCACCGGCGAGTGCCGTTCCCAACAACCTCTTCCAGCAGTCGATGATTCACCACACGCTGCGCGCAACGAAGCGCGCACTCAGGTATATGCCCCTCGCCGGCGCGCTCGCGCTCGGCGCGGCCTGCAACGACGACCCCACCTCGGCGGACCACGGCGACGCGGACATCCGGTTCGTGAACGCGGCCCCGGGCACCGCGAGCGTCGACGTCTTCTGGGCGGGCCAGGAGTCCTTCAGCGCCGTGCCCTTCGGCGCCGCGGCGGCGGCCGGGCAGTACAAGACGCTCGCCGCGGGCTCGCAGGATCTCGTCGTGGCCACCGCCGGCGCGAGCAGCGCCCTCACGTCGGGCACCATCACGACGGCCGAGGACCGCCGGTACACGGTGTCGCTCGTGCGCGTCGGCCCCAGCTACACCGTCGCGGTGCTGCGCGACACGGCGGCGACGCCCGCGGCCGGCAAGGCGAAGCTGCGCGTGGTGCACTTCTCCCAGCTCGCCGAGGGAAGCGTGGACGTCTACGTCACCGCGGCGGGCGCGGACCTCGCCACCGCGACCCCCACGCTGAGCGGCCTGCAGTTCCTGAAGGACATGCCGTACCTGGAGCTCGCCGCGGGCTCGTACCAGGTGCGCGTCACGCAGTCCGGCAGCAAGACGGTGATCCTCGACACGGGCTCGATCGAGCTCGCGGACGGCAAGGTCGTCACGGTCTTCGCGCTCGACCCGGGCGTGGACGTGTTCCCGCTGAAGCTGCTGACGGTGGCGGACAACTAGGGAGCAGGGGCAGGGAGCAGGGTGGGTGCGTAATGGAGCAGGGAGCAGCGGCGGGCCCCTCGGGGTCGCCCCTGCTCCCTGCTCCCTATCCCCTGCTCGGTGTTACTGCTCTCTGAGCGCCTCCGTCGGCGGGATCGTCGCCGCGCGGCGGGCCGGGATGAAGCTCGCGGCGAGCACGGCGGCGCCGAGGATGGCGGCCATGGTGGCGAGCGTCGCCGGGTCGCCGGGGGCGACGTCGAAGAGCAGCGTGCGCAGCACCCGCGTCGCGGCCGCCGAGGCGGCGAGC
>JBJMNJ010000200.1:0-17470 GCA_045804325.1 Gemmatimonadaceae bacterium
TGGCGGTAGGCGTCGGTCTGGTAGAGGTTGCGCTTCGCGCGCTCGAGGTCGCGCTCGCGGTAGACGTCGCCCTGACGCACGCCGACGAGGCCGCGCACCGTGCCCGGATCGATCCGCGGCGTGGAGTCGCGGAGCCCGTGCGCCGTCACGACCACCTGGCCGATGCGCGCGAGCGGGCCCGGCACGATCGTGTAGTCCACCCGCGCGGCGTGCGCCGCCGCGTCCGTGCGGAACTGCCGCAGCACGTCGGCGTCGGGAAAGCCCGCGTTGCGGAGCCGGCGCCGGAGCGTGTCGCGCGACGCCTGGAGCAGCGTGCGGTCGAACGGGGAGCCGACGCGGAGCGGGATGCGCTGAAGCATCACCGCCGCGAGCGAGTCGGGGGCGCGCACCGTGCGCGCGCCGAACGCCCGCGCGACGGCCTCCGTCTGCGCCGGCGAGAGCGAGCTCAGCCCCGCGACGGTGAGCGAGTCCACGCGCATCGGGCGCCCCTCGACGACGTGGAACACGACGTCCACCGCCTCGCGCCCGGCGGGCCGGACGAGGGTGTCCACCCTCGCGTCCGGGTAGCCGCGGTTCCGGTAGAAGAGCACCACGCGCACGACGTCGCGCGGCAGCTCGGCCCGGTCGAGGCAGCGCTTGGCGCCGAAGACGCGGAACCAGCTCGACGGGGGGACCGTGCGGAACCGGCTCGACGGCGTCGTCACGATGCCGAGCGCGAGCTCGTCGTCGGAGAAGTGCGCGTTGCCCCGGAACGAGACGCGCCGCACCTCCACGTCGCCGGGATCGCAGGCCACGTCCTGCGCGCCCGCGGCGCGGGGGAGCGCGCTCGCGACGACGCCGAGCGCGGCGAGAGCCACGCCGGCCAGGCGGGCGCGCACGCGCGCGCGGCGGAGCCCGCCAGCCCTCATCAGCCCTTGTCGCCGCGCGACCGGACGCTCGACATGGTGCGGTGGCCCATCATCTCGGGCCCCATCCGCACTCCGCCGCTCGTCATGTCCTGAAAGTCCTCGCCCTCGGCCGAGGCCGCCTGCCCGACTCGCGGCAGCACCGGCGCCGGCCGCTCGCGCGCCGGGTCGGTGAGGCGCTCCTCCCCCTCCTCCTGCTGGGCCCGCGTGCCGCCGGCGCGCCGCGGCACCAGCAGCGGCGTGCGCTGCATGAGCACCCGCGCGAGATAGAACGCCACGAGCCCCACGCCCACCCCGACGCCGAGGGCCGGGAGGAGGTCGCGGGCCTCGAGGCGGCGCCGATAGTAGTACTCCGAGGCGCCCTCGCCGGGGGTGGTCTCGACTTCCATGAGCTCACGGATTGGGGCGCGGGGCGCGGGTCGCGAGCGGGTCTCGCGAAGCCATGTCGTCGCGCGGGATGAACAAATCTAGACGATCGAGAGGAGCCCGGCGTCAGCGAAATCACCGGCGGCACCGTGACCCGTGTCGCGGGTCCGGCGCGTCGGTCCCTCCTACACCGAATCGCAGAGGATCGTGCCCGGCCCGCGCGCTTTCGCGCGGCGCTTCATCTCGGCGGCGCGCGCGCCGAGGCGGGCGACCGAGAGGCGCTCGCTCGCCTCGGTCGGACTCACGTGCAGGATCGCCGCCGACACCTCGGCGATCGGGAAGCGCTTCACGACGCCGTCGCGGTCCACTCCGAGGAAGGTGCCCTGCCGCATCGCCTCGTCCCCGACGACCTCGCGCAGGACCACGCGCAGCCGCTCGGCGGCCAGGCGGGTGATCTCGGCGCCGCGCCCGGTGTCGTACGTGACGATGAGGAAGTCGTCCCCCCCGATGTGGCCGACGAACTCGCCGCGCCCGTGGCGCTCGGCGACCTCGCGCAGGGCGTCGCCCATGCCGCGGATCACCTGGTCGGCCGCCGCGAAGCCGAACGTGTCGGCGAAGGCCTTGAAGTGGTCGAAGTCGAGGTAGCCGACGGCGAAGGGGTGGCCGCGCGAGGCCCGCGCGGTGACCTCGTCCTCGATGGCGCGCCCCCCGGGGAGCCCGCTCGTCGGGTTGCGGTCGGCGTGGTGGCGGACGAGGCGGAGCAGCGAGTCCACGCGCGCGCGGAGCTCGCGCACGTCGAACGGCTTGGCGAGGAAGCCGTCGGCGCCGGTGTCGAACCCGAGGACGCGGTCGTCCACGCTCGCCTGGCCGGTGAGCAGCAGCACCGGGATGCGCGCGGTGAACGGGTTCGCCTTGACGGCGCGGCACACCTCGAGTCCCGTCGCGCGCGGCATGGAGACGTCGAGGATGAGGAGGTCCGGCTCGCGCGCCTCGATGGACGCGAGCGCGGCGGCGCCGTCCACGGCGAGCGAGACGTCGTACCCCGACGCCTCGAGCACGTCGCGGACCATGTGGCGCGTCGCCTCGTCGTCGTCTGCGAACAGCAGGTGGGGCACGTCGGGGGCGGGCGGTGGGAGACTCGAAAGGTCGCGGCGCCGGGGGACGGTGTCAACGAGCGCGCCTGGGCCGAGAGCCGATGGCCGGGAGCCGAGAGCCTGCTCAGCCCGGCGGCGCAAGACGTGCGGGAGCGACGCCGCGCACTCATCTCGGACCGCCATGCACGCCACCGCCCGACTGCCGCTCGCCGCCCTGCTCGGGGCGCTCGCCACCGCCGCCTGCCGCGGCGGCGAGTCCAACCCCGAGCGCCGGACGCTGATCGACTCGCGCGACAACTACGACCCGCGCTCGCTCGACCCCGCGCTGGCCACCGACGTGCCGTCGGGACGCGCGGTCAGCTACCTGTACGACGGCCTCATGCGGTTCACCCCGGACGCGCGGCTCGAGCCGGCGCTCGCGGAGCGCTCCGAGGTGTCGCCCGACGGGCGGACCTACACGTTCCACCTGCGCCGCGGGGTGAAGTTCCACGACGGCACGGCGCTCACGGCCCGCCACGTCGTCGGCAGCTTCCGCCGCCTCCTCGACCCGTCCACGAAGAGCGGCTCGGCGGAGTTCTTCAAGATGATCCGGGGGAGCAAGGCGTTCACCGACCGGACGTCCACCGACCTGCCCGGCGTCGTCGCGCGCGACGACAGCACGGTGGTCATCACGCTCGAGGAGCCGCTCGCCTTCTTCCCGAAGCTGCTCGCGATGCCGGCCGCGTCGATCGTCCCCCTGAACGCCGGCGCGGACCTCGCGCAGAAGCCCGTGGGCACCGGCCCGTGGAAGCTCGTCGAGTGGAAGCACGACGACTACGTGCTCTTCGCGCGCAACGAGCAGTACTGGGCCGGCCCGGCGCAGGCCGAGTCGCTCATGGCGCGCATCATCCCGGAGCAGAGCACGGCCGTCGCGGAGTTCGAGAGCGGGAACGTGGACGTCATGCTCGTCCCCGAGGCCGAGACGCGGCGCTGGCAGGACACCGACGAGCGGAACGCGCGGCTCGCGGAGGCCTCCGCGCTCCGCCTCTGGTACGTCGGCATCAACACCACGCGCGGGCCGCTGGCCGACGTGCGCGTGCGGCAGGCGCTGAACATCGCGGTGGACCGGGCGACGATCCTCAAGCAGCTCATCAGCGGACGCGGCACTCTCGCCGCCGGCGTCATCCCGCCCTCGCTCGAGGGTGCAACGAAGGGACGCCCGCCTTACGCCTACGATCCGGCGAAGGCGAAGCGGCTCCTCGCCGAAGCGGGGCACGCGAACGGCGTGACGCTGGAGCTCTGGCACTCCGCCACCGCCCCAGCGCCGCGCCTCGCGCAGACCATCCAGGCGTACCTGCAGGCGAGCGGCTTCAAGATCACGCTCGTGCAGCGCGAGGCGGCGGCCATGCGCGCCGCGGCGCGCAAGGGCGAGACGGACCTCGTGCTCAAGGACTGGTTCGCCGACTATCCGGACGCCGAGAACTTCCTCTACCCGCTGCTCCACTCGGCCAACAAGGGCGCGGGGGGCAACGTCTCGTTCTACCAGAGCCCGCGCTTCGACCAGGTCGTGGACCAGGCGCGGCGCACCACGAACGACTCGGCGCGCGTGGCGCTCTACCGCCAGGCGGACCAGATCGCCTACGCGGATGCGCCGATGATCTTCCTCTGGTTCTACAACGAGCTGTACGCGCTGCAGCCGTGGATCCAGAACTTCCAGGTGCCGGTCATCTTCAACGGGCAGAACATGACGGGCGTGCAGATCCGCCGGACGCTGGGGCAGTGAGATGCTAGCGTACATCCTCCGCCGCATCGCGCTCTCGATCCCGACGCTGGTCGGGGTCCTCGTCGTCACCTTCGCGCTGCTGTTCATCGCGCCGGGCGACCCGGTGCAGGAGCTCATCGGCGAGCGCGCCGACGAGGAGACCATCGCCCGCCTGCGCCGCGAGCTGCGCCTCGACGAGCCGCTCTACCGGCAGTTCACGCACTACGTCGGCGGCGTCGTGCGCGGGGACCTCGGCAACTCCTACGTCACGGGGCGCCCCATCACGCGCGACATCCGCGAGCGCTTCCCCAAGACGCTCTACCTCGCCGGCGCCGCCATGCTGCTCGCGTCCATCACGGGCATCACCATCGGCGTGCTCAGCGCGCGCAACCCCGGCGGCTGGTTCGACCGGGCCGCGCTCGGGCTCGCGTACCTCGGCATCTCCTTCCCGGTCTACTGGGTGGGGCTGATCCTCATCCTCGTCTTCGCGGTGTTCCTGCGCTGGCTGCCGCCGTCGGGCTACGGGAGCCCCGAGTTCCTCATCCTCCCCGCCCTCGCGCTCGGCTCGCGCTCCATCGCGTTCCTGGCGCGCGTCACCCGCTCGTCGATGCTCGAGGTCCTCGGCGGCGACTTCGTGCGCACGGCCCGCGCGAAGGGCCTCCGCGAGCGCGTCGTCGTCGTGCGCCACGCCTTCCGCAACGCGCTCATCCCCGTGATCACGGTCCTCGGCCTCGACTTCGGCTACTACCTCACGGGGTCGATCCTGACCGAGACGGTGTTCTCGTGGCCGGGGCTCGGGCGGTACGTGGTGAACGCGATCGCGCGGCGCGATCTGCCGGCGATCCAGGGGAGCATTCTCTTTCTGTCCGTCGTGTTCGTGCTGGTCAACTTGCTCACCGACCTGGCATACGCGAAGGCGGATCCTCGGGTCAGCTACAGCTGAGAGCGGACGAGCGACGGCCGACGTGCCGTCCGGCGAGAGCGACGAGCGCTGGCGACTGTCCGGGTGCCCGCCGAAGGCGGGCGGGAGCGACGGCTGCTGCCGAGCAGCGGTCGCCCGTCGCCGGTCGCCGAACCGTGGATGCCCGGTGGCCGGGCCTCCCGTGATTCGCTCCCGCGGGGTCGCGATCCGCCCTCGCTGCGAGCTGACGAGCTAATCGTCTTTCTGCCCGAAGATCGCCATGTTCGACGAGTGCCCCGGGGTGACCTTCTTCTCCGGATAGATCCAGTGCACCGCCTGGTTCACCGCGGCGGCCGCCTCGGCGAAGCCGGTCGCGATGAGCTTGAGCTTGCCCGGGTAGGTCGTGACGTCGCCCGCCGCGTAGACGCCGGGGCGCCCCGTCTCCATCTGGCTGTTGACGACGATCTCGTCCTTCTCGAGCGTCAGCCCCCACTCGACGATCGGGCCGATGTCGCTCACGAAGCCGAGCATGGGGAGCACGACGTCGGCCTGCACCGTGCGCGTCTGCCCGCGGTTCTTCTTGTCGGCGAGCACCGCGCCGCACAGCCGGTCGCCGTCGCAGACGATGTCCTGCAGCTCGTGGAAGGTGAACACGTCCGCCTTCCCCGCCGCCGCCGCGCCCTGCACCTCGTTGATGGTCGCCTGGTGCGCGCGAAACTTGTCGCTGCGGTGCACGAGCGACACGTGCTCGGCGCGGCCGAGGAGCTGGTGCGCCCAGTCGAACGCCGAGTCGCCGCCGCCGATGATGAGGACGCGCTTGCCGCGGTACTCCTCGGGGTCGGTCACGACGTCGTAGATGCCGCGCCCGTACCACGGCTCCGCGCAGGCCTGCGGCAGCCGCCGCGGCGAGAACGCGCCGATCCCCGCCGCGATCACGATGGACCGCGTCGGGAACCGCCCCGTCTCGGTGGCGAGCACGAAGTGCCCGTCCGCCTCCTCGAGCCCCGTGATGCGCTGCCCGAGGTGCGTGGGCGCCCCGAACTGCGCGGTCTGCTCCGCGAGCGCCTTCACGAGGTCCTTCGCGAGCACCTTCGTGAAGCCCGCGACGTCGAAGATGTACTTCTCCGGGTACAGCGCCGAGAGCTGCCCGCCGAGCTGCGGCAGCGCGTCGACGATCTGCGCGGTGACGCCGCGCATGCCGGCGTAGAACTGGGCGAACATGCCCGTCGGGCCGCCGCCGATGATCGTGATGTCCTTGATCTCGTGGGTCGTCGTCATGGGCGGAACATAAAAGGCCCTCGGCCCTCGGCCCTCGGCCGTGTAGTTTTTCTCCATGACCCTGAAGATCTACACCAAGACCGGCGACCGCGGCGACACGGGGCTCTTCGGCGGCGGGCGCGTCCGGAAGGACCACCCGCGCGTCGAGGCGTACGGCGACGTGGACGAGCTCAACGCCGCGCTCGGGCTCGCGCGCTCGATCGAGACGATGCCGCGCATCGACGAGGTGCTCGTGCCGATCCAGCGCGACCTCTTCGCCATCGGCGCGCTCCTCGCGACGCCGGACGCGGAGAAGATGCGCCAGCAGCTCGCGAAGGCGCGCATCGACGAGGGACGGATCGCGGAGCTCGAGCGGGCCATCGACGACGGGGAGCAGGAGCTCGAGCCGCTCAAGGCGTTCATCCTCCCCGGCGGCACCCCGAAGGCCGCGGCGCTGCACGTCGCGCGCACCGTGTGCCGCCGCGCCGAGCGTCGCGTGGTGCACCTCGCCGGCGAGATCGACGTGCCCCTGACGGCCATCGTCTACCTCAACCGCCTCTCCGACCTCCTCTTCGTCCTCGCCCGCGTCGCCACCCGGCGCGCGAATGCGGGCGAGGTGACCTGGTAGGTCGTGGCGACGGTCTCGCTCCTCGGCTACGAGATCCTCGTCGAGCCGGGCGCGCTCGCGCGCCTCGGCGACCTCGCGCGCGCGGCCGCGCCGGCGCACCGCTACGCCATCGTCACCGACGACGCGGTGGGCCCGCTGTACGCCGAGCGCGCGGCCGCGTCGTTCGGGCGCGGGGCGCGAGTGGACGTCTTCACGGTCCCGGCCGGTGAGACGCACAAGACGCGCGAGTCGTGGGCGCGGCTCACGGACGCCCTGCTCACGGCGGGTTACGGACGCGACTCCGCGGTCGTCGCTCTCGGTGGCGGGGTCGTCGGCGACCTCGCCGGCTTCGTCGCCGCGACGTTCATGCGCGGCGTCCCGGTCGTCCAGGTCCCCACCACCTTGCTCGCGATGATAGACGCATCCATCGGCGGCAAGACGGGCGTGGACACGCCGCAGGGCAAGAACCTCGTCGGCGCGTTCCACCAGCCCGCGGCCGTCGTCGCCGATACCGACGTGCTCGCCACGCTGCCGCCCGCGCACCTCCGCGCCGGGCTGGCCGAGGCCATCAAGCACGGCGTCATCGCGAGCGAGGAGTACTTCGAGTCCGTGCTCGCCGCGCTCCCGTCGTTGCTGTCGGCGAGCGGCGCGAAGCACGGCGTGGTGGAGGTCGTCGCCGGCAGCGTGCGCATCAAGGCCGACGTCGTCCGCCGCGACGTGCGCGAGGGCGGCCTGCGAAAGGTCCTGAACTTCGGCCACACCGTCGGCCACGCGGTCGAGCACCTCAGCGGGTACGCGATGCTCCACGGCGAGGCCGTCGCCGTCGGCATGGCCGTCGAGAGCGCGCTCGCCGAGCGGGTGGGCGTCGCCGAGCGCGGGACGGCGCGCCGCGTGCGCGAGGCGGTGCGCGCGGCCGGCCTCCCCGCCGCCCCGCCGCCCGACGTGGCCCGCCTGGGCGCCGCCGCGGTGCTGGACGCGACGCGCGCGGACAAGAAGGCGCGCGCCGGCCGCGTGGAGTACGCGCTCCCGTGCCGCGTCGGCGCGATGGCGGGCGAGCGCGAGGGGTGGTCCCTCCCGATCGCCGACGAGGAGGCGCTCGCCGAGATCGGCCGCGCGCTCGAGGGCGCGGCGTGAGCGCGCCGGGCCCGCTTCCCGAGCGTCGCGAGGTGGCGCCCCGTGCGGGGCGCCGCTTCGGGCGGCTCGAGATGGCGACGGGCACCGCGCTCGCGATCGTCGCCGGCGGCGCGCTCGTCGGCTGGGCCGAGCTGCGCTACGGCGCGCCGCTCCCGCCCGCCTCGCACCTCCCGGTGGTGGTCTACGCGACGCCCCTCCTCGAGCCCGTGCTCGTGCGCGCCGAGCAGCGCGCCGACCCGGTGAAGGTCGCGGCCGTCGCCGCGGCGACCGAGGCCGCGGCCGCGAAGACCGCGGCGCGCGAGCCCGACTCGCCGGCGAAGGCAGCGCGGAAGAAGGTCTTCGAGCGGCTGGCCGAGAAGGTCCCCGTGCAGTTCACGCAGTACTGCCTCAAGGGGCTCACGCGCCGCGACAACCCGGTGCGCGAGGGGATCGTCGCCGCCGACCCGCGCGTCTTCCCCCTCGGCCGCCACGTCGAGCTCTTCGTGGGCGGCAAGAGTCTCGGCCGCTTCCTCGTCGACGACACCGGCGGCGCGGTGAAGGGGCGCATCATCGACATCTGGACGCCGAGCTGCACGGACGCGCGGCGCTTCGGGCGCCGGCGCGGCTACGCGGTGCTCGTCCCGAGGGACCGGGCGACCCAGAAGGATTGACTCCGCCGCCCTCGGCTGCCCACGGCCGAGGGCGGCGGAGTCGGCCTACTCCTCCCGCAGCACGACCGCGGGATCCACGCGCGTCGCCCGCGTCGCCGGCACCAGCACCGCCGCCGCTGCCACCGCGGTGAGCACCGCCGCCACGACGCCGTAGGTGAGCGGGTCGGTGGCCGTCACCGAGTAGAGCTGCGCCGCGAGCAGCCGCGTGAGCCCGTACGCCGCCGCCAGGCCGATGCCGACCCCGGCGAGCGCGAGGCCCAGGCCCTGCCGGAGCACGAGGGCGAGCACGCCGCCGCGCTCCGCGCCGAGCGCCATGCGGATGCCGAGCTCGCGCTGACGCTGGGCCACGGTGTACGACATCACGCCGTAGATGCCCGTCGTGGCCAGCAGCAGTGCGATCGCCGCGTACGCGCCGAGCAGGAACATCGAGAGGCGGCGCTGGCCGAGCGAGCTCTCGAGCATGTCGTCCATCGTGCGCACGTTCGCGAGCGGCAGGTCGCGGTCCACCGAGCGCACCGCGGCGCGCAGGGACGGCACGAGCGCGAGCGGGTTGCCGGCGGCGCGCACGGCGAACGACAGCGACGGGGTGCCGAACTGCGCGTACGGGAAGTAGAGCTGGAGGCGCGGCTCCGCGTCGAGCCCCTCCTGCGACGAGTGCCCGACGACGCCGACGATCGTGATCCACCGCGCGCTGCTGTCGGTGGGATCGCCGCGGGTGATCCGCTTGCCGATCGGGTCCTGCCCGCGGAAGTACTTCTTCACGAACTCGTCGTCGATCACCGCGACGAGCCGCGCGCCCTCGCGGTCGCCCGCGGAGAGATAGCGGCCGGCGCGCAGCGGCATGCGCATCGCCTGGTGGAACCCGGGGCTCACGACGCGAATGTCGCCCCAGGGGCCCGGCTGGTTGGGCGCCGGCGTGTACCCCTCGATGCTGAAGCTGCCGGTGGACCAGCCGCCGCCGAAGGGCATGTCGGTCGTCGCGCCGACGGCGCGCACGCCGGGCACCGCCGCCACCGCGGCGATCGCGCGGTCGAAGAACTGGATCTGCGCGGTGTCGCTCCCGTACTTCGTGCGCGGCAGCGAGAGGTCGAAGGTGAGCAGCCGGTCCGGGTCGAAGCCCGGGTTCACGGCCGAGAGCCGGGCGACGCTCCGGATGAGCAGCCCCGCGCCGACGAGCAGCGTCAGCGCGAGCGCGACCTCGGCGACGACGAGCGCGCGGCGGAGGGCGTGGCCCGCGCGGTCGGCCGAGCCGGTGCGCCCCCCTTCCCTGAGCGTGTGCTGGAGGTCGGCGCGCGAGGACTGCAGCGACGGCACGATGCCGAAGAGGAGTCCCGTGAGCACCGCGACCCCGAGCGTGAACGCGAGGACGGCGCCGTCGAGGCGGATCTCGTCGGCGCGCGGGAGGTTCGGCACGAGCGCGACGAGCGACTTCACGCTCCAGTAGGCGAGCAGGAGCCCGAGCACGCCGCCCGCCACGGCGAGCACCACGCTCTCCGTGAGGAGCTGCCGCACGAGCCGCCCGCGCTCCGCGCCCAGCGCGGCGCGGATGGCCACCTCGCGCTGCCGGGACGTCGCGCGCGCCAGCATGAGGTTGGCGACGTTCGCGCAGGCGATGAGCAGCACGAAGCCCACGGCGCCGAGCAGCACGAGCAGGGCGGGCCGGATCTTCCCGGTGGCGAGCTCGTTCAGCGAGCGCACGGTGAGCGTCCACCGCTGCGGGACGGCGTCCGGGTTGTCCGTGCGGACGCGCTTCGCGAACGCCGTCATCTCCTGCTGCGCCTGGGCCATCGACACGCCCGGCTTGACGCGCGCCACGAGGCTCAGGAACTCGTTCGTGTAGTTGCGCAGGTCGTACGTCTCGCTGGCGAGGGCGAGTGGGCGCCAGAGGTCGGCGCGCTGGTAGAAGGGCCCCTTGAAGCCGGCGGGCATGACGCCGACGACCTGGTACGGCTCGCCGTTGAGCTGGATGGTGCGGCCCACCACCCGCGGGTCGGCGCCGAAGGCGCGGCGCCACAGCCCGTCGCTGAGCACGACGACGTGATGCTTCCCGGCCTCGTCCTCCTCCCGGAGCAGCGTGCGCCCGATCTGGGGCGCGACGCCCAGCGCGCGGAACCAGTCCCCCGACACCCGGCTCGCCGGCACGCGCTCCGGCTCCCCGGTGCCCGTGAGGTTGGCCTGCCACCCCGTCTCCACCGCGACCGCGTCGAAGCTCCGCGTCTTGTCGCGGTAGTCCCGGAACCCGGGCGCGGACACCGGCGCCTCGAGCTCCGGCTCGCCCGTGTAGTGGTGATAGATCGTCACGAGCCGGTCGGGCTCGCGGTAGCCGAGCGGCCGGAGGAGCACCGCGTTCACGACGCTGAAGATGGCCGTGTTGGCCCCGATGCCCAAGGCGAGGGTGAGGACCACGGTGGCGGTGAACGCAGGGCTCCGGCGCAGGCGGCGGAGGCTGTAGCGCAGGTCGCGGAGGAAGGTGTCCATCGGAACCCGGGGCTAGGGTGCGGAGCGGGAGACGCGCGACCTGCCTTGGATAGAGCGGGGGCGGGAAAGGTTGTCCCCTCCCGCCCCCTGGACGCCGGATCCGTCGGGCTCGGTCAGTCCCCCGCCACCGGCTGTGGCGTGCCGCCTGCCGGCGCGGCCTGCGGCGCCGCCGCGAAGCGCCGCTTGAGCGCGAGCACGAAGTCGTCGATCAGCGTGTAGACCACCGGCACGACGAACAGCGTCAGGAGCGTGCTCGTGAGGAGGCCGCCGATCACGGCGCGCGCCATCGGGGCGCGCTGCTCGGAGCCCTCGCCCAGCGCCAGCGCGAGTGGCACCATGCCGAAGATCATCGCGACGGTGGTCATGATGATCGGGCGCAGGCGCACGCGCCCCGAGGTGAGGATGGCGTCGAGCCGCTCATGCCCCGCGGCGCGCTGCTGGTTGACGAAGTCCACGAGCAGGATGCCGTTCTTCGTGACGAGCCCCATGAGCATGATGATCCCGATCATGGTCATCACGTTCAGGTTCCCCCTCGTGACCAGCAGCGCCAGCGTCACGCCGATGAACGAGAGCGGGAGCGCGAGCATGATGGAGAGCGGCTGCACGAACGAGCCGAAGAGCGACGCGAGGATGAGGTAGATGAACACCACGGCGAGCAGCATCGCCTCGAGCACGTAGCCCTTCGTCTCGTCGAGGTTCTGCACGTCGCCGCCGAAGTTCGTGCGGTAGCCGGGCGGCAGGCTCACGCGCGCGATCGCCTCGCGGGCGCGCGCCGCGACGTCGCCCACCGGCTCGCCGGGGAGCGCGCCCGCGGAGATCGTGATCTGCCGCTCGAGCTGGCGCCGCTCGATCGACTGCGGGCCGAGGCTCGCGACCACCTCGGCCACCTGCCCGAGGGGCACCATCGGCGCCTGGCCCGTCGCCGGGTCGCGCCCGCTCGTCGCCACCGGGATGTTCGCCACGTCCTCGGCGCTCGTGCGCATCGAGTCCGGGTAGATCACGACGACGTCGTAGGAGTAGCCCTGCGGGCTCTCCCAGCGCGTGGCGCGCTGGCCGGTGAACAGCGGGGCGAGCGTGTTCGAGATGCTGCTGATGCCGAGGCCCGCCGCCCACGCCTGCTGGCGGTCGACGCGCACGTCGAGCTGCGGGACCTCGTCCTCCTGCGCGCTGTTCGGCTCGGCGATGCCGGGCACGCCGCGCAGCGCCTCGAGGACCTGGTCGGCCGCGATCTTGAGCCGCGTGGGCTCGGGGCCCTGGACGTTGACCTGGATCGGCTGCCGGAAGCCGCCGAAGATCGTCGGCGTGCCGGTGATGTTCGCGCGGATGCCCGGGATGCGCCGCAGCTCGCCGCGGAGCTGGGTGACGATCTCGTCCTGCGAGCGGTCGCGCTCGTCGCGCGGCTTGAGCCGCACGTAGACCTGCCCGTTGCTCGGCGTGCCGCGGAAGCCGCCGCCCACCGTCACGTACGTGAACTCCGTCTCCGGGAGCTTGCGGAGGTAGCCGGCGAGCTCGTGCGCCTTCTGCGTCGTGTACTCGATGCGCGAGCCGGCGGGGGCGCGGAAGTTCACGTTGAACTCGCCGCCGTCCACCTCCGGCATCCACGTGAACCCGAGGATCGGGACGATGAGGAACGCGGCGACGACGGAGACGCCGGCGCCGAGCATGACGAGGCCGCGGTGGCGGAGCGCGGCGCCGAGCCACACCGGGTAGCGGTCGGCCACGCGCTCGAACAGGTCGTTGAACGCCTTCGCGAACCGGCGGATCGGGTTCCTCGGCGGCGGGCCCTGCGCCGCGCCGTCGTGCCGGTGCTCCACCTCGGGGTCCGGCCAGACGGAGCTCAGCATCGGGTCGAGCGTGAAGCTCACGAAGAGCGACACCAGCACCGCGAACGCCACCGTCACGCCGAACTGGTAGAAGATCATCCCGATCTGGCCGCCCATGAACGCCACCGGGATGAACACGGCGACCACGGCGAGCGTCGTGCAGACGACGGCGAGGCCGATCTCGCTCGTCCCCTCCATCGCCGCCCGGTAGTGGTCCTTCCCCATCTCCAGGTGGCGGACGATGTTCTCGCGCACCACGATGGCGTCGTCGATCAGGAGGCCGATCGCCAGCGCGAGGGCGAGCAGCGTCATGGTGTTCATGGTGAAGCCGAACACCCACATGATGAAGAACGCCGAGATGATGCTGATCGGCAGCGCGAGGCCGGTGATGACCGTCGAGCGCCAGGAGTTCAGGAAGAGGTAGATGATGAGCACCGTGAGCACGGCGCCGAGGACGAGCTCGTGCTGCACGCTCTCGAGCGACTGGCGGATGCGCTTCGAGTCGTCGCGGATCACGGTGATCCTCACGTCGGGCGGCAGCGTGCGCTCCATCTCGGCCGACGCGGCCTTCACGGCGTCGGCGACCTCCACCGTGTTGGAGCCGCTGATCTTGAGCACCTCGAGCGCCACGGCGCGCGACGTGTTCATGTAGGCCGCGCTGCGCTGGTCCTCGGCGGCGTCCACCACCCGGCCCACGTCGGCGAGGCGCACGGGCACGCCGTTGCGCACCGAGACGACGATGTCGGCGAACGCCATCGGGTCCTGCACGCGCCCGGTGACGCGCACGAGGCGCTCGCTCGTGCCGCGGCGGATGCGGCCGGCGGGGACCTCCTGGTTCTCGAGCTGGAGCGCCTGCGCCACCTGCGGCGGGCTCACGCCGTAGGCGCGCATCGCGTTCGGGTCGAGCTCGACGCGGATCTGGCGCTTGGCGCCGCCCACGAGGTTCACGCCGCCGACGCCCGGCACGCTCTCCAGGCGCGTCGCGATGACCTCGTCGGCGAGGTCGGTGAGCTCGCGGAGCGTCCGCTCCGAGCTCTGGATCGCCACGCTGATGATCGGGCGCTCGTTGGGGTCGAAGCGCAGGATGACGGGGTCGTCGATGTCGCGCGGGAGCGCGCGGCGGATGCGGGCCACCTTGGCCTGCACGTCCTGCTGCGCCTCCATCACGTTGACGCCGAGGTTCAGCTGCACGCGGACGAGCGAGCTCCCCTCGAGCGAGGTCGACGTGACCTCCTTGAGCCCCTGCACGGTGTTCACCGCCTCCTCGATGGGGCGCGACACCTCGCGCATCACCACCTCGGGGCTGGCGCCCTGGTATGCCGTCTGGACGATCACCACCGGGTAGGTCACGTCCGGGTACTCGTCGATGGCGAGGCGCTGGTAGCTGATGACGCCGAGCACGACGAGCGCGACCATCATCATGGTCGCGAAGACGGGGCGCTTGATCGAGACGTCTGAGAGGAACATTTCGCCTTTCGCTCGTTCGCTGTTCCGTTGACCTGCTGCGCTAGCGGGCCGCCGGCGGGCCGCCCCGGCTCGCCCGCGCCTCGCCCCCGCCGACGATCGTGACGCTCATCCCGCGGCCGAGCGTGCCCACCTGGCCGACGACCACGCGGTCGCCCTCGGCGAGGCCGCTCAGGACCTCCGCCATGCCGCGCCCCTCGTCCACGAAGCCGAGCTGCACCGGCTTCTGGTCGATCTTGTCCGCGGCCACGGTGAACACGTACGGCTGCCCGCCCTCGCCCTGCCGCAGCGCGGCCGTCGGCACGAGCAGCGCGCCCTGCCGCGTGCCGCCGACGATGCGGCCGCTGGCGAACGTGCCGCCCTTGAGGCGCGAGCCCGGGTTCGGCACCTGCACGTACACGGTGATCGAGCGCGAGACCGGGTCCACCGTCGGGCTCACGCGCGCCACCCGCCCCTCGAACGAGGTGCCGTCGGCGGTGAAGCGCACGACCTGCCCCGGCGTCACGCCGTTGGCGCTCCGCGCCGGGAGCGCCGCCGCGAGCTCGAGCACGTCGGTGCGGACGAGCGTGAACATCGTCGCCCCGCGCGCCACGTGCTCGCCGTCCTCGACGACGCGCGTCGCGATCGTGCCGGTGGTCGGCGCGAGCACGCGCGTGTCGCGCTCGAACGAGGAGGTCGACGTGAGGCGCGACTGCGCGGCGACGAGCCGGGCCCGCGCGGCCGACACCTGCTGGCGCGCGGCGCGCACGTCGCGCTCGGGGAGCGCGCCCTGCTTGAACAGCTCCTCGCTCTGCTCGAGGTTCCACTGCGCGGTCGAGAGGTCGGTGCGCACGGCCTCGATGTCCGCCTCGGCGCTGCGGCGCCCGCTCACCTGCTCGCTCGCCTCGAAGCGCGCCAGGAGCTGCCCCTGCGCCACGCGCTGGCCCTCGCGCACGTACACCTGCTCGAGGTCCCCCTCGAGCCGCGCCTTCACGTCCACGGTCTCGATCGGCCGCAGGTCGCCCGTGACGGGGATGGTCCGCTCGATGGTGCCGCGTGACACCGGCGCGAGGTCGGTCGGCCCCAGCACCACGCCCGGACCGCCCGGACCACCGCGACCGCCGCCCGGCGCGCCGTTCTCCGGCCGGCCCTCGGCGCTCTTGGAGCACGCGGCCCCGGCCGCGACGAGCAGGAGGGCTGCGCCCACGGCGGCGCGACGCCCGACGAGACTATTCATTACGCGACCCGAGCGAAGAGGGACGGGTCGGCACGAGGCCGCCCGAAGGAAGCGGAACTGGCCGGCCGAGCGCGCGCGCGAGCTCGGCGGAGGAGATGTAGAGGTCGTAGGTGGCGCGCGCCTCGTCGATCTGCGCCGTCATGAGCTGGAGCTGCGCGTCGCTCACCTCGAGCTGCGTGCTGAGGCCGCGCGAGTAGCGCAGCGACGCGAGGCGGAACGCCTCGTCCGCCTCCGCGACGTTCGTGCGACGCGCCTCGTAGAGCGAGCGGGCGCGCGCGAGCTCCGCCCGCGCCGTCTCCACCTCGAGCGCCACCGCCTCGCGCTCCTGCGCCAGCTGGAGCTCGGCGACCTTGGCCTGCGCCTGCGCGAGGTCGATGTTGCTCTTGGTGCGCAGCCCGTCGAAGAGCGCCCACGAGAGCTGCACGCCGAGCTGGCGGTCGGCGAACCAGCCGCCGTTCTGCAGGGTGCAGGTCCGCCCCGTCGGCGTGCCCGGCGCGCAGTCGATCGGCTGGAGCTGGCCGAAGCCGCGCGGGAGGCTGTTCCCGGCCGGGAAGGCCTGGTAGCCGGACTGGAAGAAGACGGAGACCGTCGGGAGCAGGTCCGCGCGCGCGACGCCGATCGCGTCGCGCCGGGCGCGGGCACTGAGCTCGGCCGCGCGCACGCGCGGGCGCCGCGCGCCGCCCGAGGAGTCCTCGGAGACCTGCTGCGCGAGCGTCGTCACCACCGCGGAGTCGAGGCGGGACGTGAGCTTCACGGGCCGGTCCGGCGGCACGTTGATGAGCCGCTTGAGGTTCAGGTGCGCGATGTCGCGGTCGTTCTCCGCCTGGATGAGCAGCGGCTCGAGGTTCGCGCGCTCGACGCGGGCGCGCAGCACGTCGTAGCGCGCCGCCCGCCCCGCCGTCTGGAACTGCTCGACCTGCGTGAGCCGCGCGCCGGCGAGCTGGACGTCGGTCTGCCGGATCGCCACCACGCGGTCGGCGAAGAGCGCGGTGAAGTACGCGCGCTGCACGTCCAGCGCCACCTGCGACCGGGTCTCCTCCGCCGAGAAGCGGAGCGCGTCGCGGTTGTGGGACGCCGCGCGGATGGCCGACCACTCGCGGCCGCCCTGGAAGACCGTCTGCGAGAGGTTGAGGTTCGAGACGTACGTGTTCGGCTGATTGAAGATCGAGCCCACCGCCTGCGCGCGGGCGTTCTCGAACACGTGGCTGTAGCTGCTGGTGAGGCGGAGCTGCGGGAGCGCGGAGGCGCGGGCCACGTTGGCCTGCTCGTCGGCGGCCTCCACCTGCGCGGCCGCGAGACGCACCTCGTCGCCCGTGCGGAGCGCGCGGACCACCGCCTCTTCCAGCGTGAGGGGCACGGAGTCGGCCGGAGGCGCGGGGCGGCTCGGCGCCTGCGCGCCGAGCCGGTCGCCGGCCCCCGAAAGCATGACGACCGCGAGCGCGGCCGAGAGAGTCGTGTATCGCATCGGGGAGTATACGCAGAGCGGGGCGAGATCGTTGCCAGGAAACAGGGAGCAGGGACCGGGAGCAGGGGCGACCCGGAAAGGTTCGTTCCACTCGCCGTCCACCACGCACCCGCCCTGCGCCCTGCTCTCCGCTCCGCGCTCCCTGGTCTTAGAATTGCCCCGTCCGCCAGCGACCCATCACACGAGACTCCCATGTCCTCCTTCGGCACCTACCTGCTCGGCTTCTTCATCCTGATCGTCGGGCTGGCGGTCGCGGCGTACCTGCTGAACGTGCCCACGATGTGGATCCTCGTCGGCGTGATCGTGCTGGTCGGCATCGGGATCCTGATGGCGACGCAGCGCACGAAGCCGCGCGACCCGCCGACGACC
>JBJMNJ010000201.1:0-18416 GCA_045804325.1 Gemmatimonadaceae bacterium
CTTCTCCGAGAACGGCACCGGGAAGTTCGTGTCCGGCCCGTACGCGCCGCCCTTGAAGAACGTGCCGGTGGGCCACACCGACTCCGGGTCCCGGTTGTAGCCGGCCGGGTGCCCGGCGACTGCCGTCGTCGGCCGCGAGAGCCGGCGCAGGTCGCCGATGCGGTGCGACGTGAGCCACAGCCAGTACGCGCGCTCCTTGAAGAGCTGATCGACCTGTGCGGCCGTCGTGACCTGGGGCGTGAGGGGCGTGAGGCCCGCCACGCCGCCGCTCCCCGCGGTGCCCGGGGCGGTGCGCAGCGCGTTCAGCGTCGCGAGCGCCGCGACCGGGTCCGTCTGGAGCTGGCTCTCCGCCTCGATCAGCCGCGCCTCGATGCCGGTCGCGAGCGGGAAGGCCGCCGAGCGGCTCGGGTACTTTTGGTTGAGGAAGAGCGGCGTGGCGCCGTCGAAGCCCACCGTCTGGCTCCCCGTGCCGCGCGGCGCGACGACGCGCGGGTCGTTGTCGTTGCGGTACGGCAGCCCGTTGCCGCCCTCGCTGCCGATCGGCGAGAAGCGACGGTTGACGTGGTTCACGATGTACACGCCGTTGTTCTGGCGGTTGCTGTTCTCCGAGTACTCGAGGTTGTACACGAAGCTCGTCGGCACGCCGTTGACGGCCGCGGCCGCCTCGGTGTAGCGCGCGAGGTTGAGCAGCGCACGCCCCTTGCCGACCTTCGCGAGGTTCGTGAACGTGGCGTTGATCCCCGGCGCCGCCAGCGCGGAGTCGAAGAGCTGGATCGCGCGGTCGAACATCTCGACCGTCGTCTGCGGCTCGCCGAACTCCTGCGTGCCCGTCGAGGTGATGTGGCTGAACGGCACGCCGCTGCAGTACGCCTCGGCGATGATGATGTAGCTGAAGCCCGCCAGCGCGTACGCCTCCCCGCGCTGCGGCGCGTCGGGCGCGAGGCGCGTGTAGCCGTCCGCCGCGCGCTCGGCCGAGGCGCGCGCGCGCTGCACGAGGGAGAAGAGGCCCTCCATCGTGCCGTTGATCACCTCGATGTTGCGGCGGTCGATCTGCTCGCGCGTCGGGAACGTCTCGGCCCAGTTCAGCTCGTCCGTGAGGAGGCCGGTGTACTGCACCATGCCGTCCTCGGTCGTGTTCGAGCCGGCGATCGCGATGGCGAGGTCGCCGATGGCGCCGGCGCGCACCGCGGGGAGCGCCGCCGGGTCCTGCACCGACTCCGGCGTCGCCACGTCCGGATCCGGCACCTGGAGGAGCGAGTCGACGTCGCACGCGGCCAGCGCCCCGCCCAGCGCCACCGCCACAACGGCGGCGCGGGCGGGGCCCCGAAGGGCGCGCAGGGTCTCGTGGAGATTCATGAGGGTGGGCATCAGAAGTTGAAGTTCACGCGCGCCGAGAACTGCCGCGTCGGCGGCTGCGCGAGGAAGTCGGAGGTCGTGAAGATGCCGCTCGCGTTGCTGTTGACCTCGGGGTCGAAGCCCGAGTAGTCCGTCCACAGGGCGAGGTTGCGGCCGGCGAGCGTGAGGCTCGCGCCGCGGATCTTGCTGAGCTGGCCGACGACGCGCGCCGGCAGGTCGAACGTGACCGAGAGCTCCGAGAGGCGCGTGAAGTCCGCCTTCTCGATGAACGGCCCGACGGTGCCCATGAGGCGGGCGGCCGCGCGCGCCTGCTCGGCGAGCGGCGTCGTGCGGTCCATCACGGCGCGGCAGGTCACCGTCGTGCTGCAGCGGAACTCCTCGGTGGAGTTGAAGAGGTGCTGCCCGCCGCGGTGGTTGATGAGCGCCTGCACGCGGACGTTGTTGAACAGCGTGAGCGTGCCGTTCAGGTTGAGCTCGCGGCTCGGGAGCGGCGTGCCGATGAACTGGAGCGAGTCGCTCAGCACGACCTCGCACTCCCCGGCGCCGGCAACCTGCGGGTTCGTGACGCCGCCGTACGACGGGCAGTTCACGCGGCTGATGAGGCCGTCCTGGTTCTTGTCCTCGAAGCTCACGAGCTTGCGGGCGTAGTACGACCCGGCCGGCAGCCCCTCCTTGTGCACCTGCGAGCTGTTGAACCCGAAGAAGATGTCCGGGATCGGCTCGCCGTTCACCTCGCCGAGGTCCACGATCTTGTTCTTGAGCTGCGTGATCGAGAGCGTGCCGTCGAACCGCGCCGGGCGCGTGTTGAACAGCGTCGCGTTGATCAGCCCCTCCCAGCCGCGGTTCTGGATGCGGCCGAGGTTCGCCCACTGCGTGGAGGACACGCCGAACGAGCGGGCGATCGGGCGCTGCACGAGCGCGTCGTCCGTGACGCGGTTGAAGATGTTGAACTCGAGGCCGAGGCGGCCGCCGAAGAGGCCGGACTCGAGGCCCGCCTCCGTCTCGGAGGAGATCTCGGGGCGGAGCTCGATGTTGCCCGTGCCGCCGACGGTGATGCCCGGGATGTCGGTGCCGCTGACGCGCACCGAGACGGGGTCGAAGTAGTCCACGGCCTGGCGGAAGCCGGGGCGCTGGCCCGAGCGGCCGTACGCCGCGCGGACGCGGAGCTGGTCGAGGAACGACGAGCGCGGGAAGAACGGCTCCTCGCTGATCACCCACGACACGCTCGTCGCCGGGTAGTACACGAGGCCGAAGTCGCTACCGAACGCGCTGTTGTCGTCGGCGCGCAGGGCGCCGGTGACGAACAGGCGGTCGCGCCACGCGAGCTTCTCCTCGACGTAGCCGCCGACCGTGACGACCTCGCGGTTGATCTCGTTCACCGCGAAGCGGGCGCTCGCGCCGGCCAGCGAGCCGGTGCCCGCGAGGAGCACGGCGCCGGAGCCGGACGTCCCGTGGAACTGGTCGTTCTGGTACTGCGCGCCGACGCTCGTGTTCGACTGCACCTGCCCGGGGAGGTCGAACGTCCCCGTGAGCGTCGCGTTCGCCGAGTACGTCGGGATCTCCGTGCGCTGCTGGAAGCGCGAGCCCTCGATCGTCGACGTGCTGTAGAAGATGCGGTTCGGCGGGGTGAGCGTCTCGTCGTTGCGGTCGAGGCGGTCCACGCCGGCGCGGGCCACGCCGCGCAGCCAGGTCAGCGGCTGCCAGTTGGCCGTCAGGCCGCCGATGAAGCGGGCGAACTGCTGCTGGCCGACCTGCACGAAGAAGTCCTGCGGCTTCACGTTCGCGGTGAAGTAGCCGCGGGAGAGCGAGTCGACGCCGGAGAGCGCGCCGGTGGTGATGTTCCGCGAGCCGCAGGGGCCCGCGTAGGTCGTGCCGGCGCTCGTCGCCGTCGCGCCCACGCCGCTCAGGCCGAGGTAGTTCTGGTAGGTCGACGGCGAGCAGTCGCCCGCGCGGCCGAGGAGCCCCTGCGAGACCATGCCGAAGACGCTGTTGTCGTTGTTCGGCAGGCGCGTCAGGCCGTTCGTGTAGCCCACGTTCGCCGCCACGTTGAACGTCGGGCGGAGCTGCGCCGTGATGTTCGAGCGCAGGTTCACCTGGCGGACCTTGTTCGGCTCGTAGATGCCCTGCTCGCGCATCAGCTCGGCGCCGAGGTAATACGTGGCGACGTCCGCGCCGCCCGAGGCGTTCACGCCGTAGGTGTAGCGCTGGCCGGTGCGGAAGGGGTCCGCCGCCTCCAGCGGGCTGTAGGCGAGGAGCGAGTCCGTGCCCGTCCCGCGGGGCGTGCAGAGGCCACGCGTCTGGAGGTCGATCGAGCACGCGTAGCGGCGCGTGCCATTCTGCGCGGCGTTCGTCGAGACGACGGTGCCGATCTGCGAGTAGTTCGCCGGGTAGTCGATGACGTCGGCGAACGAGCCGAGCTCGGTGTAGGCGTTCCAGCGCGCCGTGCCCGGGCGGCCGCGCTTCGTCGTGATCTGGATCACGCCGTTGGCCGCCGCGGTCCCGAAGAGCGCGGTCGCCGCCGGGCCCTTGACGATCTCGATGTTCTCGATGTCTTCGTTGTTGATGTCGTTCCAGCGCGAGATCGTCTGGCCGCCGAAGCCCAGCGCGGTGTTGTCCGTGCTGTTGTTCACGACGACGCCGTCGACGATGAGCAGCGGCTCGTTCGAGAGCGAGATGCTGTTCGAGCCGCGGATGCGGATGCGCGAGCTCGTACCCGACGTGCCCGCCGCCTGCTGCACGGTCACGCCCGCGGTGCGACCCTGGAGCATCGAGGAGAAGTTCGGCGCCGCGGCGAGGTTCACCTGCGACGTGTCGATGCTGGCGACCGAGGTGCCGCGCTCGCGGCGGCGCTCCTGCTCGCCCGTGCCGCTGATGACGACCTGCTCGAGCTGCACGGCCGCGGGCGACAGGACGAAGTCCACGCTCGCGGTGGCGCCCGGCTGGACGCTCACGGGGAGCGTCTGCGCGCCGAAGCCGATGCGCTGCGCGCGCAGCTGGTAGCTGCCGGCGTTCACGCCGGGGATGCGGAACGTGCCGTCATCCTGCGTCTGCGTGCCGCGCTGCGTGCCGACGACGAGCACGTTGACGCCGCCGAGCGGCTGCTGGCTCGCGCGATCGACCACCCGTCCGGTGATCGTGCCGGTGCCCGCCGCCTGCGCGGCGAGCGTGCCGGAGGCCGAGAGCGACGCGGCGAGCGCGACGCCGACGGCGACTAGCCGACGAACGATGTTCACGATGGTTCTCCTGGTGAAGGAGATGATTGTGACCGGCGTCACGTCGTGTGGGCGACGAGACAACTTCCGCCCACATGCCGGAGGCTCCGGTCGGTGGACGACGCCGAAGTGCTTTGTAATGAACCCGTTAAGAACTAATCAATGTTTTGATTTCCGCCAGCCGTCGGGGACGACTCGCGGAAGGCTCCGGACTCCTTGCCCACAAGCACGAACGGCGCCGTATATTACGGCGCCGCATACGTTTACGACGGCGTGAACGGGCTAGCGCGACACGGCCTCGAAATGCAGCTCCAGCGCCTCTCCGGGGACGAGCGCCGCCCACCTTACAAGGAGCATACGAGCCGCCTCGCGCACCCGCGCGAGATCCGCGGCCGAGATCGGCTGCCACGCCGCCGCGTCTCCGCCGCGCGAGGCGAGAGACGTCCGCGCGTGGCTGTCGAGCTCATCCGCCGTCATCTCCACCCCGGTCGTACGCTCGATGTCGAGAAACCCGACGATCAGCTCGGACGGGTCGGCGTCCTCGGGGATCCTCCCGCGCGGCCACGGCGCCCCGAAGTCGGCGAAGTCCCACCCCTCGGCCACCAGCCCGAAGAAACCCCGCCGGTGTCCGAGCGTCGTCTCCACCGCGAAGTGCGTGAGGTCGTGCTGCGGGAAGAAGGCGCCCCGCCGCCCGAACTGCCGCTGCCAGGTCACGGAGCCATCGGCGCGCTCGCAGCTCAGCACGGCCGAGCCGTCGGCGTTCTTCCGGAGGCGCACGAGAAGGTGGGGCGTGCTCATGCGCGCGCTCCGCACGGGGCACATGAGTTGCCACCCCCCGGGGACATGTCGATTCTCACCTGGCTCATCGTCGGCCTCGTCGCAGGCCTGCTCGCGTCCTTCGTGGTGGGTGGGGGGCTCGGGCTCATCGGCGACATCCTCATCGGCATCCTCGGCGCCTTCGTCGGCGGGTGGCTCTTCGCGAAGCTCGGGGTCGGCTCGCCCTTCAGCGGCCTCGCCGGCACCATCTTCACCGCCTTCATCGGCGCGGTGGTGCTGCTGTTCCTGATCAGGCTCCTCTCCCGGGGACGGCGCCGCCTCTAGGAAGCAGGAAACAGGAAGCAGCAGACGGGAAGTAGGGACAGGATGCGGAGAGTCGTCATCCCGGGGGCAGCGAAAGGTCTGGATTCGATCCGGGGCCGTCACGGAACCCTCGCCTGGGTCGGCCCTATCTCCAGCTCCCCGTTTCCTGCTCGCTGCTCCCTGCATGCAACGCCGGAAAGCGCACCGTCACCCGCGCGAATGACGGCGCCGTACCGTCCGAGTAGCGCGCGTCGTCCAGCCCCACCGTCGTGCCCGAGGACGAGCGGTCGACGACGGCGAACGGGAAGCGCGACCACCGCGCGAACTTCCGCCCCTCGGGCGACGCGAGCGCCGCGCGGGCGGCCGAGTCGGCGAGCTGCTTCGGCACCTCGCGCACGGCGTCCAGCCGGCTGCCGCCCGGGCGCAGGCGCAGCGTCGTGAGGAGGTAGCGGTCGCCCGCGTCCACGACGACCTGCTTGTCGAGCGGCGACACCGCGCGCGGCCCCACCATGAAGCGCGGCTTCCCCGTGGCGAACACCCCGCCGATGAGGTCGCGCCGCACCACCCAGCGGCCCGCCGCCGTGAGGCCGAGCATCGCTGCGATGTACGCGACGCACGCCGCGAGCGCGAGGCGCGCCGGGCGCCCCGCGCGCGGGGCGTCGGCGCGCCGCCGCCGCCGCGAGAGGAGCACCCCCGCGAGCAGCGCGACGAGCAGCCACGGGTCCACGATGTAGATCGCGTCGCCGTAGTACCACTTCCCGCTCATCGGCATCAGCCAGCGCATGCCGTAGTTGTTCAGCCAGTCGAGGAGCGGGTGCGTGAGTGTCGCGACGAGCGCGAGGAGGAGCACCCACCACGGCCGCACCGGCGCGCGGGCCCCCGCGCCGCGCCGACGCCGCACCAGTCGGTCCCACAGCACCACGGCGCCGGTGAGCAGCACCGGGAGCACGACGAGCGCCGGCAGCCCGTGCGTGACCCCGCGCCGGAAGTCCACCGAGTGCCCGAGCGGGATGCCGAGCACGTCCACGTCGGGCAGGTTGGCGGCGATGGCGAGCGTCGCCGTGCCGAGCGCCGTGCGCCGCTTGAGCCCGGCCTCCGCGAGCGCGAGACCGACGAGGGTGTGGCAGAGGTTGTCCATGGCTCGCTGCGCTCGCGGTTCTCGGCGCCTTCGGCGCGGTTCTCGGCCGCCGTTCAGCGGCCGAGGGCAGAGGGCCGACGGCCGAGGGCCGTCTCTAGTCCGCCATCTCGAGCGCCGCCCGATCCGCCGCCAGCTTCTCCGTGAGGTACAGGTGCAGCCCGACCGGCCGCAGTCCCGCCTCGGCGAAGAGCTGACGGTACAGGCGCGGCGATCGGTCGTGCCAGCCCCGCTTGTCGCCGCTCACGTCGTCGGCGGTGCTGAACACGTCGAAGTAGGCGACGCCCACGAGCAGTCCGCGCAGCGCCGCGAGCCCCCGCCGCAGCTCCGCCGTCGGCACGTACTGCATCACGTCCGAGCACACGACGAGGTCGAAGCGCCGCCGCAGCGACGAGAGCGTGCCGAGCTCCCCGAAGGTGCCGAGCCGGATGTTGCGCCGCCGCCCGTAGCGCCGCACGACGTACTCGCTCGAGTCCACGCCGAGGTACGCGAGCCGCGGGCGCGCGCGCCGCAGGTGCGCGCGCCACGGCGCCTCGCCGCACCCGACGTCGAGCGCCGACCGCAGCGGCCGGCCCAGCGCGTACTCCGCCGCCGCGACCACCATGCGCACCCGGCGCGCGACCTGGTCGTCGGTGGAGACGCGATGGCGGGGGCTGCGGTACCAGCGGTCGAAGTACGCCTCGTCGTAGACCTTGGTCGGCCCTCGGCCGTGCATATCGGTCATCGGTCCGGTATTCTACCGGGGTGCGGAAGACCGTCAAACACGTCCTGACCGAGTACGGCGCCGTCGCGGTCGTCGTCTACTTCGCGATCTTCTTCGCCGTGCTCGGCGGCTTCTGGGTGGCCATCCGCGCCGGCTGGCAGCCGACGAGCGCCGCGGGATCCGCGGGCGCCTTCGCCGCCGCCTACATCGCCACGAAGGTCACGCAGCCCCTGCGCATCGCGGCGACGCTGTTCCTCACGCCGCTGGTGGCGAAGGCGTACGAGCGCATCGTCGGCAAGCGCCGCTCGTAACGCCCGAGGGCCGAGGGCCGTTAGACCGTCAGTCCCGCCGCCAGCCGCTCCAGCCGCGCCGCGTGCTGCGCGAGCTCGTGCGCCGTGGACGCCACCTCCTCGGCGGTCGCCGCGGTCTCCTGCGCGGCGGCGGCGGCTTCCTCGCTCGCCGCGGCCTGCTGCTCGGTGAGCTGCCCGGCGCCCTGGAGGCGCGCCGTGAGCGCGGCGAGCGCGGCACGGTGCGACTCCTCGGCGCGCGCCACCGCGGCGGCCACCTCGTGCACGCCGTTCGCCGCCTCGTCCACGAGCCCGAGCGCCGCCGCCGCCGAGCGCGATACCGCGCCCACGTCGCCGAGGCTCTCGGCCTCGGCGCGCACCGCGTCCACGGCTCCGCGCACCTCGCCGCGCATCGCCTCCACCACCAGGCGCGCCTCCTCGGCCGCCTGCTCGCTCTGCTCGGCGAGCTTGCGGACCTCCTCGGCCACGACGGTGAAGCCCCGGCCGTGCTCGCCCGCGCGCGCCGCCTCGATGGCCGCGTTCAGCGCGAGCAGGTTGGTCTGGTTGGCGATGCGGTGCACGAGCGTCACGAAGTCGTCCACGCGGAGCGACGCGAGCTCCACGCGCCCCACCCGGTCGCTCGCGGCGGCGATGACCTGCTGCGAGCGCTCCAGCGCGTCGATCGCGCGCCCGATCTCCGCGCGCGTCCGCTGCGACGTCTCGCTGATCTCGCCGCCGAGCGTGCGCGAGCGCGCCGCGGCGCCGGCCAGCACGTCGGTGGAGGCGCCCACGTCGCCGAGCGCGCGCTCCGCGTCCACGAACGCCGCGCGCTGCTCGGCGGCGTCGCCGGCGACGCTCCCCATCACCTCGCTGATCTGGTTCGTCGAGGCGGCCGTCTGCTCGGACGCCGCCGTGAGCCCCTCGGCCGCCGCGGCGATCTCCCGCGACTGCGTCTGGAGCTCGCTCATGATGGTGCGCAGGCGCCCCGCCATGCGGTCGAACGTGTGCGCGAGCAGCGCGTACTCCGCGTCGAGCCCGTCGGCGCGCACGGCGGTACGCAGGTCGCCGCGCGCGAGGCTGGACGCCGCGGACGTGAGGCGGCGGAGTGGGCCCGCGACCGCGTTCCACGTCACCGCGCCGAAGCCCGCGGCGAGCAGCAGCCCGCCGGCGAGCAGGACGCCGAGCAGCCAGCGGCGCGACGCCACGAGGCGCTCCACGGCCGCCGTGGCGTCGTAGCGCCGCTGCTCCTGCGCGCCGGTGAGGCGCCCGACGTCCTCGATCAGGGTGTCGAGCACCGCGGTCGCGTGCCCCGCCTGGGCGCGGACGCCCGGCCGGTCGCCCACGTCGCGGAACGCGCTCGCCACGGCGAGGTACACCTCGAGCCGCGCCTGGAGCGCGCCGATGCGCTCGATCGCCTTGCGGTCCTCGTCGCTCAGGCCGCCCTCGCGAACCAGCGCGCGGCGCAGCGAGTCGGCGACGGCCGCGAGGCTGTCGGTGAGGACGCGCTCGCCCCCGGCGTCGTCCTGCAGGTCCGCGAGCGCGTGCGCCACGGAGCCGAGCGTCGCGTCCTGACTGCGCGAGACCGCCGCGGCCACCTCGGCCGAGCGGCTCACGCCGTCGCGCACCCCGCGCGACACCGCGTCGAGCGCGAGGAGGCTCAGCACGCCGGTGACGACCAGCACGACGATCACCGCGCCGAAGCCGACGAGCAGCCGGCCGCGGATGGTGCGCCCGCTCGTGGAGGCGAGCCCAGGGGTCTCGTTCGTATGCGTCGGCGTGCCGCTCCGCGCCGCGGGCTGCTCGGCGGTCGCCGCGAGGGCCGCCGCGGGGTGCGCGACGGTGGGCGTGTACGCGTTCGGTGCCGGGCGCGCACGCGGGGGGCGCGGGGGCGCGGTCATGGCTGCACCTCCCCGATGAACACCGGCTTGTCCACGACGTCGCCCTGCGGGTCGAACTTGATGCTGCCCGTGACGCCCGCGTGCGGCGGCGACTCGGTGCCCGTGCCGGCGATGCGGTCGCGCACCTTGCGGCGGTCGGCGCCGACGGCGAGCACCGCGCGCCCGATGACCATCCCGGCGTCGTACGCGAGCGCGGCCTGGTGCGTGGGCGTCGCGTCGAACTTCGCGCGGTACGCCTCGAGGAACTTCTGCGCCTCCTCGCCCTCGGAGCGCTGCGGCGCGTAGAAGGTGACGAAGCGCGTGCCGCGGAACTCGGCGCGGCCGGCCGCCTCGTTGAGGCTCGCGAGGTCGTCGCTGCCGAGCACGCGCGCCTGGCTGCCGGCGGCTCGCAGCGCGCGGATGATCTCGCCGGCATCGCTGCCGCCGCCCGCGACGACGAGCGCGTCGACGCCGCGGCGGGACGCGCGCGTGGCGTAGGCCCGGAAGTCGGTGATGCCCGCGAGGTACGGGTCGCGCTCGACGACGTCCGCGCCCCCGGCCTCGAGCTCGCGCGAGAAGGCCGCGGTGAAGCCGCGGCCGAACAGATCGTTGCGATAGATGACCGCCACGCGCCGCGCGCGCGCCGAATCGAGCGCGAAGCGCGCGAGCGCGCGGGCGCCGTCCACGTCGGTGGGGCAGACGCGGAACACCCAGTCGCCCTCGCGCGTGACCGCGGGGTTGGTCGCCGTCGGGGAGACGGCGGCGAGCGCGCGGCGGCCGCCCTCCTCGAGGTCGGCGTAGACGGGCGCCGCCTCCATGGTCTGCGCGCTCCCGGTGTGCCCCACGACGGCGACGACGCGCGGGTCGTCGCGGAATGCGGCGGCGACGGCCACCTGCGTGGGCTGGCTGTCGGGGGGCAGGGCGACCGCGAACGGGCGCGCGCCGCCCGGCCGATCGGCGTTGAGCCGCGCGACCGCCAGCTCGACGCCGCGGAAGTAGGCCTCGGACGTCGGCACGCGCGCGGCAGCGACCCCGATGTACACGGAGTCGGTCGCGGCGCCGGGCTGGCGCGCGAAGGAGGCCGGCAGGTCGCAGCCCGCGAGGGCGAGGAGCGCGGCGACGAGACCGAGCAGCGTGCGGCGTTGGGGAGACATGGGGCGGAGTCTGACGTCGCGAACGTGGCCCGGAGGCACTCAGCGCGCCCGGTACGCCTTAGGACGCGCGGATCCGGCCCGGGGGCACGGACATTGGAGCCCGCTCACCGACGCGAAGGAGGGAGGCGACGCGTGCCCCTCCCTCCTGATGTCTCATTCGTGCGTCAACCTGCCCTACCGGCGGCCGCCCCGCCGCACCACTGGCTCAACGGGCAGCCGTCGAGTCCGCCGGCATCACCGTCAGCGCGCCGACGGCCGCGACGTCGTCGTCGGACGTGCCCGGCGCGCCCGCGCCGTCGCGGCGCCGGTTCGGCCCGAAGCTGTAGACCGTCACGCGTCGTTGCCCCTCGTCGTCCCGACGCCGGACGTCGATCCAGTACGCGGTGCCCCACGGGTCCACCGCGTAGTGCCGGCGCCGCGCGCCCGCCTCGGGGTCCTCCCCGGCGCAGCGCGTGGCGGCGAGCTGTCGCGCCGCGTCGAGCGCCAGATAGCCGTCCTCTCCCATGGTCCACGCGCGCTTGTGCACGCGCCCCGCGTCGTACAGCGGCTCGGCCGCCGCCCCCCCCCGCGTCACGTCGGCGAGCAGCGCGTTCACCTCGGCGCGCGCGCACGCGAGGCGCGCGCCCTCCGCGCCGCCGGAGCGCACCATGCGGCCCCCCACGGCCGTGAGCAGCGCGGCCGCGACGAGCCCCACCGCGGCCGAGCCGCCGAGCGCCGCGCCGCCGAGCGGCAGCGCCGCGAGGAACAGCCCGCCGGACATCGCCTCCACCCACTCGCCGGTGAACTCCACCGGGTACCACACGAGCAGCGCGATGGCCGTAGCGAACCAGGGGGCGAGCGCGCGCGGCGGCGCGCTGGCGCCTAACGTGTCCAGCACGCGCGCCGCGAGCCGGGGCGCTCCGGCGCGGCGCCCGTCGCGCGCCCCCTCGGCGAGCCAGGCGGCCGCCGGGAGGATCACGCCGTATCCCACGAGCGCGGCGACCAGCAGCCACTTGGGCTTGCCGAGCGCGCCGTGGAAGTTGTGGAGGTTCGCCTCCTGCTGCGTGTTGTTCGCGAGGAAGAACTCGGGCGGCGTGTAGCCCGCGAGGCGCTGGCCCCAGCTCACCTCCTCGCCCGCGACGAAGAAGCAGAAGAGCGCGACGAGCGCGTCGAACGCGCGGCGGCCGCGCAGCGCGCGCCGCGCGCCGAACGCGGCGGCTGCCAGGAAGAGGAAGACGGTCCACCACTCCACGAGCCGGTCCTCCTGCACCAGCCCGTCGTACGCCGCCGGCGCGAGGCGCGCCGTGAGCAGCATGGCGACCACCCAGAGCCCCAGGGCCACGTACACCAGCGCCGGCACCCCCGCGGCCGTCCACGCGGCGGCGGCCGGGTGGCGCGCGTCGGCGGAGCCTTCACGGCTCTCGACGGCGGCCGGCGGTGCGGCGCGTTCGGGCGCGGGAGGTGCGCGCATGGCAGCTCGTGGGCGGTCGCGTGACGTCAGGCGGCTCGCGAGCCGCGCGCTCCCCCTTGCATCGGGAGTGCCAGCCCGGCCGATCGCGGCATAGCTAACTACTTGCGGCTGCTTGTCTTGTGACTTGAGTCACACCGATCTGCCTCGTGCCGTCAGTGCCACCCCCACCCGGCTCCCCCGAGCGACAGTCCCGCACGGAAGCCCAGCGTGCTGCCGTCGGCGTCGGAGTCGGGGATCCGCGTGCCGTCGCGCTCCGCGTCGCCGAGGCGGAGGCGCGCGTACGTGAGCCCCAGGTTCATCCGCACGCTCGGCGCGAGCGCCACGAGCATCCCGATGCCGCCGCCGAGCTGCGTGCCGGTCGCCACGAGCTCGCCGCCCGCGTCGTCGGCACGCGCGGTGAGGCGCGCGACGCGTGCGGAGAGGTACGGCGTGAAGCTCCGGTAATAGAATGGCAGCGCGAGGCGCGGCTCGACGAACGGGCCGTCGAGCGTCACGTCATCCGTGACGCCGGTGAGGTGGTGCGTGGTGCGCACGTAGCCCGCGCCGAGCGAGAACGCGCCGACGCCGAGGTTGCCGAGCGCCTCGAAGCCGGGGCCGTCGCCCACGTCGCGGAAGTCGTGCCCGTTGAAGACGTTGTAGAGGACGTTCCCCTCGAGCGAGAACGTCGGCGTGGCCGTCGTCTGCGCGAGGGCGGGGGCGGCCGCGAGCGCCGCGACGGCGAGCCCCGTGAGCGCCATGCGGTGGAGAGCGTGTGGAGTGGACATGACGGGAGGGGTGAGGGCGCGACCTGGAGAGACGTCGGAGCGGGGCGCAGGAGCGCAACGCGCACACCCGCCGCGGCCCCACGCGCAACCGGTTGGGCCGGCGCCACTTGCCTCGGGCCGTCCGGCGGGGCTGTCCTCGCGGGCGGACGCGGTGTGTCGCGCTTTGGGGATCGTATCGCCAGGTGCCGCGCGCTCCGCGGCGAGGCCGCGAACGGCGCGAACCACTGGCGCCGCGCAGTGTAGATGACGTGCGCGGTCGGCCGGCCGCGCGCCTCCCTCTCGCTCACGATCGATGAAGTCCCATCGCCCCCTCGTGCCCCTCGCGCTCGCCGCGCTCGCGCTCGGCGCCTGTTCGCGCGGCGACCGTTCCGCGCAGCGGGCCGACAGCGCGCTCGCGCGCGACCTCGCGCTCGCGCAGCAGGCGAGCCCCGCGTCCGCCGCGACGTTCAGCGACACCGCCATCGGCGTGGCGCCGACGCCCGAGCCGGCGCCGGTCACGCGCCGTCCGGCGCCGCGCGTCGAGGAGCCGCGGCCCCAGGAGACGGAGGCGCCCGCTCCCGCGCCGGCACCGGCGCGCCGCGGCCCGGAGATCGGCGCCGGCACCGCCATCGCGCTCACGACGCGCGCGCAGGTGTGCACGAACAACCTTCCCGGCGACAAGCTCACTGCCGTCACGAGCGGCGAGGTCGTCGGCGAGGACGGCGCCCGCATGCCCGCGGGCTCGGTCGCCGTGCTCGAGGTGGCGTCGGTGGAGCAGGGCGCGACGCCCGAGCAGACGCGCATCACCTTCCGCGTGATCGCGCTCGACGCGGGCGGCCGGAGCTACCCCGCCGTCGGCCACGGCACGCCGGACGACTCGCTGCACAAGACGCGCGTCGCCGCGCAGGGGAGCGACAAGAAGAAGGTCATCGGCGGCGCGATCGCCGGCGCCATCCTCGGCCAGGTGATCGGCAAGGACACGAAGGGGACGGTGATCGGCGCGGCGGCCGGCGCGGCCGCGGGCGCCGCGGCGGCGAAGCGCGGCGAGCACTGGGAGGGGTGCCTCCCCGCGGGCGCGCGCGTACGCCTGGTGCTCGACGAGCCGGTGCGACTGGCGGAAGGCGGCTGAGCGGTCCGCGCGGATCGGTGATTGCGGACGTGGGAACCCCGGGGGGCCGTGCGAGGCTCCCCGGGGTTCTTCCTTCCGGAAGCCGGCCGCGCGCGTCACACTTCCGCCAACCAATCGCACGAGGAATACCGGTCCATGGCCGACGACAACATCGAGATCCCCGAGCGCGCCATCGAGTCCGACGACGTCCGGCGCTCGGGGGAGCGCGCGCGGCCGCGGCGGAAGCGGCGCTGGGGGCTCATCCTCTTCATGCTGCTCGTGGTGCTGCCGCTCGCCCTCTTCGCGCTGATCGCGTGGATCACGCTCTCGTACAGCTACTCGAAGGGCGACCGCGCCGGGTACCAGCAGAAGATCTCGCGGAAGGGATGGCTCTGTAAGACGTGGGAGGGCGAGATCGCGCAGACCGCGATGCCCGGCGCCGCGCCGGAGATCTTCTCGTACACCGTGCGCGACGACTCCATCGCGCAGCGCCTGACGGAGCTGCAGGGGCGGCGCGTGAGCGTGACGTACGAGGAGCACCGCTTCGTGCCGTCGTCCTGCTTCGGCGACACGCGCTACTTCGTCACCCACGTGCGCACGATCGAGGACCCGCTCATGCAGGGGCAGGTGCCGGGCGTGCCGGGCGCCGCGCCACCGCCGCCGCAGCCCGCACCGCCGCAGACGCCGCAGCAAACACCGACGCAGACGCCGCAGGGCGCGCAGCCCGCACAGCCGGCGCAGCCCGCGCCGCCGCCGCCGCCCACGAAGCGTCCGTGACCGTTCGCGCCCCGTTTCTTGCAGGCACGGGGCGCCGCGAACGCAGGCGCCGCGGCGCCCGGTCGAACGCGCAGCACAGCCACGTCCGTCCCGCCATGGAGGAGGTTTCATGATCCGCAAGCTCGCCGTCGCGTCCGCACTCACGCTCGCCGCCGCCGTCAGCGCGCCGGCGCGTGCGCAGCTCCCCTTCCGCCTCGGCGTGCAGGCCGGCGTCACGACGCCCACCGGGGACCTCGGCGACGTCCAGGGCACCGGCTACCACGTGGGTCTCCTCGCCGAGGTGAAGCCGATCGCGCTGCCGCTGGGCTTCCGCGCCGACCTCACGTTCCACGAGCTCGACACCGACGACGACGCGATCGACGCGATCGGCTTCGATCCCGGCGCGCTCCGCATCCTCAACGTGAACGGCAACGCGATCTTCACCATGCCCGGCGTCGGCCTGTCGCCGTACCTCATCGGCGGCATCGGTTGGTACCGGACGTACTACGCCGAGGCGGACGACTCCGACAGCAACGACTTCGGGTTCAACGTCGGCGGCGGCGTCCGCTTCGGCCTCTCGGGCTTCACGGCGGCGATCGAGGCGCGCTACCACCGCGTCTCCTTCGGCGACGACGAGGCCACCGGCGAGGACCTCGGCTCGGCGCAGTTCATCCCGATCTCGTTCGTGCTGACGTTCTGACGCGCTGATCTCAGGGCGTTCGCGAAGGGGGAGGCGGAGCCGTGCTCCGCCTCCCCCTTCGGGTCTTGATCGGGCCGTCCGCTTGCCTCCGCAACGGTGGATCGTCTTCAGGGTGATACCGTCGGGCCCGCTGCCCGACGTTCTCACGAAGGCTCCCCACTCTTCCCGGAGACATCAATGAAGCGGATGCTCGTTGCGGCGCTCGCCGTTGCTCTCTTCGCTGGCGCCGCGGAGGCGCAGCGCCCCGTGAAGTTCGCCGTCGGCGGCGGCCTGTCCGGCGTGGCCGGCGACGCCAAGCAGTCCGTGGACGCGGGCTATCACGTGATGGGCGCCGTGGACGTCGGCGTGCCGATCCTCCCGCTCGGCTTCCGCGTGGACGCCGCGTACAACTCGTTCAAGGGCAAGGAGGAGCTCACCGCGGGCGTCGTCCCCAGCCTCCGCGTCGTGAGCGGCACGGCGAACGTCACGATGAACGTGATCCCGCTCCCGATCGTGAAGATGTACCTGATCGGCGGCGCGGGCATCTACAACGCGAAGGCGGACGTGGACGGCGCCGAGGCGACCAACCGCTTCGGCTACAACGCCGGCGCGGGCCTCCGCTTCGACCTCGCGGGCTTCGGCACGTTCCTCGAGGCGCGCTACCACCTGGTGCCGGAGAGCGACACCGACGCGAAGATGCAGATCATCCCGGTGACGCTGGGGTTCCGCTTCTAAGAGCCGGCTCGAAGCCGACCCGCTGTCGGCGAGACGCCACGAGCGCTGGCGACAGGCGACTGGCGACTGCTGCAGACCAGCGGGCAGCGATGTGCAGAACCCCCGGGAGGCCTCTACAGGTCTCCCGGGGGTTCTCGCATCAGACGGGGCAGCTCCTCGGCAGCGCTCGCCCGTCGCCATTCAGCAGCGCTCGTAGCTTCGGCCCGGCGGCTGGTGAGCGATCAGCCCGTGATCTGCCTCAGCTCGGTCCCCCGCGGCGTCTCCGGCGTCGGCGCCAGCGCGGCCCGCGCCTGCGCGAGCTGCGCCTTCAACGCCTGCGGGCCCGTGCCGCCGTCCACCTCGCGGCGCTCCACGCTGGCGAGCGCGGAGAGCGCGTCGAACACGTCGCTCGCGAAGAGCGGGTGCGCAGCGGTGAAGCTCCGCAGCGGGAGCGCGTGCAGGTCGCACCCCGAGGCCTCCGCCTCGCGCACGAGGCGGCCCACGACGCCGTGCGCCTCGCGGAACGTCGCGCCCTTGCGGACGAGGTAGTCGGCGAGGTCCGTCGCCATCATCGCGCCGTCCACCGCCGCGCGCATGCGCCCGTGGTCGAACGTGCACTCCGCCAGCGCGCCCGCCACGGCGGGCAGGACGAGGCCCATCGCGTCCACGGCGTCGAACAGCGCGCGCTTGTCGTCCTGCAGGTCCTTGTTGTAGCCGCTCGGCAGCCCCTTGAGCGTGGCGAGCAGCGCGACGAGGTCGCCGAGGGTGCGGGCGCCGCTGCCGCGCGCGAGCTCGAGCGCGTCCGGGTTCCGCTTCTGCGGCATCATGCTCGACCCGGTCGTGAACTTGTCGCCGAACTTCACGAAGCCGAACTCGCTCGAGCCGTAGACGATGAGGTCCTCGGCGAGGCGCGAGAGGTGCGTGCCGAGCAGCGCGCACGCGAACAGCAGCTCGGCCACGAAGTCGCGGTCGCTCACGGCGTCGATGCTGTTGGGGCTCACGGCGGCGAAGCCGAGGCTCTCCTTGAGCAGCACGCGCGAGACCGGGTACGCGGAGCCGGCCACGGCGCCGGAGCCGAGCGGGAGCACGCCCGCGGCGCGCGCGGCGGCGGCGAGGCGCTGCCGGTCGCGCTCGAGCGGCCAGAAGTGCGCGAGCATCCAGTGCGCCGCGGCCACGGGCTGGGCGCGCTGGAGGTGCGTGTAGGCGGGCATGAGCGCGCCCGCCGCCGCGAGCGACTCGGCCTGGATGACCATCACCCACTGGAGCGCGCGCACCGCGACGTCGAGCGACTGCGCGGCCTCGGCGGCCCAGAGGCGCGTGGCGGTGGCCACCTGATCGTTGCGGCTGCGGCCCGTGTGCAGCTTGCTCGCGACGTCGCCCGCCTCCTCGTGCAGCAGGCGGTCGATCATCGTGTGCACGTCCTCGTCGGTGGCCACCGGCTGCTCGCCCGCGGCGAAGCGGGCGGCCACGGCGTCGAGCCCGCGCTCGAGCGCCTGGCTCTCGTCGAGCGAGAGGACGCCGGCGTGCCAGAGCGCGACCGCCCACGCCTTGGAGAGCCGCACGTCGTGCGGCCAGAGACGGAAGTCGGTGCCGATGGAGCGGTTGACGGCGTCGAGGACTTCGGACGGGCCGTGTGCGAACCGGCCGCCCCACAACTTGTGGCTCTCGGCCGAGGGCCCTCGGCCGTCGGCCTGCGGAACGGCGGCCGAGGGCTGCCGACCGAGGGCCGCGGGCGCTTCGGTCTCCGCCGTCGTCACGAGCTCGAGCGGCGGCATCAGACCGCCGCCAGCGCCGACGGCGCCGCCTCCGCGCTCGGAGCCACGACGGCCTCCTGCTCCTTCTTGTCCGCGAGCTCCTGGTCCTTCAGCGCGCGCACGCGCGCCGGGAGGCCGTAGAGGCGGATGAAGCCGGCCGCGTCGCTCTGCTCGTAGACGTCGTCCTCGCCGAAGGTGACGAAGCGCTCGTCGTAGAGGGCGTGCTCGGACTGGCGCGACGCGACGATCACGTTGCCCTTGTACAGGCGGAGCGTGATGGTGCCGGTGACGCGCTCCTGCGTGACGTTCACGAAGGCGTCGTACGCCTCGCGTTCCGTCGTCCACCAGCGACCCTCGTAGACGAGGTCCGCGTAGCGTGGCGCAATGAGGTCTTTCGCGGCGAGCGTG
>JBJMNJ010000202.1:0-2634 GCA_045804325.1 Gemmatimonadaceae bacterium
TGCCCGGCGAGCGGGCGACCCTCGACGGGCAGCTCCTGGTCGAGACCCAGGGGAGCGACGTGACCTTCTGGGGTCTCGAGCTGATGCAGTCGAATCCGCTCGACGGCGACCTGCCCACGCTGCGGGCGCTCGCGTCCGGCGGCCGCTACATCAACCTCGTGATCCACGACGCGGGCGAGAACGGCGTGTCGCTGCGGTCGACGTCGGGCTACTCGGAGCTCTACGGGAGCATCATCTACGACAACGGCAACGACGAGCACCTGGACCAGGGCGTGTACGCGCCCAACGACGCCGGCGAGAAGCGGATCACCGACAACGTGTTCTTCAACAACCTCGCGTCCGGCATTCAGGTGTACGGGACGACGAACCACCCCGTCCTCACCGACGTGTGGGTGGAGGGGAACATCTCGTTCAACAACTCCAGCATCGCGTCCACGGTCGGCGAGGAGAACCTGACCATCGGCGGCGCGACCATCACCGATCGCGTCTTCGTCCTCGGCAACCTCCTCTACTACGCGGGCGAGGGTGGGCAGAACCTCCGCTTCGGCCTCGAAGGGAAGGACAACCGCAACGCCACGGTGCGCGACAACTACGTGGTCGGCGGCTCGACGGTGGTGCGCAGCGAGGACTTCGCGTCGGCGATCGTCGAGAACAACACGTTCGTCGGCACGGCGCGGATGGCGCGGCTCGGCGGCGCGTCGCTCGCCGGCCACCAGTGGGCGGGGAACGTCTACTACCGCGACCCGGCGGCCAGGGCGTGGAACTGGAACGGAAAGCTCTACGACTTCGAGGGCTTCCGCGCCGCCACGGGGCTCGGCGCGACCGACCGCGCCATCGCGGAGCTGCCCACGGAGCCGATGATCCTCGTGCGCCCCAACCGCTACGAGGCCGGGCGCGCGCACATCGCCGTCGTGAACTGGGGCCGCGCGGCGAGCGTGGCGGTGGACGTCTCCGCCGTGCTCCTCCAGGGCGACCGCTGGGAGCTGCGCAACGTGCAGGACGTGTTCGGGCCTCCCGTCGCGAGCGGGACCTACGGCGGCGGCCCGATCCACGTGCCCCTGACGGGCGTGGAGCCGCCACCGGCCGCGGGCCGCCCCGGCCGCCCGGGGCGCACCGCCCCCGACTTCGACGCCTTCCTACTCACCATCACACCGAGGGGCAGATGACCGCCGCAATCGCACCGATGTCGTCGACGGCGGAGGCGGGCGAGCTCCCGCTCGTCAGCGTCATCGTCCCGTGCCGCAACGAGGTGCGCTTCATCGGCGGCTGCCTCGACTCCATCCTCGCGGCGGACTACCCCGCGGACCGGCTCGAGGTCATCGTCGTGGACGGGATGAGCACCGACGGCACGCGCGACCTCCTGGCGCAGCGCGCGGCCGTGCACCCGAACCTGTTCATCGTCGACAACCCGCGCGGGATCACCCCCGCGGCACTGAACATCGCGGTGCGCGCGGCGCGCGGCGACCTCGTCATGCGCGCGGACGCCCACGCGGCCTACCCGCGCGACTACGTCGCGGGACTCGTGCGCGCGCTCGCCCGCTCCGACGCGGACATCGTCGGCGGCGTGCTCGAGACGGTCCCGGCGCGCGAGACGCCCGTCGCCCGCGCCATCGCCGCCGCGATGTCGAGCCCGTTCGGCGTCGGCAACTCCCGCTTCCGCATCGGCACGGCCGCGCCGCGCTACGTCGACCACATCGCCTTCTTCTGCTGCCGCCGCGAGCTCTTCGCGCGCGTCGGCTCCTTCGACGAGGAGCTCGTGCGCAGCCAGGACGGCGAGTTCAGCTTCCGCGTCATCAAGTCCGGCGGGAAGATCCTCCTCGACCCGTCGGTCAGCGCGCGCTACTTCGCGCGCGAGTCGCTGCGCGCCGTCGGCCGGATGTTCTACCAGTACGGCTTCTTCAAGACGCTCACCGCGCGCAAGATCGGGCGCGTGATGACGGTGCGGCAGCTCGTGCCCGCGCTGTTCATGCTCGTGCTGGTGCAGCTCGCGGCCCTCTCGATGGTGTGGCGCGGGGCGGCGGTGCTCCTCGCCGCCCTCCTCGGCGCCTACGCCCTCGTGCTGCTCGCCGCCGCCGCGAGCGTGGCGCGCCGCCACGGCCCCGCCCCCGCCGGCGCCCTCGCCGTGGTGCTCCCCGTGATGCACTTCAGCTACGGCTGGGGCTACCTGCGCGGGGTCGCCGAGCACGTGGTGGGGCTGCGGCTGCGGCGGGCGGTGGCGGCGGAGGTGCCGCTGTCGCGGTGAGCCGCGTGGGTCGGGCGTCGTGGGTCGTGGGTCTTCGGTCGTTCGCGAACGACCAACGACTACCGACCACCGGCCGAGGGCCACAGGACCGGGCCGGCCCGGTCCTGTAGCTCGTAGTCGTCAGTCTGTGGTCTCTGGTCGTTGGACTCCCGCCTCACGTCCCACGACCATGTAGATTCCCTCCATGCCCCCCCGCCGCGTCCTCCTCGTCGACGCCGACGCCTTCTTCGTCGCCGTCGCGCGCATGGCCGACCCCGAGGGGGCGGGGAAGGCGGAGCTGCTCATCGTCGGCGGGTCGCCGAGCGAGCGCGGCGTCGTCTGCTCGGCCTCGTACGCCGCGCGGAAGTTCGGCGTGCGCTCGGCCATGCCGATGGCGCGCGCGGTGCGGCTGT
>JBJMNJ010000203.1:0-12847 GCA_045804325.1 Gemmatimonadaceae bacterium
TGGAGCTCGTGCGCTCCGCCGCGGCCGCCGCCGCGTAGCGCCGCGCGCCGCGTGAGCCGTCCCGACGCGGCGGACGTGCTCGCGGCGGCCGCGCACCTCGACGCGCTCGCGGCGGAGCCGCGCCCGGCGGGGAGCGCCGCCGAGGAGCGCGCGCGGCGCTACTGCGGCGATCGCCTCTCGGCGCTCGGCTTTCGGGTGCGCGAGGAGCCGTTCGAGTATTCGGCGTTCCCGGGGCGGTGGGCGACGCCGGTCGCGGGCGCGCTCTCGGCGCTGGCGCTGCTCGCGGCGGGGCAGCTCGGCGCGCGCGGCCGGGCGGGCGGCGCGCTCGCGGTGCTCGCCGCCGTGCTCCTCGTCATCGCGGCGGGAAGCCGGTGGGCGGCGCGGCGCGGGGTCCTCGCGATGAGACTCCTTCGCGAGCGCGGGGTGAACCTCGTGGCGGAGCGCGGCGCGCCACGCGTGTGGCTCGTGGCGCACCTCGACAGCAAGTCGCAGCCGGTTCCGATGGCGGCGCGCGTGGGCGGGATCGCGGCGACCGCGCTCGTGTGGGCGGCAGCGATCGCACTGGCGGCGTGGCAGCTGCTGCGGGCGGCCGACGTCGCGCCCGTCGCGTGGGCGGCCCTGAGCGCCGTCGGCGTGGTCGCGGCGTTGCCGGTGATCCTCAGCCTCGTGGGCGCGCGCTCGGCCGGGGCGGTGGACGACGCCTCGGGCGTGGCCACCGTGCTGCTCGCCGCGGAGTGGGCGCCGGCGGACATACCGCTCGGCGTGGTGCTCACGAGTGCCGAGGAGCTCGGGCTCGCCGGGGCCCGGGCGTGGGCCGTGGGGCGCGAGCCGATGGCGGCGCTCAATGTGGACGGCGTGGACGACGTCGGCGAGATGCGCTGGATGGCGTCCGACCGCGCGTCCGCGACGATGGCGCAGGCGGTCGGGGGCGCACGCGTGGCGCGACTCCTCCCCGGCATCCTCGTGGACGCCGTGGCGCTCGCGGACGCCGGGTGGGCCGCGGCGACGCTCAGCAAGGGCACGGTCGGGACGCTCCGCCGCATCCACACGCCCGCCGACGCGCGCGACCGCCTCCACGGGGACGGGGTCGCGGAGGCCGGCCGGGCGCTGGCGGAGTCGGCGCGGCGGCTCGTGCGGGACGGGCCGGGGTAGGACCGCCGGCGACATCGAACCATACCGTGGGAGCGGATCGCCAATGGAACTTCTGATCCTCGCGCTGATCCTCGTCGGCTCGATCTTCCTCATCCCGCTCGGCCTGCCGGGCACGTGGGTGATGGTCGCGGCGGCGGTCGGGTACAGCTACCTCGTGCCGGACTCGATCGGCTGGTTCACCATCGTCGCCATCGCGCTGCTGGCGGTGGTCGGGGAGGTGCTCGAGTTCACGATCTCGGGGCGCTACGCGCGGAAGTACGGCGGCTCGCGGCGCGCGGAGTGGGGCGCGATCCTCGGCGGCATGGTCGGGGCGTTCATGGGCGTGCCGGTGCCGGTGATCGGCTCGGTGATCGGCGCGTTCGTCGGCGCGTTCGTCGGCGCGTTCCTGTTCGAGTACGGTCGCGCGGGCGACGCGCGCGGCTCGACGCGCGTGGCGACCGGCGCGCTCATCGGACGCGTGGTCGCGGCCGCGATCAAGGTCGGCATCGGCGTGGCGATCGCTGCGTGGGCGCTCCTGTCGGCGTGGCTGTGAGGCCGCGGGCCGCGTATATTGCTCGTCCCGCCGCGGGCCCCGAACCCGCGGGCCTGCCACCCCGTGACGTCGATCGAGCGATGGCCGACCAGCCGCCGAACCCGAGCAAGGCCCAAGGGACCGAGGCGGCCCCCGAGGGGGGCAAGTACGTCTACTGCATCATCCGGTGCGACCGCGCGCAGGAGTTCGGCGAGATCGGCATCGGCAGCGCGCAGCGCGTGTACACGGTGCACTACCGCGACCTCGCCTCGGTGGTGAGCGACACGCCGATCGTGATCTACGATCCGACGCGGGAGAACGTGCTCGCGCACGAGTTCGTGAACGAGACGGTGATGCGCGAGTTCACGGTGATCCCGATGTCGTTCGGGACGGTGTTCCGCTCGGAGGACGACGTCTCGGAGCTCCTGCGCTCGACGTACCAGGCGCTCAACGACGTGCTGGACAAGATGCAGGACAAGATCGAGTTCGGGCTCAAGATCCTGTGGGACCGCGAGAAGGTCGTCGCGACCATCGAGAACGAGAACGACGAGATCCGGCGCCTCAAGGACGAGATCACGCGGAACGCGGCGTCGTCGACGTACTTCGCGCGGATGCAGCTCGGTCGCCTCGTCGAGGGGGCGCTGGAGGAGGCGGGGAACCGCTACGTCGCCGACATCCACGACGAGCTGAAGGCGGTCGCGGTCGCGAGCCGGAGCAACAAGGTCATCGGCGACCGCATGATCCTCAACGCGGCCTTCCTCGTGGAGCGCGGGCGCAGCGACGAGTTCGACGAGCGGGTGAAGGACGTGAGCCGCAAGTACGAGGACCTCCTGACCTTCAAGTACACGGGTCCCTGGCCGCCGTACAACTTCGTGAACATCAAGCTGAAGCTCGAGAAGGCGACCTGAGGGTCGGGCCACTCCCGCGTCGCGCTCCCATGGGCCTGCTCACGAACATCCTGTTCTTCCCCGTCACCGGGCCGGTCGCCGGCATTCGCTGGTCGCTGGTGCAGGTGCAGCGCGTCGTGGAGGAGCAGCTCGTGGACGACGGCGCCGTGCGGCAGGACCTGATGGAGCTCCAGATGCGGCTCGAGCTCGGCGACATCGACGACGCGGAGTACGTCGCCCGCGAGGCGGAGCTCATGCGGCGCCTGCGCGAGGTCCGCGAGTGGCGCGAGCGCCTCGGCTACGGCGTGGCGGGCGGGCCGGTGCGCGTCGCGCGCGACGCGAAGGACGAGGGCGGCGGCGGCGCGTGAGCTCCCGGCGCGCCGTCGACGCGCTGCTGGACGGCCTCCCGCGGCTCGCGCTCGTCGGGGGCAAGGGCGGGGTGGGGAAGACGACGTGCGCCGCCGCGCTCGCGCACCGGAGCGCCGCGCGCGGCGCCCGCACGCTGCTCCTCTCGACCGACCCGGCGCGCGCGCTCCCCGACGCCCTCGGTCGCCCCGTGACCGACGTGCCCGAGCCGGTGGCCGGGAGCGAGGGGCTGCACGCCGCGCAGCTCGATGCGGCGGCGGAGCGCGCGCGATTTCTCGGGCGGTGGCGCGAGACGATCGCCACCATCGTCGACCGCGGCACGTACCTCGACCGCGGCGACGTGGACGGGCTGGTGGACGCGGCGATGCCGGGCGCCGACGAGACGTTCGCGGTGCTCGCGCTCGCGGACGTGGTGGCCGAGGCGCGCTGGGAGCGCGTCGTCGTCGACACGGCGCCGACCGGGCACACGCTGCGCCTGCTCGCCCTGCCCGAGACGTTCGAGGGGCTGCTCCGCCTGCTCGACACGATGCAGGAGAAGCACCGCTTCGTGGTCCGCGCGCTGACGCACCGCTACCGCGCGGACGCGGCGGACGCGTTCCTCGCGGAGATGCGCGCGCGCGTGGGCGGGCTGCGCGCCGCGCTGGGCGACGCCGCGCGCGTGGGGGCGGTGCTCGTCGCGCGCCCCGAGCCGCTCGTGGCCGCCGAGACGGCGCGCTACGCGGCGGCGCTGCCGGCGCTCGGCGTCGGGCTCGCGGCGCTGGTCGTGAACGCGGTGCCCGAGCGGCCCGGTCCCGACGGCGACGAGGCGCTGGAGGCGCTCGCGGCGGTGGCCGGCAGCGTGCCCCGATTCTGGGCGCCGCGACTCGCCGAGGCGCCCGCGGGGCTCGACGGGGTCGTGCGGTGGGGCGAGTCGTTGCGCGAGGGCCTGCCGCCCGCCGGAGGAGATGCGGTGACGTCGGCGACGAGTCGGTTGCGGGATGGTGGCGCGGAGGGCGTAGCGTTCCCGCGGGGGGCCCCCCCTGCAACGAAACGCGCCGGCCCGCCGCCGATCGGTGACGGCGACTCGCCGCGCGCGACGCAGATTGAAGTCGGGGGGGGGCCCCCGGCGGCCGCGCCGCCCGCCCCCGCCGACCGCGCCGACCGCGCCGACCGCGCCGACCTCGCCGCGATCGTCCGCCCGCTCGCCATCGTCGGCGGCAAGGGCGGGGTCGGGAAGACCACCGTCGCCTGCGCGCTCGCCGTCTCGCTCGCCGCCCCCGACGCGCCGCTCCTCCTCGTCTCCACCGACCCCGCGCCGTCGGTCGGCGACGCCCTCGCGCTCGACGTCGGCGACGAGGAGACGCCCGTCCCTGCGGCGCCGGGCCTCGTCGCGCGGCAGATGGACGCCTCCGCCGCCTTCGCGCGCCTGCGTGCCACCCACGAGCAGCGCGTCGACGCCGTCTTCGACAACCTGCTCGGCGGCACCTTCGACGCGGCGCACGACCGCGCCGTCGTGCGCGACCTGCTCCGGCTCGCGCCCCCCGGCATCGACGAGCTCTACGCGCTCTCGCTCCTCGGCGAGGCGCTCGCCGAGGGGAAGTTCGCGCGCGTGCTGGTGGACCCGGCGCCGACGGGGCACCTGCTCCGGCTGCTGGAGATGCCGGCGCTCGCGCTCGAGTGGAGCCACCGGGTGATGCGCCTCATGCTCAAGTACAAGGAGGTCGCGGGACTCGGCGACGCCGCCTCCGAGCTGCTCGCGTTCGCGCGCCGCACGCGACAGGTCGGCGAGCTCCTTCGGGATCCCGCGCGGGGCGGGCTCGTCGCCGTGGCGCTCGACGAGCCGCTCGTGCGCGCGGAGACCGCGCGGCTGGTGGATGCCGTGCGCGCGCTCGGCGTCGACGTCGTGGCGCTCGTGTGGAACCGCGCCGCGGAGGGCCCGGCGCCCCTTGAGACCTCGGCGCCCGCGTCGCAGCTTCCCGGGCGACCCCGCCAGCTCTCGGCCCCGCCGTGCGAGCCGCCGCCCCGCGGCGTCGCGGCGCTCCGCGCGTGGGCGGCGCGCTGGACGCCCCTCTCGACGCCCGACCCGGATGCCTGACGCCGTCTGGTACGTGTACGCGGTCGTCCCCGCCGACACCTCGCTGGCGGGCGCTCCCTCGGGCGTCGAGGGCGCGTCCGTGACGGCGCTGCACGAGGGCGGCCTCGCCGCCCTCGCGTCGCCGCTGGACGGCCGGGAGTACGCGGCGGAGCGCGTGTCGGAGCGCGCGGGGGACGTCGCGTGGGTCGGGCCGCGCGCGGTCGCCCACGACGGCGTGACCACGTGGGCCGTGGGACGCGGGGACGCGGTGCCGTTGCCGATGTTCACGCTCTTCGCGAGCGAGGGCGCGGTGCGCGCGATGCTGCGCGAGCGCGCCGACGCGCTCGCTCGGGCCCTCGCGCACGTGCGCGGGCGCGAGGAGTACGCCGTGCGCGTGTACCGTCACGACGACCGCCTGTCGGCGAGCCTCGCGGCGGTGAGCCCGGAGGTCGCGGAGCTCGAGCGGCGCGCCGGGGGGGCCACGCCGGGACAGCGCTACCTCCTGAGCCGGAAGCTCGAGGACGTGCGCCGCGCGGAGCTGCGCCGCGTCGGCGCCGAGGTCGCCCACGCGGTGCACGAGCGACTCGCGGCCGCGGCGGCGGACGCGGCGTCGGACGCGCTGCCGGCCGCGGAGGGTGCGGGCGGCACGGCCGTGCTCAACGGCGCGTACCTCGTGCCGCGCGACGGCGTGACGGCGTTCCGCGAGGCGCTCACGGCGCTCGTCGCGGCGCACGAGCCGCGCGGGTTCCGCTTCGAGTTCACGGGCCCGTGGGCGCCCTATCACTTCGCGCGCGCCGCCGGCCCGCGGGAGTCGTGATGACGCCCGACTACGCGCCGCGCCCCGCGCCATTCCAGCACGCGGGCGACCCGGCCGACGGCGACCGGCTCGAGCTCGTCGAGCTCCTGAACCGCGTGCTCGACAAGGGCGTCGTCGTGCACGGCGAGGTGACGCTCGCGGTCGCCGACATCGACCTCGTGCAGCTCGACCTGACCATCATCCTCTCGGCGGTGGAGACGGCGGCGCGGCGCGCCGCGCGGCCGGAGCGCGGCGTGGAGGCGCCCGGTGCGGACGTACGTGTACTGCCTCCTGACGGCGCCCGCTGACGGGCCGCCCGCCGGGCTGCGCGGGCTCGACGACGCGCCGGTGCGGCGGCTCCCGTGCGGCGCGGTCGACGCGTGGGTGAGCGACGTCGCGGGCGCGCCGCGCGAGGTGCGTCTCGCCGCGCCGGACCCGGCCGGCGCCGCCGAGGTGCCTAACGTCGATCGACTCGTCAGGCGCGCGCGGGCGCACGACCACGTCGTCGGAGCCGCGCTCGCGCTCGGCGTCACGCCGCTCCCCGCGCGCTTCGGGCAGACGTACGCGTCCGACGCGGCGTGCGCGGCGTCGGTGGGCGCGCGCGCCGCCGCGCACGCGCGCGCGCTCGCGCGCGTGGCGGGCATGGTGGAGATGACGGCGATCGTCCCGCTGCTCGACGCCGCGCCGTCCGCGCCGCCCGCGAGCTCGACCGTGGCACCGGGCCGCGCGTATCTCGACGAGGTTCGTCGGCGCATGGCACCGGAAATGCACTACACGCAGTCGGCGGTGCGGCGACGGATCACCGAGACCGTGGGGGCTCTCGTTCGTGATGAGGCAGTTGCAGTAAACCCGTCGCCGCCCGCTGTTCTTCTTTCCCCCTCCCTCAGATTCTCGCACCTCCTCCCGCGCGCCGCCGTGGACGACTACCGGCAGGCGCTCGCTCGCATTTCGGGGGAGCTCTTCGCGGGTGCGGAGCCGGGGCTCGCCATCCGCGTGCTCGGTCCGACCGCGCCGTACACCTTCGCGGCGATGGAGGGCGCGTGACCGACTCGCCGCGCCCGGACGGTCGCGACGGCGCCGGCGACCCGGCGAGCGCCACCGACGCGTTGCTCGCGGAGCTGAGCGCCGTCGCGCGCGCGCTGCCGGAGCGCATCAACGCGGACCCCGAGCGGGTGGAGCAGGGGCTGGCCCAGCTAGTCTTGACGTTGGTCGAGGTGCTGCGTAAGGTCTTGGAGCATCAAGCGGTACGCCGCATGGAGGGGGGCACGCTCACCGACGACGAGGTCGAGCGGCTCGGGCTCGCGCTCCTCCGGCTGAACGACCGCATGCGCGAGCTCAAGAATGCGTTCGGCCTGTCCGACGAGGATCTGGTGATCGACCTCGGGCCACTCGGGCGGCTAGGATAGCGCCGGCGCCGCGCGCCGGCACGACGCCCACCGGAGACCCCGCTTGCCCGAGCTCGTCTCGCCCACCCGGAGCCACGGCCTCGTCGAGATCCTCGACCGAGTGCTCGACAAGGGGCTCGTGATCGCCGGCGACATCAAGATCAACCTCGCCAACGTCGAGCTGCTGACGATTCAGGTGCGGCTCCTCGTGTGCTCGATCGACAAGGCCGAGCAGATCGGCCTGAACTGGTGGCGTCACGACCCGCGGCTCTCCGCCGCGCCGTCGGGCGGCACCCTGCCCGCGGGCGCCAGCACGGTCGAAGACCGGCTCGCGCGCATCGAGCGGCGCCTCGACCAGCTGGCCGACCAGACGGCGGCGCCGCGCGGGCCGGGCGCTCCCGGGCGCCCCGGCTGACCACTCCCAACGCAATCCACGGAGCCACGACCCCATGGCCGTCGAACGTTCGCCGAGCGGCAGCTCCCTCATTGACGTCCTCGACCGCGTCCTCGACAAGGGCATCGTCATCGACGCGTGGGTTCGCGTCTCGCTGGTGGGCATCGACCTGGTGACCGTCGAGGCCCGCATCGTCGTCGCGTCGATCGACACGTACCTCAAGTACTCCGAGGCGGTCGGCATCACCGCCCCCTCCGCGCGCCCGCGGGAGCTGGGCGCGGGCGACACCGAGCTCGAGCGCGTACAGCGCGAGAACGAGGAGTTGAAGCGTCGGCTTGAGCAGCTCAACGGATAAACTCGCGGTCGGCCAGGCGTCGCCCGGGCCCGAGCGGCCGCCGGGGGCGCCGGGGTCTCCTCCCCTCGCGGGGGAGCGGCTCGCGGAGCTGCTGTCCGCGGTGGCCGAGGCGCCCGATTTCGCCACGGCGGCCTCCTTCCTCCTCGCGCAGCTCGCCGAGGTGGGCGGCGCGCAGCGCGGCTCCCTCCTCGCGCTCGACGGCCAGCGCGAGCTGCTGGTGACCGTCGCCACGCTCGGCTTCCCCGAGGGGGAGGCCCCCCGCCAGCGCGTGCCCATCGACGACCACGGGCATCCGCTCGTCCTCGCGGCGCTCTCCCTCACCCCCATCTGCGGCGACGGGCGCGGGCCCACGCGGCTCGGCTTCCCCTTCGCGACCTGGATCGCGCTGCCGCTCGCGCAGCCGCAGTTCCGCGGCGCGCCGCCCGTGCTCTCCGAGCGGCGCATGGCCGAGCTCGCGCCGACCGGCTGCGAGATTCTCATGCCGCGCGACGCCGAGCGGCGCCGGCGGGTGGGCCACGCGCCGCTCGGCGTCGCGCTCCTCGAGGGGCTGCCCGCCGGCGACGCCGCGCCGTCGCTCGCCTACGCGGCCATGCTCGCGGGGCCGGTGCTCTCGCGCCTGTGGGTGGTGGACGAGCTCCGGCAGTCGGCGCAGCGGCTCGACCAGCAGCGCGACCTGCTCACCGCGCTCCTCAACTCGCTGCCCGACCCGATCGTCATCACGAACGCGGCGAACGACATGGTGGTGCAGAACCGCCGCGCCGAGCACCTGTTCGCGTTCGGCGACGCGGACTCCGAGGGACGGCGGCGCGCCGTGGAGATCAACAACCTGCTCTTCACGTCGTTCCTCGCGCGTGCGGTGATGGGCGGCGCGGACTCCGGCGCGCGCGAGCTGAACCTCGTGGACCCCGACGAGGGGACCGACCTGCTCTTCGAGGTGCTCGCGCACCCGCTCTCCGAGGTCTCGCGCGACGGGAGCTTCGTCTCGGTGCTGCGCGACGTGACGGACCTCCGGCGCGCCGCCGGGGAGCTCGAGCGGCAGGTCCAGCGCGCGCGCCTCGCCGAGATCGAGGCGCGGCGCGAGCGCGACCGCGTCAACCTCATCCTCGAGAACGTCGCCGACCCGATCCTCGTCACCGACGACCAGTCGAACATCATCCTCATGAACCGCCAGGCCGAGCAGCTGTTCGAGTCGGCCGACGGCGTGGGGCGCGAGCGCGCGCAGGCGGTGCGCGGCAACGACACGAAGTTCACGACGTTCATCTCGGACTTCACGCTCTCGCAGGAGACGTCGCGGCGCGAGCAGATGCGGCTCGTCCACCCGGAGTCCGAGACGGAGCTCCCGATCGAGGTCGTGTCCGGCAAGATCGTGAACAAGCGCGGGGAGCCGCTCGCGATCGTCTCGGTGCTGCACGACCTCACGAAGCAGGTCGAGAACGAGCGCCTGTACGAGCAGCTCAAGGTCCTCAACGAGGAGCTCGAGCTGCGCATCCGCGCCGCCATCGCGGACCTCGAGGCGCAGAACCAGCGCCTCGCGTGGCAGGCGGCCGAGCTGAAGAAGGTCAACCAGCTCAAGAGCGACTTCCTCGCGAGCATGTCGCACGAGCTGCGCACGCCGATCAACGCGCTGATCGGCTACACCGCGCTGATGCTCGACCGCATCTACGGGGACATCAACGACCGGCAGGAGGAGGGGCTCCGGCGCATCCAGACGGCGGCGCAGCACCTGCTCGCGCTCATCAACGACATCCTCGACCTCGCGAAGATCGAGGCCGGGAAGATGCCGCTCCACCTCGAGGAGGTGGACGCGGCCGAGGTCATCGCCGAGATGGCGCAGCAGATCGAGCCGCTGGCGAAGAAGAAGGCGCTCGACTTCATCGTCGACGTGCCGCCCGACGCGCCGACCATGCTCACGGACCGCACGAAGGTGAAGCAGATCCTGCTCAACCTCCTCTCGAACGCGGTCAAGTTCACGCACAAGGGGTCGGTGACCGTGCGCGTGGTGCCCCAGGGTGACCTCGTCCGCTTCGACGTCACGGACACGGGCATCGGCATCCGCGAGAGCGACCTCGAGGCCATCTGGGAGGACTTCCGCCAGGTGGACCAGTCGCGCACGCGCGAGTTCGGCGGCACGGGGCTCGGGCTGAGCATCACGAAGAAGCTGATCGCCGCACTCGGCGGCCGCGCGAGCGTGACGAGCACGTACGGCGAGGGCTCGACGTTCTCCGTGACGCGTCCGGTCCGGACGGCGCCGCGCGGCCCGGACGCCCGGCCGGCGACCGGGGAGTTCCCGCCCTACCCGGGATAGCGCCGGCTACCCCCCCGGAACGCGTCGCGATAGATTCCCCCAACGCCCCGAGGGACTCGCCCCGGGGCGTTTTGCGTGTCCAGGGCCTGGTGCCGAGAGCCGAATGTTCGATTCCAGCACGCGCACGCTCGTGGTCGTCGGCGCGCAGTGGGGCGACGAGGGGAAGGGGAAGCTCGTGGACGTCCTCGCCGAGCGCGCCGACTGGGTGGTGCGCTACCAGGGCGGCGCGAACGCGGGCCACACCATCCACGTCGGCGACCGGACGCTCGTCCTCCACCAGATCCCGAGCGGCATCCTGCACCCCGGCGTGCGCTGCGCCATCGGCAACGGCGTCGTGCTCGATCCCGACACGCTCTTCGACGAGATCGAGATGCTCGTCCAGGGCGGCATCGACGTCGAGGGCCGCCTCTACATCAGCGACCGCGCGCACCTCGTGCTCCCCTACCACAAGCTCGTGGACGCGGAGAGCCCGGCGAGCAAGGCCGTCGGGACCACGGGCCGCGGCATCGGCCCGGCGTACGAGGACAAGGTCGCGCGCCGCGGCGTCCGCGTGCTCGACCTGCGCAACGCGGAGCGCTCGCGCGAGCTCGTGGCGCGCGGCGCCGCGCACGCGAACGCGCAGCTCGGCGCGTTCGGCTCCGAGAAGCGCGTGGACCCGTCCGAGACCACCGCGCTGCTCGAGCGCCTCGCGCCGCGCCTCCTCGCGCTCGCGGAGGACGTGGGCCTCGCGATGCACCGCGCCATCAAGAGCGGCGCCGCCGTGCTGCTCGAGGGCGCGCAGGGCTCGCTCCTCGACATCGACCACGGCACGTACCCGTTCGTGACGTCGAGCAACACGACCGCCGGCGGCGCCGGCATCGGCGCGGGGATCGCGCCGACGCAGCTCGACAAGGTGCTCGGCGTCGTGAAGGCGTACACGACGCGCGTGGGGAACGGGCCGCTCCCCACCGAGATGGACGAGCCGCTCGCGCAGCGCGTCCGCGAGCTCGGCAACGAGTTCGGCGCGACGACGGGCCGCGCGCGCCGCTGCGGGTGGTTCGACGGCGTCGTCGTGCGCTACGCCGCCCGCGTGAACGGCCTCGGCGGGCTCGCCGTCACGAAGCTCGACGTGCTCGACACGCTCGAGCGCCTCGCGGTCTGCACGGGCTACGAGGTGGACGGCGAGCTGTTCACGGAGTTCCCCGGCGACCTCACGGCGCTCGAGCGCGCGGTGCCGCGCTACGAGTGGCTCGAGGGGTGGCGCCGGCCCACCTCGGACGCGCGGCGCCTGGAGGACCTGCCGAGCGGCGCGCGCGCCTATCTCGACGCCATCGAGCGGCTCTGCGAGACGCCGATCGACTTCGTGAGCGTGGGCACGCGGCGCGACCAGATCATCGGGGCGACGCGGTGAGCCTCCCGCTGGACGAGCGCCCCGAGGTCCCGCTCGACGCGCGGGACCGGGCGGACCTCGTCGTCGTCGGGGCCGGCCCGTGCGGGCTGGCCGCGGCGGTCTCCGCCATGCGCGCGGGGATGTCGTCCCTCGTCTTCGACGCCGGGTGCGTCGCGAGCACCATCACGCAGTACCCGACCTACGTGAGCTTCTTCTCCACGGCGGAGAAGCTCGGGATCGGCGGCCTGCCGTTCGTCACCGCCGACGCGAAGCCGACGCGCCGCGAGGGCCTCGCGTACTACCGCGCGGCGGTGCGGCACTTCGGCATCGCGGTCCGCCAGTACGAGGCGGTGAGCGCCATCGAGGCGGTGCAGGATCCGGACGCGCCGCCGCGCGAGCGGCGCGCGAAGCCGCGCCTCGGCGAGCCGCTCGCCGCGCGCCTGCTCGTGCGCACCCGGACGCGCGGCGGCGCCGAGCGCGTGATCCGCGCGCACGCCGTCGTCGTCGCGACGGGCTACTTCGGGTCGCCGAACCGGCTCCGGGTGCCGGGGGAGGAGCTGCCGCACGTGCGCCACGTCTACCGCGAGGGGCACGAGGCCTTCCAGCAGGACGCCGTGGTGGTCGGCGGCGGGAACTCGGCCGCGGAAGCGGCGCTCGACCTCTACCGGAGCGGGGCGCGCGTGACGCTCGTCCACTTCGGGCCGACGTTCGACAAGCGCATCAAGCCGTGGATCCTCCCGGACCTCCAGAACCGCATGAAGGAGGGGGCCATTACCGCGGAGTGGAACAGCCGCGTGCGCGCCATCGGTCCCGACGAGGTGGTGATCGGTCCGGAGGCCGGGACGGCCGGCGAGGAGCGCCGCCTGCGGGCGCAGCACGTCTACGTCATGACGGGCTTCGCGCCGAACCTCGCGCTGCTCGAGCAGACCGGCGTGCCGATCGACCCCGCGACGGGCGTGCCGGCGCACGATCCGGAGTCGCTGGAGACGCCCGTCCAGGGCCTCTTCGTCGCGGGCGTGGTGGTCGCGGGCTTCGACGCGAACAAGGTCTTCATCGAGAACGGCCGCTTCCACGGCGACCAGATCGTCGCCCGCATCACCGGCCGCCCCGTGCCGCCGCCGCCGAAGCTGAGCGCGGAGCTCGACACGTAGCCCTCGGCCCTCGGCCCTCGGCCCTCGGCCCGCTATCTTGCGGGAGCAGTCCTCCGCACGACCCATCTCACGACACGCCACTCGCGACCATGGCCACCAGCACCTACCCCGACGTGATGGACA
>JBJMNJ010000204.1:0-4052 GCA_045804325.1 Gemmatimonadaceae bacterium
CAGCGACTGCCAGCGGTCGCCGTCGTCGAACGACACCCACACCTGCGTCTCACCGGCCGCGTACAGCAGGCCGCGCCGCTTGGGGTCCTCGCGCACGGCGTTGATCACCGCGCCGCTGTCGATGCCCGCGACCATCCGCTGCCACGTGCGCCCGCCGTCGTGCGTCCGGTAGACGTGCGGCCGCAGGTCGTCGAGCCGGAACGTGTTCACCGCGACGTAGGCACCGAGGGAGTCGAAGCGCGACGCGTCGATGACGGAGATCTTGCTCCACGGCCGCGCGCGGACCTCGGGCGGCGTCACGTCGCGCCACGTGGCGCCACCGTCGGTCGTGAGCTGCACGAGGCCGTCGTCGGTGCCGGCCCAGAGCACGCGCTCGGTGAGGTACGACGGCGCGAGCGTGTAGACGACGCCGGCGTGGCGCGCGGCCGCCGCCGCGCTGGACGCATACCGGCCGACGTTCGGCGGCACGACCGAGTCGCCGCGCGTGAGGTCGGGGCTGATCTGCGTCCAGCTCGTACCGCCGTTCGTCGTGCGCCACACCACGTTGGTGGCGAAGTAGAGCGCGCGCGGGTTGACCGGCGAGAACAGCACCGGCGCGGTACGCAGCGCGCGGTAGTCCGCCGAGCGGAAGAGGCGCGGCGCGACGTCCTGCACCTGGCCGGTGCGCCGGTCGTAGCGCGTCACCTTGCCGCCGTACACGATGTCCGGGTCGAGGGGGTCGGCGGCGACGTAGCCGTACTCCTCGACGCCCACCGGGTGCCAGTCGCGGAAGGTGATCCGGCCGTCGTCGCTCCGGCTGAGGACGCACGCCGAGCCGCTCTCCTGCTGCCCGCCGCAGACGCGATAGGGGAACGCGTCGTCGGTGGAGACGTGGTAGAACTGCGCGGTGCTCTGATTGTACCACGAGCTCCACGTCTGCCCGCCGTTCACCGTGATCACCGCGCCCTGGTCGCTCGCGAGCAGGATCACGTTCGGGTCGTCGGGGCTGATCCAGAAGCGGTGGTAGTCGTCGCCGCCGGGCGCGCCGCGCAGCGCGACGAAGGTGCGGCCGCCGTCGGTGCTCTTCCACGCGACGACGCTTCCCGTGTACACCACGTCCGGGTTGCGCGGATCGACCTTCACCTCGGCGAAGTCGGAGCCGCGCGAGGTGAAGCGCGGGTCGTCGGTCGCGCGGCGCCACGTCTCGCCCGCGTCGTCGCTGCGATAGAGGCCGCCGTTGCGCGTCGCGTCCACCGTCGCGTAGAGGCGCCGCGGCTCGCTCGGGGCCACCGTCACGCCGATCCGCCCGAGCCCGTCCGCCTCGAACGTCGGGAGCCCACTCGTCAGGCGCCGCCAGCTCGCGCCGCCGTCGGTGCTCTTGTAGAGGCCACTCCCCGGCCCCTGGAAGACGCCGTTCTCCCACGGCGCCTGCCGCGACTCCCAGAGCGCCGCGTAGAGCGTGTTCGCGTCGCGCGGGTCCATGACGACGTCCACCGCGCCGGTGTTCTCGTCGCGGTAGAGCACGCGCTCGAACGTCCGCCCGCCGTCGAGGGAGCGATAGACGCCGCGCTCCGCGTTGGCGCCGTACGGGTGCCCCAGCACGGCGACGAACAGGCGGTTCGGGTCGCGCGGGTCGACGACGATCTGCGGGATCTGCTGCCCGTCGCGGAGGCCGAGGTGCGTCCACGTGCGTCCGGCGTCCGTGGACTTGTAGATGCCGTCGCCCGTCGAGAGGTCGGGACGCTGGAGTCCCTCGCCGCTGCCGACGTAGATGACGTTCGGGTCCGACGGCGCAATGGCGAGCGCGCCGATCGAGCCGGTCGGCTGGTCGTCGAAGATGGGCTCCCACGTGCGGCCGAAGTCGGTCGTGCGAAGCACGCCGCCGTTGACGACGCCGACGTAGAACAGCCCGGGCCGCCCGGGCACGCCCGCCGCGGCCTTCGTGCGGCCGCCCCGGAATGGCCCGATGGGGCGCCAGCGCATCTCCGCGAAGAGGCGCGGATCGAGGGACTGCGCCCGCAGCGGCGCGGCGGGTGCGAGCGCGGCCACCAGCGAGAGCGCGGCGAGTCGCGGCGCGAGACGTGCCGCAAGGCGGTCGGAAGGCGGGAGAGACACGAGAGCTCCGGGAGGTGGGTGCCGCGCGGACGCGCGGCCGCGCTCGGAATTCTCCGCCCCGCGCGCGGAGCCGCAAGCGAGGCGGCCGCGGCGCGATGCCCGCGGCGCTCGTCGGGCGTTGCCCTACGCGGGCGTCGGGATCGGCGCACGTTCCGACGTCGGGTTGCCGACGGCGCGGCGGGGCGCCGCTGGCCACTCTTCCTCCACAGTCGACACCGGCGACGGAGATGCGATGCGAGGACGGACGGGGCAGGGAATGGCCCGAGCGTGGGGCGAGGGCGACGTCCCTCGCGCCGCCGCGTGCGGGCTGCTGGCCGGCGCCCTCGTCGCCATCGGTGCCGGCGCGGCGGGCGCCCAGGCCGCCCCGCGCCTGCCGTTCTTCGCCGGCGAGCGGCTCGAGTTCACCGCCCGCGTCGCGAAGGTGCGCGCGTCGGGTACCGGCACCATGTGGGTCGAGGGTCCGGTCGATGTCCGCGGCAGCCAGACGCTGCGCCTCCGCTTCGACTTCTCGGCCCGCGTGGGGCCGGTGAAGGCGGAGGACCGCACCGAGAGCTGGCTCGACCCGCGCCGCATGGCCGCGCTCCGCTTCCAGAAGCACGAGCGCCACCTCCTCGCGAAGCACGACGAGCGGGTCGAGCTCTTCCCGGAGGAGCGCCGCTGGGCGGCCGACGACGGCACCGGTGGGGCGAGCCCGACCGACGCCCCGCTCGACGAGCTCTCCTTCATGTACTTCCTGCGCACCCTGCCCCTCGACGCGGACACGGTGATGCGCTTCGACCGGCACTTCGACCCCGCGCGGAGCCCCACGACCGTCCGCGTGATCGGACGGGACACGGTGGCCACGCCCGCGGGGACGTTCCGCGGCGTGGTGGTCGAGATGAAGGTCAAGGACCCGCGGCGCTACCGGGGCGAGGGGACCATCCGCATCACCCTCAGCGACGACGCCGCGCGGATTCCCCTGCGCATCGAGAGCCAGATGCCGGTGGTGGGGGCGGCGGTCCTGACGCTGAGGAAGCACAATCAGCCGGCGGGCCGCATCACGGCCCTGCTCGCGGGCCCTCCACAGGCCCCCGCCGCCCCCCTCGCCTCGGCCGCCCCGTGAACGGGCGGCCGAGGTGTTTTCGGGGCCGACGGCCCGTCGGGAAACTCCCCACACGGGGGCGCCGGGGTGGCCGATGAAAGTTCCCGCGATGTCCCGACTAAGTGGAAACCCCTGCATCCGTAAACTGACTCTCGTGAGGCGCGCCACCACTTGCGACTCACCCGCCGCGCAGAAGGCGCGGCAGCCGATCGAACTCATAGGAGACGCCACAATGCGCAGGCACACGACGAGAGCGGCCACGCTGCTCCTCTGCCTCGCCCCCGCCGCGGTTGCCTTCCGCACTGCGGCCACCACGCTGACCCTCGAGGAGCAGAGCCGCATCTGGATCGCCGGCACGTCGACGGTGCGCGCGTTCACGTGCGAGGCGCCCCAGTTCGACGCCGCGATCGAGGCGGCCGCGCCGGGCGCAGTTGGCGCGCTCCTGAGCGGCGAGAAGGCGGTGAGCACGGCGACGCTGAAGGTCTCGGCCGCGAAGCTCGACTGCGGCAACGGGACGATGAACGGCCACATGGCCAAGGCGCTGAAGTCGAGCGAGTTCCCGACGATCACCTTCGTCCTCGGCGGCTACGCGCCGGCGAAGACGGCGACCGGGATCGCGGGCACCATCGACGGGCAGCTGACGCTCGGGGGCGTGACGAAGCCGATCACGCTCAAGGCGACCGCGAAGGACGAGGGCGGCGCGCTCCGGGTGCAGGGAGTCTACGACCTCGACATGACCGAGTACGGCATCAAGCCCCCGAGCCTCATGATGGGCACGATGAAGGTCGGCAAGGTCGCGAAGGTGAACTTCGACCTCGTCATCAAGGGCTGATCCGAATCCGAGCCGCACGACCCCCGGTGCCCCGGGGCGCTGGAC
>JBJMNJ010000205.1:0-5221 GCA_045804325.1 Gemmatimonadaceae bacterium
CCCGGCGCGGAGGTACTCGAACTGCATTTCCTCGATCTTGCGCTGGTCGAACAAGCGGGTGTCGCGCGCGTAATCGTGGAGCACCTGGCCATGCCGGTCTTCCTCGGCGGTCCAGAGGTTGTTCCAGGCGCGCCAGTGACTCTCGTCGCCCAGGTACACGGCGAGGAGCCGGTGGAAGTGCGGCAGCCCCTCCTCGGTGAGGAGGTTGAGGGCGAGCGCCACGCGCATCGGCAGGCTGATCCCCAGCGCGCGCTCGCGGAGCTGTCGGCGGAACGCGTCCGGGTCGGTCTCCGGCGCGGGCGCGAGCAGCTCGCTCGGGAACCAGAGGATGCGCTTGGCCTCGTGCACCTCCATGAGCTGGTGCACGACGGGCTCGAGGTCGGCGAGCACCTCGACTCTGGCGAGCGTCTCGGCTGAGGGGGTGAGTGTCATGACGGGGAACTTACTCGCGCTGGTCTTGGGAGGAGAGGCCATACCTGGCCGTAGGCCCCGAGCCGTGGGCCGTAGGTCCGAAGGCTCACGGCCCACGGCTCGGGGCCGCTCTCTCCCGCAACCCGCGCGCCGCGCGTATGGACGCGCCGGGGGTGGCTCGCCATCTTGCATCCGGGCGGCACCGGCAGCCGCCGCGGCCGACTTCGAGCGCTCGAGGACGACCGGGCACTCCGGAGGGGAGGACCGATGTCCATCACTGCGCGGATCGACCGCATCATGCGCTCGCCGGCGGCGGAGTCCGCCGTGCCGGGCGCGGCCACGGCGGTGACGCTCGCGCTGCTGCTGCTCCACCGCCTGACGTCCGGCCTGCCCGCCGGCGAGCGCCAGTCGCTCGTGCTCGCGGCCGTCGCCGCCGGGACCGGCGGCATGGCGCGGGTGGGCGTGTGGGCGTGGCGTCGGCTCTGGCGCGACGGCGATGGCGAGTGGGAGCAGGTCGTCCACGGGCGCGGCGTGCGCCACTTCGGCGCGGCGGTCGCGGTGCTCGTGCCCGCGCTCACGCTCGCGAGCGTCCCGCACGAGGGCGGCACCACGGCCGACGCCGTCCTCGCGCTGCTGCGCCTCTGGACCGCGTTCGTCTGCTACATGCCGCTCGCCCTGTGGACTGGGTTCTGGTGGGGCAAGGTGCTGGCGCAGTGGAACGGCCTCCGGGAGCCCGGGAGCTGACGACCTCGCTCGCCAAGCTCCCGCCGTTCGACGACGACGGCCACCTCAACGCCATCGTCGACACGGCCAAGGGAAGCCGCAACAAGTACAAGTGGGACCGCGAGCTCGGGCTCTTCCGGCTCGGCGGCGTGCTCCCGGTGGGCGCGTCCTTCCCCTTCGACTTCGGCTTCGTCCCGTCGACGCGCGGCGAGGACGGCGACGAGCTCGACGTGCTCGTGCTCATGGACGAGCCGGCGTTCGTCGGCTGCCTCGTCGCGGCGCGCCTCGTCGGCGTCATCGAGGCGGAGCAGACGGAGCGCGACGGGGACGTCGAGAAGAACGACCGTCTGATCGCCGTCGCGCACAAGTCGCACGCGCACCGGGACGTCCGCACGCTCGACGACCTGCCCGCGGTGCTCGTGGACGAGATCGAGCACTTCTTCGTCTCGTACAACATGGCGCGCGGCAAGGTGTTCACGCCGACGGGGCGCGCGGGGCCGGTACGCGCGCGCCACCTCGTGGAGGCGGGGACGAAGGGGAGGAAGAAGGCGAGGAGCGCGAAGAAGGGGAGAGGGAGCCGGCGCTAGGGGTGAGCTCCGAGCGCCTCCCTCAGCCCCTCCCGCGCAGTCGCGTAACGCGGGCGCCACGCGGATGCCGTGCGGAGCTTGCGGTTCGAGATGCGCTGCGAGCGCGCGAGCAGCTCGCCCGTCTTGCCGGCGAGCCGGAGCGTCCATGCGGGAAGGTGTCGCACCCGCTTCGCGCCCGCCGCACGCGCGAGCGCGGCGGCGTACTCGCCGCGCGTGAGCGGCTCGTCGTCGCACACGTTGTAGATGCCCGCCGGGAGGTCGAGCGCCGCAACGGCCGCCGTCGCCGCGTCGTCGTGCGAGACCGAGGACAGGTACGCCTCCGGCGGCCCCGGCAGCAGCGACCAGCCGCGTCGCGCCGCCCGTGCCAGGTCGTGCAGCAGCCGCGAGTCCGGCCCGTAGAAGCCCGCGAAGCGCAGCACGACGCCCGCGCCCCCCGCCGACGTCACACGCGCGGCCGAGCGCTCGGCGTCGAGCACGGTGCGATTGTACGGCGCGGCACGGACCGGCCACGACTCGTCGATCCACTCGTCGCCGCGGTCCTCGTAGATCGGCGCGAAGGACTCCTGAACGAGACGTCCGACGCCGGCCGCGAGGGCCGCCGCGGCGAGGGCGGCCGAGCCGTCGCGGCGAACGCGGTCGTTCTCGCGCCAGGCCCACGGGAGCATCAGGGCGAGCACCGAGCGCGGCACGTGCGTGGCGAGGTTGATCGCGGCATCGTGCCCGGCGAGCGCGCGCGCGAGGGCGTCGCGATCGAACAGGCTCACCTCCGACGCGGTCGCCCCCTGCCGCTCGAGCGCCGCGCGCTTCTCCGGCGTGCGTCCGACGGCGGTGACGCGGTGGCCGCGCTCGACGAGCATCGGCACCACCCGCCGGCCGACGACGCCGGTGGCGCCGGTGACGAAGACGCGCATCGCCCGGCCCTCAGGCAGCGCGGTCGGCCGCCACGGGCGCGGGCGCGCGGCAGGAACCCGGCTGCGGCGACGCCTTCCTATAATCGGTACGCATGGCATGGTCTCCGTTGTCCGGCCCTCGGCCCTCGGCCGCTGAGCCGCGTACGTATCGTGCCGGCCTTGTACGGCACGCACGCGGCGAGGAGTCCCGTGAGCAGGCCGAGGGCCGAGGGCTGTAGACCGAGGGCCGCTTTCGAGCACAGACGGACCATCGCTTACCCTGTGACAGGTCCCCCGCTCTCTCCCCTGTCACAGGGCACGGGCATTCCCGTCTTCGCTCATGACATGACGACACTCGCCGACGACCTCGAGCCCTACCGTCCCCGCCTCTTCGGCCTCGCCTACCGCATGCTCGGCGACGCCCACGAGGCGGAGGACGTCGTGCAGGAGGCGATGCTGCGCTGGCACCGCGCGGAGCGCGGCGCCGTGGAGAGTCCCGAGGCGTGGCTCGGCGCCGTGGCGACGCGCCTCTCGATCGACCGGCTGCGGCGCGCCGCGACGGAGCGCGCGGCGTACGACGGGCCGTGGCTGCCCGAGCCCGTGGCGGATGAGCGCCTGGCGCCTGACCGCGGTGCCGAGCTCGCCTCCGACCTCTCGATGGCGTTCCTCGTCCTCCTCGAGCGGCTCGCGCCGGAGGAGCGCGCGGCCTTCCTGCTGCGCGAGGTCTTCGACGCGGACTACGCCGACGTGGCGCGCGCGCTCGGCAAGAGCGAGGCGGCGTGCCGGCAGATCGTGCACCGCGCGCGGGAGCGCGTGCGCACCGGCCGGGCGCGCGTCGCCGTGCCGCCCGACGCGCACGAGCGGCTGTTCGGCCGGTTCCTCGACGCGCTCGCCCGCGACGACGAGGCGGCGTTGATCGCGCTGTTCGCGGACGAGGCGACGTTCACGAGCGACGGCGGCGGCAAGGTACCGGCCGCGCGCAACGTGCTCGTCGGAGCCGGCCACATCGCGCGCTTCCTCGGCGCCATACACCGCAAGTTCGGCCAGCTGATGGAGCACCGGGTGCTCTCGGTGAACGGCGAGCCCGCGCTGCTCACCTACGCCGGAGGACGGCTCCTCGCGGCGACGTGGTTCGTGACCGACGGCGAGCGCGTCCTCGATGTCCTCCGCGTCATGAATCCCGAGAAGCTCCAGGGGCTCGCCTCCGCACTGGGCGTCGACGTGATCGACCCCGCGGCGGCCTGGGCCGCGGTGACGGGCCGCCCGCGTACCTAACGACGCCGCCTCCCGCTCCGACCGCGCCGGCACGGGCGCACCGCTTGCCACCGAGCGGCCGCGGTCGGGGCCCGCCGCCATGGCGCGCCCCGCGAGACGAGAACGCGGGAGGCAGCATGCATGAGGGGAGAAGGGGGACGCCGTGGCCGCGCCTGGTCGGCGTCGCTGCGGTGGCGGCGCTGAGCACGGTGGCGTGTGCGCGGACGACGAGCACGACGGCGGACGTCGATCAGGGCACGACGGCGAGCATGCAGGACACCGCCACGCAAGGCACACAGAGCGCAGGCACACAGAGCGCAGGCACGCAGGCGGCCGGGACCTCGACGACCGGCACGCAGGGCGCAGCGGGCACGACCCGCACCGAGTCGGCGGGGGCCCTGGGGTCGCCGATGCGCGTCACCAAGGACTCGCCGGACGCGGGCGCCGCGGGCGCGGGCAACATGGGCTACATGAGCAGCTCGGGCGGTGCGATGGCGCTCTCGGCGTCGGACGCGGCGATGCTGCGCGCGATGACGGACGCGAACGTCGTCGCGCACCTCGCCATGGGCGACTCGGCCGAGATCGTCTCCGGGCAGACGGCGGAGCGCAACGCGCAGAGCACGGCGCTCCGCGACTTCGCGCGCACGCTGGTCACCGACCACTCGCGCAGCTACGAGCAGGGGAGCTCGCTCGCCGCGCAGCGCGGCATCGCGCCGGCGCCCGCTCCCGACGACACCATGGCCATGCACATGGCGATGATGATGAACCAGCTGTCGGGCGCGGGCGGCTCCTTCGACCGCGACTTCCTCCAGATGCAGATCATGCATCACCAGCACATGCTCTCGGAGCTGAACCTCCTGCGCTCCACCGTGCGCGACCCGGCGCTCCAGCAGCACATCGCGAGCGTCATTCCCGTCGTGCAGATGCACCTGAGCCGCGCGCAGCAGCTCGGCGGGCAGATGGGCCTGCCGTCGGGCGGCGGAATGCAGGGGATGCAGATGCAGGGCGGCCAGGGCACGACGGGCGCCACCGGCACGCCGCGCCCTCCCAGGCACTGATTGCGACGGCCTCAGCCCTCGGCTGCTGAACGGCGAGGGCCGAGGGCCGTTCACGTCGACCGCATGATCGCCAGCGGGTCCGCGCGCGCCGCGCGGCGCAGCGACCCGCGGCCCCATTCGCGGCATTCCAACCCATCGCGCGATCGCGGCGTCCAAGACTGAGCACGCGAGAAGGCCCCGGCCACCACCAGCGCCTCTGCCCATGCTCCGCGACTTCCGCTACGCGCTCCGCGCCCTGCGCGCGGCCCCCGGCTTCGCGACCGTCGTCCTGCTCACGCTCGCCCTCGGCATCGGCGCG
>JBJMNJ010000206.1:0-14620 GCA_045804325.1 Gemmatimonadaceae bacterium
CACACCAACCTGGCGCTGCGTGATGATGCACTTCTTGTTCGGGTGCACGAACTCGATCGGGTCCTCGATCGTGATGACGTGATCCGATCGTGAACGATTGACGAGGTCGATGAGGGAGCAGAGTGTCGTCGACTTGCCCGAACCCGTGGGACCCGTGACCAGCACGAGACCCTTATTGAGTTGACAGAGACGCTGCACCTCGGGGGTGATACCCATCTGCTCGACCGTCACCACCGTCGCGGGAATCTGCCGAAATACCGCAGCAGGCCCCTTTCGATCCTTCAGCGCGTTCGCACGGAAACGTGCCAGTCCCTCGATCTCGTAGGCGTAGTCGGTGTCGTTCGAGTCGGAGTACTCCCGTCGATTGCGCTCGGGCATGATCGACCGCAGCATCGCGTCGAGCCAGAGCGGCTCGAGGGGTGGCTCGTCGAGCCGATGCATCTCGCCGTGCAGGCGCAGGATGGGCGGCTCGCCGCAGCGCAGGTGCAGATCGGACGCACCCTTCTCGACCATGGCGCGCAACAGAACGTCGAGCATGGCGCGGGCGCGATCGGCGCCGTCGAAGTGCGCGATGGCGTCGGCGTCGGCGGCGATGCTGCCGTGCGAGGAGGTGACGAGCCGAATGGCCGGAGTCGCCACTGCCGGCGTCGGATTGCCCGTGGCGGTCGATTGGGCGCCGCCGCGCGCGCCACCCAGGTCCCGCGCGTGGTCGACGAGCCGGTCGCGCTCGCGGCCGGCGTCGATCGTGATGCGCACCTGCCAGCGCGCGCCCTCACGGCGCGCATCGATCGCGAACGCGCCTTCGTCGGAGACGTAGCCGAAGCTGGCCGGCTTTCCGCCGCCGAGGAGCTCTCCAGCCGCGGCGGGCGCCACTTCGCGCAGCAGTTGCACCACCTGCGCGCTGGTGAGCGGGGCCTTCGTCACCGGACGCGACGCGCCGGCGATCTCCAGCTCGGCGAGTGCACCCTCGTCGAGGCGGAGGGCGCTCGCGCGGTGGCTGACCATCGCGGAGAGGAACCGGTCGAGCTGGGCCATTGTCTAGGAGAGCGGGCGGGCGTGAGCGATCAGCGCGCGGTTGACGATCTGGAGCTGATCGGCCCCGAAGAGCGGGATGAACTGCTGCTTCGAGTCATTGAGAATGTCGACCAGCCGTGGCCGACCCATGCGGACTTCGGGAAAAATCGACCCATTCAGCGTCGATCCGTCGATCAGGGCCAGCTCGACGTGCATCCCGACGACGCCGCGCTCGACGCTGTCGTCCACTTCGGGCAGCTCGGTTCCGACGACCGCGATCTGGGATTTCTGCACCAGCAGCACGTCGCCGTTGGGCAGTCCGAGCGGCAGGAATGGATCGTCTTCGTCGTTGAGGAGATCGAGGGGCTCTTCGGGTCCGGAGCGGAACCGCGCGAAGGGCTGCACGAAGACGTCGCCGTCGAGGCGCTTGGCGTTCGCCAGCGTGACCTCGACTCGCTGACGGGTCTTCTCGATACGATAGTCGTCGCTCATGATTTCCAGGTCTCGGGCGTCGGAGTCCACGGTGAAGGACGCGCGGGCCAGTGGCGTCGAAACATCCGGGGGAGTTACGTTCCGGACGTGCTCGGACGCGTATTCGCCATCCTCGGGCTCCTGGCCCTGAATGGCTTCTTCGTGGCGGCGGAGTTCTCCGTCGTCCGCTCCCGCCGATCCCGCCTCGAAGCGATGGCGCGGTCCGGGGACGCGAAGGCCCGCATCGTGCTTCGGGCGACGGCGAACCTGGCGCGACTCCTCTCGGCGAGCCAGCTCGGCATCACGCTCGCCAGCATCGGCATTGGGGCACTCGCCGAGGAATCGCTCTCCCACGCCTTCGCGAGCGCGTTCGGCGCCATGTCGCTGCCCGCCCGTATCGGGACGGCGGGGCTCGGCACCTTCTGCGCACTTGCCGTGGTGACCTACGGTCACGTGGTGTTCGGCGAGCTGGCCCCCCGGAGTGCGGCGCTCAATCACCCGGAAGAGGTGTCGCGGTGGCTCGTCCCCCCGCTGATGCTGTTCGCCTGGCTCACCTCGCCGTTCACGGTGATGCTGAACGCGTCGGCGGAGTTCGTGCTGCGCCTCTTCGGCCAGAAGGCGGTGGATGCCGAGGAGAACGTGCACTCGGCGGACGAGCTACGAATTCTCGTGGAGCAGAGCCAGGAGGTGGGCGCGCTCGAGCGCCAGGACGCGGCGCTGATCGAGGGCGTGTTCGAGTTCTCGGAGAAGAACGCGCGTGAGGTGATGACGCCGCGCACGGCGATCGACGCTCTTCCCGTCGACGCGACGCTCGACGAAGGGGTGGCGCTCGTGGTCGAGACGCAGCGATCGCGCTACCCGGTGTACGAGGACTCGATCGACAACATCATCGGCCTTCTGCTCGCGAAGGACCTCATCCCCCTGTTGCACGCGCGATCGGAGCCGTTCGACCTTCGCCAGCTCATGCGCCCCGTGCACGTCGTGCCCGGTTCGCGCGAGGTGGAGGAGGTGCTCGCCGACTTCAAGCGACTGAAGGAGCACATGGCGGTCGTGCTCGACGAGTACGGCGGCACGGCGGGGATCGTGACGATGGAGGACCTGCTCGAGGAGATCGTCGGCGAGATCCTCGACGAGTACGACGAGGCGGAGACGCTCCCGCCGCCCTCGATGAGCGGCGAGGCCGTGGTGGACGGCGCGATGCACATCGCCGACCTGAACGAGCGCTTCGGGCTCGCCGTGCCGGAGGAGGACTTCACGACCATCGGCGGCTTCGTCTTCGGCACGCTCGGCCGGCTGCCGGTCGTGGGCGACCGCGTGGCGGCCGGCGGCGCGGCGTTCACAGTGCAGCGCATGGACGGCAGGCGCATCGACTGCCTCGCGGTGGACCTGCACTCGGTGGGGGACCGGCGGGAGCGGGCGCGGGAGACGGCGGGGTAGCGGCGCTACGCGCCGCGGTTCTCTACTCCTCTGCGCGTACGACTCCTCGCCACCCCGTTCTCTACTTCGCGGGGCTTCGCCCCGCTCGTCGGTTCTCTACTTCGGCGCGCTCTGCGCGCCTCGTCGGTTCAGACCGGCCTGCGGCCGGTGGTTGCGGATCAGCAACCGGCGCCGAAGGCGCCGAGAACCGACGAGCGGCACGGAGTGCCGCGAAGTAGAGAACCGACGAGCCGCGCGCAGCGCGGCGACGTAGAGAACCGAGCGCTGAGGAGCCGTAATGAAAGAGGGGTAGAGAACCGCCGGGCGAAGCCCGGCTAACGACGCGGGAGGAGCTCCGGCAGCTCCGCCAGCTGCCACGCGAGGGCGGCGAGCGTCAGGGCCGCCTGGCGGAGCTCCGCCGGCACCACCTTGTCGAACGTGTCGGCCTGCGAGTGGTAGAGGCGCGGGTAGCCGCGCGGGAGCTGGTCCAGCGCGAACGCCGGGACGCGCCGCGCGAGGAACGAGAGGTGGTCGCTCCCGCCCTTCTCGCCCGCGCGCACCCGGAACGGCCCGAGCGGGGCGAGCCCCGCGAACATCCCCTCCCACACCGCGCGCAGCGAGTCCTGCCCCTGGAGCGCGACGCCGGTGACACGCCCCGTGCCGCCCGCGAGCACGAGCACGGCCGCGACGGAGTCGAGCGACGCCTCGTGGGCCTCCGCGTACGCCTCCGCGCCGAGGTGGCCCTGCTCGTGGCCCGTGAAGAGCGCGAAGCGGATCGTGCGCCGCGGGCGCACGCCGGCGGCGCGGATCGCCCGCAGCGCCTCGACGACCGCGGCGGCGCCGGTCGCGTTGTCGAGGGCGCCGGTGCCCAGGTCCCACGAGTCGAGGTGGCTGGCGACGAGGACGACCTCGCCCGGCCGCTCGCGGCCCCGGAGCTCGGCGACGACGTTCGGCGCCTCCACCGTGTCGCGGGAGAGCGAGTTGAAGACGTCCGCGCGGAGCTGGACGCGCTCGCCGGCCGAGAGGAGGCGGTGGAACGACGCGTACGTCTCGTGCGGCACGACGACGTACGGGAACGGGTACGGCGCGAGCGGCGAGCCGCTCATCGTGAGGAGCCCGTCCTCGCGTCCCGCGTCGCCGACGAGGCCCGCGACGCCCTCGGCCACGAGGAGCTCGACGAGCCGCGAGCGATACGTCCGCTGGTCGAGCGTGCGCGGCTCCTGGGCCATCCGCAGCGAGTCGAGGCGGGCGGAGTCGGCGGCGGTGGGCGGCGCGTCGGCGCCCCAGACGGGCTGGGGCGAGCGCGTCAGCACCCAGCGCCCGGCGAGCTTCCCGGCGAACCGCGACCGGAAGTCGTCCACGGTGGTCGCGTCCACGAGGGCGAGGTCCGCCGACACCGCGCCGCGCGTCCCCGGCGCCCAGGCCCAGCTCGCTCCCTGCAGCTCGCGGTGGTTCGGCGCGAGCAGGGTGAGGGCGATGGGGCCCCGCTCCCACGCGCGCCCGAACGCGTAGCGCTCCGTCCACGCGCTGTCCGCGCCGCTCGCCTCCAGCCGCCCGCGCGCCCAGTCGGCCGCCCGGCGGACGGCCTCCGTGCCGGTGAGGCGCGGGCCGATCACGTCGGCGAGGTAGCGCGCGTCCTCCGCCACCCGGGACGAGCCGGAGTCGCGCAGGATGCGCGCGACCACCGTGTCGACCACCCTGGGCCGCTCGGCCGGCGCGGGCGTGGCGGGCGTGGCCCCCTCGCCCGCCGGCGAGCGCCGAGGCGGGCGGGCGCAGGCGAGGCCGAGCGCCGCCAGGGCCAGCGCGGCCGCCGCTGGCGTCGCGGCCGGCCGGGATCGGGCGGGATGGATCACGAGCGGCGCAACCTTCGCATGAGATCGGCGTAGTGTGCCGTGAGCGCGGCGACCCGGAAGGCGGCGCGCGGCACGGTCGAGCGAGGGAGCTGCGATGAGTGACGCGGCACAGGGCGGGACGCCGAAGCGGAGACGCGCAAGATACCTCGCGCTCGGGGCGCTCGTTCCCCTCGGGGCGGCGGCGGCCGCGGCGCGCCCGCTGGCGTTCCCACCCAAGCCCATCGCGCCGCGCGACCTGCTCGCGCTGGCGGCGGGGGCGGAGAACACCGGCGGCGCCCGCTACGGACAGCTGGCCTCCGTGCGCGCCGACACCGCGCTCTACACGGGGATCACGGACGCGCCGTCGCCCGCGCGGGACTCCTCGGCCCTGAAGCACCCCACCGTCTACGTGGTCGTCCCCGTGGAGGACCGGTGGATGGTGGTCCGCGCCGACCCCGCGGTGGACTGCATGGACACCGCGCAGCTCGCGGTGGCGGACAGCGCCGGCGGCCTGCCGCGGCAGTACTCGGGGCGCCTCGACAGCCTGCCCCCGGCGCTCGCCCGGCGCCTGGTGGCCGCGCTCAACCGGCGGACGCCGGACCTGACCGACGAGGGGCGCGACGACGACCGGTGGTCGCGCCGCCAGCTCCTCCCCGTGATGCTCACGAGCCGCGGAGGCGTCGTGCACCGCGCGCGGTGCGCCGTGCGCTTCCGGCAGCACGCGCACCAGGACACGGCGGAGACCGACAGCACGGCCGAGCCCCGCGTCGTGGTGACGGCGCCCCCGCCGCCGGGCGCCGGCCCCGGCCCCGACGAGCTGCTCGCCGTGGCGCGGGAGCGCGGCGGCGAGGTGGCCGCGGGATGGCTGGACGGCGTGTACGCCGCGATGCCCGACGCGCCGGCGGTTCGCGAGGCGGAGGTCAACGCCGCCGGCTACGCGCTGCTGCGTGCCGGCCGGGAGAGCGACGCCCTCGCGCTCTTCCGCTGGAACGCCGACCGCCACCCGCGCTCGGCCAACGCGCACGACAGCCTCGCCGAGGCCTACGAGGCGGCGGGGCAGCTCGCCGAGGCGCTCGAGCACTCGAGCGAGGCCCTGGCCCTCGTGGACCGCGACCACTCGCTCTCCGGCGACTTCCGCGAGCAGGTGCGGCGCGCCGCCTCGGAGCGGCTGGCGCGCCTGCGTTAGGCGGTCGCCGCTCGCCGGTGCTCGGCGATCCTCGCCGCGAGCAGCACCGCCTCGATCATGCTCGAGGCGTCGGCGATCCCCCGCCCCGCGATGTCGAGCGCCGTGCCGTGATCCGGTGACGTGCGCGGGAACGGCAGGCCGAGCGTCACGTTCACGGCCGAGCCGAACGACGCGACCTTGATGGCCGTCATGCCGACGTCGTGGTAGGGCGCGATCACGGCGTCGAACGCGCCGCGCATCGCGCGCACGAACACCGTGTCGGCCGGGAACGGCCCGGCGATGCGCGCCGCGCGCGCCGCGGGCGCCAGGATCTCCTCGTCCTCGCGGCCGAAGCGCCCGCCGTCCCCCGCGTGCGGGTTGAGCGCGCAGAGCGCGATGCGCGGCTCGGCGACGCCGAACCAGTCGCGCAGCCCCGCGCGCGTCACCTCCGCCGCGGTCCGAATGGCGTCCGCCGTCACGGCGGACGGCACGTCGCGCAGTGCGATGTGCGTGGTCGCGAGCACGACGCGCAGGCGCTCCGACGCCAGCATCATCGCGACGGTCGCGCCGGTGAGGCGCGCGAGCATCTCCGTGTGGCCGGGGTCCGCGTAGCCGCCGGCGAGGAGCGCGGCCTTGTCGAGCGGTGCGGTGACGATGCCATCCACGCGTCCGCTCGTCGCGAGGCCCACCGCGCGCTCCACGGCGCGCCCGGCGATGCCGCCGGCGTCCGCGGCGCTGCCCCTGCCCGACCACCGTCCCACCGGCTCCTCGACGTCGAGGCCGACGCCGGTCGGACCGACGATCACGACGTCGCAGGCGGCGCGCACGCGATCGTCCGCGAGCGCCTTCGCGACGACCTCGGGGCCGATGCCCCGAGGGTCGCCGAGGGTGACGGCGAGCGTCACCACGGGCCGAGCGCTAGAGCCGGATGGAGACGTAGGTCTCGCGACGCAGGCGGTCGAGGAGCGAGCGGTAGGACTTCTGCTGCGCGAGCTGCTCGCGGATCTGCGTGCGGAGGTCCGTCACCGTGTACTCGCCCCCCGGCGCGCTCGTCATGAGCTGCAGCACGACCATCTTCTGCGCGTTGTTCACGCGGTCCTCGATGGGGAACGGCCCGACGATCGTGCCGTCCTGCGCACCCTCGAGCGCCGTCTGGTATGCCGGCGGGAGCTGCTCGCGGGGGAACGGGTCGGCGAGGAGCTTCTCCTCCACCTTGTCGTGGTGCTTCGCGACGAGCGTGTCGAACGGCACGCCGGCGCGCCACTGGGCGAGCACGGTGTCCGCCTCGGCGCGGGCGCGCGCCACGTCGGCCGAGTCCACCTTCTGCTTGATGAGGATGTGGCGCCCCTTCACCTCGGCCGGGTTGACGCGATCGACCTTGATGATGTGGTAGCCGAACGACGTCTCGACGACGCCGCTGACCTGCCCCGGCTGGAGCGCGAACAGCACGCTCTCGAACTCCGGCACGGTGCGCCCGCGGCGCGTCCAGCCGAGGTCGCCGCCGAGCTCGCGCGACGCGGCGTCCATCGACTCGCGCTTCGCGATCTGCTCGAAGTCGCCACCCTTCCGGATCTCGACCAGCAGCGACTCGGCCTTGGCGCGGGCGGCCTGTCGCGCCGCGTCGGTGGGTCGGGCCGGCACGACGATCTGCCTGAACGTGACCGTGGCCGGGCGCTTGGGCAGCGTCGCGCGATCGCGCTGGAAGGCCTGGTTCACCTCCGCGTCGGAGACCGGCGCGGGGGCGAGCTTGCCGCCCTGGCGGAGCTTCTCGATGAGCTTCTGCTGCGTGCTGCGCCGACGCGCCTGGTCGCCGAGCCAGCGGCGGAACTCCTCGGGGGAGCCGAAGCCCTCGTTCTTGAGCGTCTCGCGGAACTCCGCCTCGGTGCGGAACTGCCCGCGGACTTCCTTGTAGCGCTGCTCGGTGGCCTCGGCGACCTCGTCGTCGTTGACGGTCACGCTCTCGGCCTTCGCCTTGATGAGCATGACCTCCTGGTCGACGATCTCGTCGAGGACCTGCCGGGCCAGGGCGAACCACGCGGCGGAGTCCGTCGGCGGCGGCGAGCCGGCGGCGCGGCGCTGGGCGACGACCTCGGCCACCTGGCTGAACATGATCGGCTGGTCGCCCACGACGGCGACGATGCGGTCCACCGGGAGGCCGGTGGCCGCGGGGGTGGTGCGCACCGCGAGGGGCGACTGCGCGGCGGCGGCGGCGCCGGACGCGGCGAGGGCCACGAACGCGGCGGGAAGGAGGCGCTTGAGCATGCGAGTGCTACCCGTGGGAGGCGGGGGTTGATCCAGCAAAGCTAACGACGGCGGCCGAACGGCGAAAACACGAGAGCCCCGGGCTGCCCCGGGGCTCTCGCCGGCGTCCCGCGCGTGCTACGGGCGCTTGGTCTGCGGCGGCGCCTGCGGCGCCGGCTGCGGCGCACCCGCGCCCGGAGCGCCCCCCGGCATCGGGACGGCGGACTTGGGCTCGTTGGCCGCGGCCGCCGAGTCGGCGCTCGCGCGGATCTTCGTGGCGCGCTCGACCGCCCGGTCGAGGCCGGCGCCGTTCACGTCCGACTCGTACTTCTTGCGGAGCGCGAGCTGCACCGGCTTCGGGATGTCCACGAAGCGGGCCTGCTGCGCGAGGAGCTTGTCGAGGTAGTCGTCGATGCGCGCCGCCGCGTAGCGCTCGCGCTCGGCCACCGAGCGGCCGCTGTCGGCGAGCGTCTTCGGGTCGATGCCGAGCTCCATCCACGCCTGCGTGATGCCGCTCGTGAAGCCCTGCCGGATCTGGGCGAGGTCGGCCGGGTCGATGTTCACGCCGGCGCTGTCCGCCTGCTTGAGCACGAGCTGGTTGCGGATGAAGTTCTTCACCAGGCGCGGCAGGAGCGAGTCGGGCGCGCCCGCGATCTGCTGCGCGAGGTTCGCCTGCGGCGGGTAGGCCGCGACCCAGCGCGCGAGGTCCGCCGACGTGAAGCGCCCGCCCTTGAACGTCGCGAGCGCGTCGTCGTCGTTGGCGTGCGCGTCGAGGTCGGCCACCACCGCGCGGATCTTCGCCGCGGCGCCCGGCTTGATCTCGACGTTCGCGGCCTTCTCGAGGTTCGCGAGGTAGGTGCTCTCCGCCGCCGCGGAGGCGACGTCGCCGATCTGCGCCTGGAACTTCTCACGCACCTCGTCGAAGCGCGGGCGGTAGATCAGGTGGTACCCGTACTCGGTCTCGACGACGCCCGAGACCTGCCCGGGCTGGAGCGCGAGGACCGCCTTCTGGAACTCCGGCACCATGGCGCCCTTCGGGAAGAGGCCGAGGTCGCCGCCGCGCTCCTTGCCGCCGGGCTCCTGCGTGTACTGCTGCGCCATCTGCGTGAAGTTCGCGCCGTTCACGCGCGGGCGGAGCGCCTCCAGCTGCGCGCGCACGGAGTCGCGCTGCGGCTGCGGCATGTTCGCCTTGGGGGCCATGAACAGGATGTGGCGCGCGGCGAGGAGCTGGCCCTCGTCGTAGCGCTTCTGGTTCTGTCCGCTGTCGGCGACGTTCCAGCCCTTGGAGATCTGCTCGTACCACTTCTTGGCCTTGGCGCCCGCGATCTGCGACCACATGGCCTGGTCCACGACCTTGGGATCGTTCAGCGAGTCGCCGCGCGCCGCGGCGTGCGCGAGGAGCTGGTAGTCCACCCAGATGTCGGCGAGCGTCTTCGCGACGTCGCGGCGCAGGGGGACGCGCGACTTGCCGAGGAGCTCGGCGAGGCGCGTGACGGACAGCTCCTGCGTGCCGGCCTGGGCGACCCGATCGACGTGGGCCGTCATGGCCTCCTTGAGCCCGTCGCAGCCGGCGACGAGGCCGGCGGCGGCGAGGACGACGAACACGTTACGCTTCATGCGAGACTCCGAAGTGGCGTGGGGAGAACGTACGAGGCACAGCCTTCGGCCCGCGGCCGAGGTCCGGCGGCTGTGGGCCGAGGGCGGCGACGATCACTTTTTTGGTGCTGGTGCCGCCAGGCCTCGTAACGCGCGGACCAGTCCATCGAGGATGGACGCGCCGCCGAGGCGGGTGAGCTTGAGCGAGAGGGGGTGCGCCCGCCGCACCTCGGCCTGGAACTGGACCTCGTGGAAGGCGGCCGTGAGCCCCTTCATGCGCGGTACGGCGGTGTCCCGGAAAGTAATTCGGGCCTCGTCTCCGCGCACCTGAATGCCCTCGGCCCCGAGGATACCCCCCACCACCCGGAGGAGTGCCGAGACGAAGAAGGCGGCGGCCGGGTCCGGCAGCGGACCGAAGCGGTCGCGCACCTCGGCCCGGAGCGCCTCGATCTCGGCCGGGTCCGTCAGCTTCGTGAGGCGGCGGTACAGGTCGAGCTTCACGTCGGCCGACGGGACGTAGTCGTCCGGCAGGTACGCCGGCACGTCCAGCGAGATGTCGGTCGGGACGAGCTTCGGGGCCCCGTCGCCCTTCACGAGGCGGCGCACCGTCTCGTCGAGGAGGCGCAGGTACATGTCGAAGCCGACGGCGTGCACGAAGCCCGACTGCTCGGGGCCCAGGAGGTTGCCGGCGCCGCGGAGCTCGAGGTCCTTGAGGGCCACGCGGGAGCCGCTGCCGAGCTCGGTGTGGTGCTCGAGGACCTGGAGGCGGCGCTCGGCGTCCGGGTCCACCTGGTCGGGGACGAGGAGGTAGCAGTAGGCCCGCCGGTGCGAGCGGCCGACGCGCCCGCGGAGCTGGTACAGCTGGGCCAGCCCGAAGTAGTCGGCGCGGTTCACGAACATGGTGTTCGCGTTCGGGACGTCGAGCCCGCTCTCGACGATGAGCGTGGAGAGCAGCACGTCCACCTCGCCGCTCACGAAGCGGTGCATGACCTCCTCGAGCTGGCGCTCCTTCATCTGCCCGTGGCCGACGGCGATGCGCGCGCGCGGGACGACGCGCTTGAGGTGGTCGCACACCGCCTCGATCGTCTCGATGCGGTTGTGGACGAAGAACACCTGCCCGCCGCGGTCGAGCTCGCGCGAGATCCCCTCCTCGATGAGCTCGTCGTCGTTCGGCTCGACGAACGTGAGCACCGGCGAGCGGTCGCGCGGCGGGGTCTGCATCAGCGTCATGTCGCGGAGCCCGGCGAGCGACTGGTGCAGCGTGCGCGGGATCGGCGTGGCGGTGAGCGTGAGCACGTCCGTCTCGAGCTTGAGCTGCTTGAGCCGCTCCTTGTGCTTCACGCCGAAGCGGTGCTCCTCGTCCACGACGATGAGGCCGAGGCGCTGGAAGGTGACGTCCTCGCTGAGGAGGCGGTGCGTGCCGATGACGACGTCGATCTTCCCCGCGGCGAGGTCGGCGAGCACCTGCGTCTGCTCCTTCGCCGTCTGGAAGCGCGAGAGCGCGGCGACCTTGATCGGGAAGTCGGCGAGGCGGTCGCCGAAGGTGCGCGCGTGCTGGTCGGCGAGGATGGTCGTGGGCACGAGCACGGCCACCTGCCGCTCGCTCTGCACGGCCTTGAACGCCGCGCGCACGGCGATCTCCGTCTTGCCGTAGCCCACGTCGCCGACGAGCAGGCGGTCCATCGGGCGCGCGCCCTCCATGTCCTTCTTCACGTCGCCGGTCGCCTTGCGCTGGTCGGGCGTGTCCTCGAAGAGGAAGCTCGACTCGAGCTGGCGCTGCCACGCGGTGTCGGGCACGTGCGGCGGGCGCGTGGCCACCTTGCGCCGCGCGTACAGATCGAGGAGCTCGACGGTCATCTCCTGGATCGCCGCGCGCGTGCGGTCGCGCTGCTGCGCCCAGCGCTTGCCGCCGAGCCGGTGGAGGCGCGGCGGGGGGGCGTCGCCGTCGGAGTCGCCGGCGGCGCGGTATCGCTCGATCTGGTCGATGCGATAGAGGGGGACGTTGAGCAGGTCGCCCCCCTCGTACTCGAGGACCGCGACCTCGACGGTGCCCTGCCCCACGAACTTCGTCTCGATGCCGCGGAAGCGCCCGATGCCGTGCTCGAGGTGCACGACGTAGTCGCCGGACTTGAGCGCGCCGATGGTCTCGAGGGCGCTGCCGCCGGCGTACTTGCGCGCGCGGCGAATGCGGCGCTCGCGGCGGAAGATCTCGTGGTCCGTCAGGACCCGGAGACCGCCCTGACCCGCGGCCGCGGGGATCACGAACCCGCCGTCCAGCACGCCCACCACGAGCTGCGCGGGGCTCGGCGCGCGCTCGTCCTCGTTCAGCAGCTCGTCGAGGCGCTCGCCCTGGCCGGCGTTGTCGCAGAGGATCACCGTGGCGACGCCGTCGCGCACGACGCGGCGGAGGCGGCGCACGTCCCGGTCGATCGCGTCGGGCGGCAGCAGCGGGAAGTGCACGTCGCCGCGCTCGACGCCGGGCGCCTGCTCCACCAGCTGCACGTTCGGGAAGCCGCGCAGCCGCGCGAGCGCCTGCTCCGGCGGCTGATAGAGCTCGTCGCGCCGGCGCACGTCCTCGCCGCGGCGGCGCGCCAGGTCGAGGTGGTGCTGCGCCTCGTCCCAGGTGCGGCGCAGCTCCGGCTCCAGGTGCGCGCCCGCGGGGACGACCACGACCGTGTCCGGCGGCCAGAGCTCGGCGACCGTGGTGCGCTCGGCGTCACCGGCGATCTCCTCCGAGACGGCGCCGTCCACCGGGAGCACGAGCGCGAACTCGGCGTCGCGCGTCGAGCGCTGGGTGACGAGGTCGAAGTGGCGGAGCTCGATGATCTCGTCGCCCCAGAACTCGAGGCGGACGGGATCCGCCATGCCGAAGCTGTAGATGTCGAAGATGCCGCCGCGCACGCTGAACTGCGCGACGTCCTCGACGATCTCCACCCGCTCGAAGCCGAGCTTCTCGAGGTGCGCGGCGAGCTCGGTCGGACGTCGGGTTTCCCCCTTCCGAATCTCGAGCCGTCCGCCCTGCACCGCCCTGGGCAGCCGCGTGCGCTCCAGGACGGCGCGCGCCGTCGTGAGGAGGATGCGCACCTGCCCGCGGCTCACCGCCTCGAGCGTCTCCACGCGCTCGCCCGCCACCTCGGCGTGCGGCTCCGCCTCGCCGAAGCCCTCGCGCGGCGGGTAGAGCGCCACGGGCGTGTCCTCGAGCAGGGTCGTGAGGTCGGCGAGCCAGCGCTCGGCGAGCGGCACGCCGTCGGTCACGATGGCGAAGAACCGGCCCGGGAGCCGGCGCGCCAGCGCGGCGACCGCGACGGCGTCGCTCGAGCCGTGCAGACCCGTGACCGTGCGGCGCTGGCCCAGGGTGGGCAGCGAGGACGCGAGCGCGTCGAAGGGGCCGAGGCGCTCGATGGCGTCGAGGAGAAGCGGAAGCGGCACTGCGGAGTCGTGTCAGGGACAAACGCGCAAAGCGGAAAACGGGGGTCGGGTCCCGTTTCCCGCGAGCGGCGCGCGGTCGAAATGTATCGGGGTCGCCGCGCGCGTGCAGGCGCCGGGGCTAGGCGGCCGCGGCCTCCCGCCGGCGCCCCCCGCGCGCCATCGCCGTCTCCGCGGCGATCAGCAGCAGCGCGAGGACGAGCACGGGGCCCAGCAGCGGGCGCCGCGCGCCCGAGTCGAACAGCCTGGCGCTCCAGCGCGCCGCGTCGGCGGTGACCTCGACGTCCCGCGCGTCGAGCCGCGACTCGAGCTGCGCCGCCGGCATGCGCGCGAGCTGCGACTCCGCCGGCTCGGGCGCGACGACGAGCGCACCCGAGCGCACCGCGCCGCGCAGGAAGAAGTAGACGCCCGGACGCTCCGGCGCGGCGACCACGCGGTCGGAGAGCGGGAGCCGGTCGCCGGCGGGCGTCTCGAGCGCGTCGGCCCATTCGGGGCGCGCGATCCGCGCGCCCGGCGCCGCCTCGACCACGGTGCCGCCCTCGCCCGCGAGCCGCTGCGCGAGGACGTCCGCCACCCACGGCACGAACGCGGCGCGCACGGGCAGGTCGGCGGCGGCAGGATCGAGCGCGGAGGCCACGATCACGTAGCCCGGCCCGGCGACGATCCAGGGCGCCGCGCCGACGCGCGCGAGCGTGTCGGCCGCCGCGCCGCCGCGCGCCTCGAGCGCGTCGCGGCGGCGCACGACGCCCGCGTCCGCGGCGCTGCCGGCCGCGCCATGGCCCCACCGGGCGCCCTCGGCGCGCTCCACCGGCGCGCCGAAGCGCCACGGGACGCCGAGGCGCTCGAGCGCGCGGTTGGCGGCGCCGAGCCGCACGGGGCTCGTGGGCGCGAGCACGAGCGCGGGGAGGCGCGTGATCTCGTCCGCCGGCGCGAGGTCCACCCACGGGTCCGTCGGCGCCCCCGAGGCGCGCGCGCGGCCCGACTGCACCAGCGCATCCACGGCGCTCGCGGCGAACGGGCCGGCCGCCGGGCTGGCGCGCACCACCGGCGCCGGCCCCACCCACGCCGCGAACGCGCGCGCGTCGTCGCCGCGCAGCTCGTCCGGCTCGAGCTCCACGCTGCCGGCGATCCAGCCGCGCTCCCCCGGCGCCGCGCGCACGAGGATCTCCCCGGCCGCCGAGCCGCGCGCGAGCGTCCGCGCGTCGGAGCCGTCGCTCCGCAGGGACACCCGGTAGGAAACGGAATCGGACGGCGCCAGCACCCGCGCCCGCACCGCGCCGCGCGGCGTCCAGCGCACGGGCTCCGCGACGGCGAGCGTGACGGCGCGGTTGGGCGGCGGCGCGAGCGACGGGGCGAGCACGTGCACCGCGGCCGCGCCCATCGGCACCGTGCGCGCCCATGCGCTCGCCTGCCCGTCCGTCACCACGGCGACCTCGCGCGACGGGAGCCCCGCGGCGCC
>JBJMNJ010000207.1:0-2872 GCA_045804325.1 Gemmatimonadaceae bacterium
CGGCGTGAAGCGGCTGCCCCGCGCCGACCGCGAGCGCCAGGCGCTCGAGGCGGCCCGCACGCTGTTCGCCGCGCGCGGCTTCGCCGCTGTCACGATGGACGAGGTGGCCGCCGCGATCGGCGTCACCAAGCCGCTGCTCTACACGTACTTCGGAAACAAGGAGCAGCTCTTCCTCGCCTGCATGACGCCGGCGGGCGATGCGCTTGTGGAGACCGTCGCGCGCGCCCTCGCGCCCGCGGGCTCTCCGGCCGCGGCGCTGCGCGCGGGCGTGCACGCGTTCTTCGCCTTCGTCGACGCGGACCGGCGCGCCTGGCGCGTGCTGTTCGACGAGACGCTCCACGCGAGCGGGGTGCTCGACGCGCGGGCGGCCCAGCAGCGCGAGCGGCTCACCGCGCTGATCGCCGCCAACCAGCTCGCGCGCCTGCCGGCGGAGCGGCGCGAGGCCGCGCGGGCCGAGATCGAGGGCCTCTCCGCCGCGCTGCTGGCGGCGGCGGAGGCGCTCGCCCGCTGGTGGCTGGGGACGGAGGCGATGCCCGCCGCGGAGGCGGCCGAGCTGCTCGTCCGCACCGTGGAGCCGGGCCTGCGCACCGCCGCCCGCGTGTGATGATGCGCGGCGCCATGGCGCCGTTCACCCACCACCTGCGCGTCCGCTTTCACGAGTGCGACCCGCAGGGCGTCGTCTTCTACCCCACCCATCTCGCCTACTTCGACGTCGTGCTGACGGAGCTGTGGCGGGCGGCGTTCGGCGGCTACGGCAAGGTGGTCGAGAGCGGCACCGACGTGCACGTCGTCCACACGGCGTTCGACTTCCACGGCCCCGCGCGCTTCGACGACGAGCTCGCGCTCTCGATGGAGGTCGTGCGGATCGGGGAGACGTCGATCACGTCGCACTGCGAGGAGCGCCGCGACGGCGAGCTGCTCGTCTCGGGCGAGCTCGTGCACGTCTGCGTGGAGACGGGCGGCCACGCGAAGGTGCGCGTGCCCGATCAGCTGCGCGCGGGCCTCGCGCCCTGGTCGCGCCAGACGTAGAGGACGTCGGGCGCGCCCTCCTCGTTGCCGCTGCCGTCCGTCCACTCGACGGCGGCGAACCCGTGGCGCTCGTAGAAGCGGCGCGCGCCGGCGTTCCCGGCGAACGTCCACAGCTTGAGCACTCCCGCCGAGCGCGCCTTGGCGAAGTCCAGCAGCGCGCCCCCGATCCCCTCGCCGGTGCGCGTGGGCTCGACGTAGAGCTGCTCGACCCAGCCCGGCGTGAGCGCGACCAGGCCGAGCAGCGCGGCGTTCCCGTCGTGGGCGAGCCAGACGTGCCCCGGCGCGACGAGCCGCTCGCGCATCCAGCGCCGCACGTCGTAGTCGGGATGGATCCCCGGCGGGATGGCCGGCTCGGCGGCCCGCCGCGCGCGCAGATACAGGGCGGCCGCGGCATCCGCGTCGACGACCTGGGCGTGGCGGATCCCGACGGGCATGCGCGCAGTTAACCCACAAGGGGGATGGCGCGCGGCGCGCGCATCCGGGAGTGTCTCCCCATGAGCGACCAGCAGCAGTTCGCCGACCTCGTCTTCGAGGGCGGCGGCGTGAAGGGGATCGGGCTCGCGGGGGCATTCGCGGCCCTGCAGCAGCGGGGCGTCGTCCCGCAACGGGTGGCCGGCACGTCGGCCGGCGCGATCAACGCGGCCCTCGTCGCCGCGGGCTACAGCGCGGCCGAGCTCGACCGCATCCTGCTCCAGGTCCCGTTCGCCTCCTTCATGGACGAGGGACGCGAGGACCGTATCCCGCTCATCGGCCACGGCATCTCCGCGCTCGCCCAGCTCGGCATCTACGAGGGCAAGGCGTTCGAGCGCTGGATCACCGAGCTGCTGGAGGCCAAGGGCATCACGCGCTTCGGCCAGCTCGCCGATCCCACCGCCGAGACGATCGCGGATCGCTACCGCCTCAAGGTGATCGCGTCCGACGTCACCAACCGCCGCATGCTGGTGCTTCCCGACGACGCGGAGCAGCTCGGGATCGACCCCGACGAGCTCGAGATCGCCAAGGCGGTGCGGATGAGCATGTCCATCCCCGTCTTCTTCGAGCCGGTCATCCATCACAACCCGCGCACGGGCCAGGACCACGTGATCGTCGACGGCGGGATGCTCTCGAACTTCCCCGTCTGGCTCTTCGACTGCCAGGACCGCGACCCGCGCTGGCCCACGTTCGGCCTGATGCTCGTCGCCGCCGACCCGAAGGCCGCCGTCGCGGCGCTGCCCGACCACGGCGTCGCCCGGCGCTCGCCGCTCGGCTACGTCAAGGCGCTCGCGTCGACGATGATGGAGGCGCACGACCGGATGTACGTCGAGGCGGCGACGTTCGCGCGCACGATCGCGATCCCCACGCTCGGCGTCGGCACGACCGAGTTCGGCATCCGGCCCGACCGCGTGCAGGCGCTCTACGCGTCCGGCCACGTCGCCGCCACGGACTTCCTGGACCGCTGGGACTTCGACGCCTACATCGACGAGTTCCGCCGCGGCAAGGAGCACTCGCGCCGCGAGCAGGCGCAGGGTCGGAAAGCGACCATCACCGGCTGAGCGCGGTTCGGCGGGGGTACCCTGTACTTACGATGAGTAAGTACCTCCGCTCCCTCCCCGCCCTCCTGCCCGCCCTCGCGCTGGCGTTCGCGGTGCCGGCCCCGGCCGCCGCCGCGACGCCCGCGACGAAGCCCGGAGCCACGGCCGCCACGACCGTGTTCGCGCGCGTCGGGGTCCGCCGCTCGATCCGCCCCGGCTCGCGCTACCGCTCCCCATCCGGGCGCGCGCGCTACCGGCGGCCGGGCTTCGGCCACTTCGCCGGCAATGTGCTGCGCTTCCTCGGCGTCGCCTACCTCGTCCATGCGCTGTTC
>JBJMNJ010000208.1:0-5252 GCA_045804325.1 Gemmatimonadaceae bacterium
GTTCGCGGCCCGGGCCGCGCGCGACGGCGGCGCGCGCGCCGCCGGCTGGTACTGGGCGCAGGCGCTCGTCTCCGCGCCCTGGCTGCTCGCCGCGCGCGTGCGCCGCCGGCCGCGCGCTTCGCCCGCGCCAGCGTCGGGGGACTCGATGCTCACCTCCATGAAGAACGATCTGGGGTACGCGTTCCGCCGCGCGCGCCGCCACCCGCTCGTCTCCGGCACCGTGGTGCTCTCGACCGCCCTCGGCCTCGCCGCCGCCACCGCCGTCTTCAGCGTGGTCGATGCGCTGCTGCTCCGCCCGCTGCCCCTCCCCGAGCCGGAAGGCCTCGTGCGCGTCGTGGGCGTCGACACGCGTCACCCCGAGGCGGGCGGGTTCGGCGGCGTGAGCCTCCCCAACGCGCGGGACGTCGGCGCGCGGAGCCGCGCGCTCGAGCGTATCGCCGCCTACAACCCCAACCAGAGTGGCACGCTGCTGCACGCGGGACGGGCGCGGCCGGTGGAGTACGCACGCGTCGGCGAAGGGTTCGCCGAGGTGCTCGGCGTGCGCGCGGCGCTCGGCCGCACGTTCGTGCCCGAGGAGCACACGCCAGGGGTGAGGGTGGCGCTGCTGACGCACGAGGGATGGCGTCGCGAGCTCGCGGGCGACTCGTCCGTCGTCGGCCGCGCGATCGTCGTCGACGACGAGCCGTACACCGTCGTCGGCGTGCTGCCGCCCACGCGGCTGGCGTTCCCGAAGGAGAACCTCCTCTTCTGGACCCCGCTCGCGCCGCCCACGACCGGTCCGGGGTCCTGGCGGTCGATGCGATCGGCGGCGTGGCTCCTCACGGTGGCGCGGCTGCGGCCCGGCGCGACGCTCGAGGGCGCGCAGGAGGAGCTCGACGCGCTCGCCCGCTCGCTCGGACGAGAGTACCCGGACGACAACCGCTCGCTCGGCTTCCGCGTCGTCAGGCTCCAGGACGCGATCATCGGGCCCGTGCGCGCGGTCGTCTGGCTGCTCGCCGGGGCGGTCGGAGTGGTGCTGCTCGTCGCGTGCGGGAACGTCGCCATGCTGCTCCTCGCACACGCCCAGGCGCGGCGGCGCGAGTTCGCGGTCCGCGCGGCCCTCGGCGGTGGCGCGCGGCGCATCGTCGCGCAGGTGCTGGCGGAGAGCCTCGCGCTCGTCGGCCTGGGCGGGGCGATCGGGGTGGCGGCCGCGCCGGCGATCGTGTCGGCGTTCCTCGCGATCTACCCGGGGCCGCTGCCGCGCGCCGCCGAGGTCGCGCTCGACGCGCGCGTGGGCGCGGCCGCGCTGCTCGCGCTCGCGGTCGCCGGCGTCCTCGCCGGCCTGCCTGCAGCGCGCCAGGCGCGGCGCCCGGCGCTCGGCGACGCGCTGCGCGACGCGGGGCGCTCCGGCGCGACGCGGCGCGAGCGCCGGGCGGGCGCGACGCTCGTCGGCGCGCAGGTGGCGTTCTCCGTCGTGCTGCTGTGCGCGGCGGGCGTGCTCCTGCGCTCCTACTGGAACCTCACGCGCGTGGACCTCGGCTTCGAGCCCCGGGGCGTGCTCACGTTCTGGCTGATGCCGACCGACGCACGTCAGCGGCCGCCGAGCCAGCTGTACGCGGAGCTGGCGCGACGGCTGCGCGCCATTCCGGGCGTCCGCGACGTCGCCACGTCGTACGACCTGCCGACCGCCGGGCGCACCTTCGGCACGGACCGCCTCGTGCGCGAGGGCACGGACGACACGCCCACGACCGGGCCGACCGCGCTCGTACAGATGGTGAGCCCGCGCCTGCTGGCCGCGTTGGGTACGCCCCTGCGTGCCGGGCGCGACTTCGACGAGCGCGACCGGCCCGGTGCGCCGAGGGTCGTGATCGTCAACGAGACGTTCGCCGCGCGAATGTTCCCCGCGGGGGACGCGCTCGGGCGCCGCGTGACCGTCCACGGCGAGCCGCACACGATCGTCGGGATCGCGGCGGACTCGCGGCTCGGCCTCTCGCCCTGGGACCCGCCCGGCCCGCAGATGTACTTCGCCGTGGACCAGATGGACCAGGCCTGGCGCTACGTCGTGATTCGCGCGGCGGGCGACCCGATGGCGCTCGTCCCCGCGGTGCGTGCCGAGCTCGCGCGAGTCGACCCGACGCTGCCGCTCGCCGAGCTGACGACGCTGGAGGAGCGCGTCCGCCGCTCCATGGCGCCGCAGCGATTCCGCGGCGTGCTCCTCGGCGCCCTCAGCGCGCTGGCGCTCGCGCTCTCGGCGGTCGGCATCTACGGCGCCGCCGCGTACAGCGTGGCGCGGCGCACGCGCGAGCTCGGGATCCGCCTCGCGCTCGGCGAGACGCAGCGCGCGCTCCGGCGCCGCGTCGTCGCCCTCGCCCTCGCGCCCGCGGCCGCCGGCACGGCCGTGGGCGTCGCGATCACGCTCCTCGCCGCGCGGTGGCTCGAGCGGTTCACGCTCGGCGTCGCGGCGGGCGACGGCGCCACGCTGGCGACGGTAGCGGCGCTGTTCCTCGCCGCCACGGCCCTCGCCGCCTACGGCCCCGCGCGCCGCGCGAGCCGGGTGGACCCAGTGACGGCGCTGCGAGCGGACTGACGCGACCCGCGGCCCCATCCCGGCATTCCAACCCATCGCGCGATCGCGGCGTCCAAGCCTGAGCACGCGAGAAGGCCCCGGCCACCACCAGCGCCTCTGCCCATGCTCCGCGACTTCCGCTACGCGCTCCGCGCCCTGCGCGCGGCCCCCGGCTTCGCGACCGTCGTCCTGCTCACGCTCGCCCTCGGCATCGGCGCGAACACGGCCATCTTCGGCGTCGTGGACGCCATCCTCCTCCGCCCGCTCCCCTACGCCGAGCCCGCGCGGCTCGTGAGCGTCTGGGGGTACAGCCAGGCGGAGTTCGTCGGGGTGCGCGACCGGACGCGGAGCTTCGCGGGCGTCGCGGGTGCCGGTCCAGGCGTCGGCTTCACGCTCACCGGCGACGGCGAGCCCGCCCGCCTCATCGGGGCGCGCGCCACCGCCGGCCTCTTCGACGTCCTCGGCGCACGCCCCTCGCTGGGCCCCGGGTGGACGGCGGACGCGGACCGTCCCGGCGCGGAGCCGGTGGTCATGCTGAGCCACGCACTCTGGCGGCAGCGCTTCGGCGGCGAGCGCGCGGTGATCGGCCGCGTCATGGAGCTCGACGGAGTCCGGCGCCGCATCGTCGGCGTCATGCCCGCCGACTTCCAGTACCCCGAGCGCGGCACGGAGCTCTGGGTGCCCGTCGTGCTCGACCCCGCGAAGGTCGGCGACTTCTGGGGCGGCGCCGGCGCGGTGCGCACGGTCGCGCGCCTCGCGGACGGCGTCACCCCCGCGCAGGCGCGCGCGGACGTGCGGGCCGTCGCGAGCCGGCTCCGCCTCGAGAATCCGCTGTGGACGCCGGCCGTGGAGTACCTCGACCTCGTGGACGTGAAGCCGCTCCAGGAGGCCGTGGCGGGGAGCGCGCGCGCGCCGCTGCTCGTCCTCCTCGGCGCCGTGGGGCTCGTGCTGCTCGTCGCCTGCGCCAACGTCGCCAACCTGCTCCTCGCGCGGTCGCTCTCCCGCCGCCGCGACGCCGCCGTTCGCCTCGCGCTCGGCGCCGGTCCCGCGCGTCTCGTCAGGCAGCAGCTCGCCGAGTGCCTCGTGCTCGCGCTCGGCGGCGCGGCGCTGGGCGTGCTGCTCGCGCGGGCGGGAACGGGGCTCCTCGTCGCGCTGCTCCCGGCGGACGTGCCGCGCCTCGCGGACGTCGGCGTGGATGCGCGCGTGCTGCTGTTCGCGCTCGGCGCCGCGCTCGTGTCGGCGCTGCTCTTCGGGCTCGCGCCCGCGCTGCGCGTGGCGCGCACGTCGCCCGCGGAGCACATGCGCGGGGGCGCCCGCGCGGGGGCGGGCGCGGCGCACCGGCGGCTCGCGTCCGCGCTCGTCGTCGGAGAGATCGCGCTCGCCGTGGTGCTCGTGACGGGGGCGGGGCTCCTCGTGCGCTCGCTCTGGGCGCTGCGCGCGGCGGACACCGGCTTCGACGCCGAGCAGGTGCTCGCGGCGCGCGTGGACCCGGTGCTGTCGCGCTACCAGGGCCCCGGCGCCGCCGCGCGCGAGGTCGCCCTGCACGAGGCCGTGCTCGCGCGGCTGCGTGCGACGCCGGGCGTCCGCGCGGCGGGCGCGGCGAGCGCAGCGCCGCTGCGCGGGCGGAGCGGGATGATGGCCTTCCAGGCGGAGGGCTTCGCGCACGATCCCGGCAACCTGCCGATGGGCTACTATCAGGTGATCACACCCGACTACCTGCGCGCGATGGGGATCCGGCTCGTGCGTGGGCGCGACTTCACCGACGCGGACCGCGCCGGCACGCCGGGCGTCGCGATCATCGGCGAGGCGCTGGCGCGCCGCTGGTTCGCCGGACAGGACCCGATCGGCAAGCGCGTCGGCTATCCGTGGCCGAACGACTTCCTCACGATCGTCGGCGTGGCGGCGGACGCGCAGTACGACGCGCCGGGGAAGCCGGCCGAGCCGGCGATCTACGCGCCGTTCCTCCAGCGCCCCGAGGCGTCGATGGTGGTCGCGGTGCGCGCGTCGGGCGACCCCGCCCGCGCGGCGCAGGCGCTCCGCGCCGCCGTGGCCGCGGCCGACCCCACCGCCGCGGTGAGCGACGTGCGCACGATGACCGAGCGGCTCGAGGCCTCCGTGGCGCGCCCGCGCTTCACCGCCCGCCTGCTCCTCGCCTTCGCCCTGGTCGCGCTCGCGCTCGGCGCCGTCGGGGTGTACGGCGTGATGTCATATGCCGTCTCCCAGCGCACCCGCGAGCTCGGGGTGCGCCTCGCGCTCGGCGCCCGCCCGCGCGACGTCCTCACGCTCGTGGCGCGCCAGGGCGGCGCGCTGGCCGCGCTCGGCACCGCGTTAGGCATCGCCGCGTCGCTCGGCGCCGCGCGCCTGCTCGGCGGCCTGCTCTACGGCGTGGGCGCCGCCGACCCGGCGACCTTCGCCACGGTGCCCGCGGTCCTGGCGGCGACGGCGCTCGCGGCGTGCTGGATCCCGGCGCGGCGGGCGGCGCGGACGGATCCGGCGGTGGTGTTGAGAGGGGAATGAAACTGCTGCGGCGATACGCGCAGAGCCCTGGAGCCGGGAGCCGAAATTCAGTGTGACGTGGTCGTGGGTGCCGGGGTCTCCCCCACGCAACCACACGACGCCGTGTAGAAAGGAGACCTACGATGTCCAGCCAGAGCCTGAAGCTCAGACCCACGACCTACTGCCCGCCCGGCGGCCGGCGCTCCAGCGT
>JBJMNJ010000209.1:0-17269 GCA_045804325.1 Gemmatimonadaceae bacterium
CGTCGAGGAGCTGGCGCACGCGCCGGTCCGCGTCGGCGCCCTCGGCGAGGCGGTGGATCGTGAGCCCCTCGCGGACGATCGCCGCGACGGTCATGCGCGGGTTGAGGGAGCTGAAGGGGTCCTGGAAGACGATCTGCATCCGCCGGCGCAGCTTGCGGAGCCCGCCCGCGTCGAGCGTCCGCACGTCCTGCCCGTCGAACTGCACCTCGCCGCCGGTCGGCTCGATGAGGCGGAGGATGCAGCGGCCCGTCGTCGTCTTGCCGCAGCCGCTCTCGCCGACGACGCCGAGCGTCTCGCCGCGCACGATGTCGAACGAGACGCCGTCCACGGCGCGGACGCTGCCCACCTGCTTGCCGAGGATCCCCTTCTTGATGGGGAAGTGCTTCGTGAGGTCGCGGACGGAGAGGAGCGCGTCGCCGCGCGACGCCGTGGTGTCGCCGCGACCGGCCTGGTTGCTCCCCTGGGGCGGCTGCGGCGAGGCCGTGGCGCTCATGCGCGGCCTCCCTCGTCACCGGGGCCGCGATTGCCGGTCGTGCCGCCCGGGCGCCCGGCGCCCGGCGTGCGCACGTCGCTGCGCGGCACGCCCACCTCGCTGTGCGGCACGTCGGCGCCCGTGCGGGTCACGTCCGCGCGCGCGGCCCCCGCGCCCACCGCGAATCCCGCGGGCTCGCCGCCGGCGCCGTCGTTCCCCGCGACCACCGGCGCGTGCGGGCGCTGCCGGCGCTCCGGCTCCTCGGCGAGGAAGCAGCGCGAGTGGTGGCGCGCCGCGCCGCCGCCGACGTCGAAGAGCGGCGGGTGCTCGCGCTCGGGGCGCCCCCACGAGTAGGGGCAGCGCTCGTAGAAGCGGCACCCCGCCGGCCACGCCGTCGGCGGCGGCACGGTGCCGGGAATCACGGCGAGGCGCTCGCGCTGCTGCCCCATCGCGGGCATCGCGCTCAGCAGCCCCTCGGTGTACGGGTGGTGCGGCCGCGCGAAGAGCTCGTCGACCGGCGCCTCCTCGACGACCTCGCCCGCGTACATCACGATGACGCGCCGCGCGATCTCGGCGATGACGCCGAGGTCGTGGGTGATCATGAGGATCGCGGTGCCGAACTTCCGCTGGAGCTCCGCGAGCAGCTCGAGGATCTGCGCCTGGATCGTGACGTCGAGCGCCGTCGTGGGCTCGTCGGCGATCACGAGCGCCGGGTTCATCACGAGCGCCATCGCGATCATCACGCGCTGCCGCATGCCGCCCGAGAGCTGGTGCGGGTACTGCTTCGCGCGGTCGCCGGGGGAGGGGATGCCCATCAGCGTGAGCATCTCGACGGCCCGGTCCCACGCGTCCTGCTTCGACGCCTTCCCGTCGTGCACGCGCACGACCTCGGCGATCTGGTCGCCGACGTTGAAGACGGGGTTCAGCGCGGTCATCGGCTCCTGGAAGATCATGCCGATGCGGTTGCCGCGGACCTTGCGGATCTCCGGCTCGCTGAGCGCGATGAGGTCCCTCCCCTCGAACTCGATGCGGCTCCCCTGCTCGATGCGGCCGGGCGGGCGGATGAGGCGCAGCACCGACATGGCCGTGACCGACTTGCCGCACCCCGACTCGCCGACGAGCCCCACGGTCTCGCCGGGGAGGATGTCGAACGACACCCCGTCCACCGAGCGCGCCACGCCGGCCGCCGTGTGGAAGTAGGTGCGCAGGTCGCGGATGGACAGCAGCGGCTGCTGCGGGCTCGTGCTCGTGGCCACCGGGTGCGGGTTAGGGTCTGACTGGCTCTAGCAAGGTATGCACCGGATGCGCCCTCGGCCCTGACGGGGGTCCAGGGCATCCCTGAGCCCGTCGCCCGCGGCGTTCAGCGCCATGACGGTACCCACGATGGCGAGGCCGGGGAAGGCGCTGATCCACCACAGGGAGCGGAACACCTCGCGCCCCTCGAAGATGATGTTCCCCCAGCTCGGCTGCGGCGGCTGCACGCCGATGCCCAGGTACGAGAGCCCGGCCTCGAGGACGATGACGTTGCCCACCGCCAGGGTGGCGGCGACGGCGATCTGCGACGCGACGTTCGGGAGGATGTGCCTGACGAGCACCCGCGCGCCGGGGGCGCCGAGCGCGGTGGCCGCCGTCACGAAGTCGCGCGTGCGGAGCGCGCGCACCTCGCCGCGGACCACGCGCGCCATGCCGAACCACCCCGTGAGGCCGAGCACGAGCACGAGCGCGCCGACGCCCGCCCCGCGCCAGAGCGAGAAGACGACGATGAGGAGGAGGATGCGCGGGATCGCGAGCGCGGCGTCCACGACCCGCATCAGGGCCCCGTCCACCCGGCCCCCTGCCCACCCCGCGGCGGCGCCGTACGCCGTGCCCACGGTGAGCGCCACCAGCACGCTGAGCAGCGCCACGCTGAGAGAGACGCGGCCGCCGTGCAGGACGCGGCTCAGCACGTCGCGGCTGAACTGGTCGGTGCCGAACGGGTGCGCCGCGGAGGGTCCGAGCCCGGCGGCGTTCACGATGTCGAGCTGTCGCGCAGGGTCGTACGGCGACACGAGGGGCGCGAGCACCGTCAGCGCGCCGACGAAGAACAGGGCGCCGAGCGCGGCGAGCGCCGCCCGCTCCCCGTCGAGGCGCGCGAGCGCCCGGCGCCAGGGCCCCTGCGGCTCGCCGCGGCGGGCGCGCCCGGCCTCGCGGCGGACGGCGTGCGCGACGGCCCACCAGCCGGCGCCCGCGAGCGCCGCGGCGAGGAGCCATCCGAGCAGGCGGCCGGCCGTCACGCGCCGCCCTCGCGCAGCCGCGGGTCCGCGACGGCGTGCAGCAGGTCGGCGAGGAGGCTCCCCGCGGCCACGAGCGCGCCCCCGAGCACCGCGCACGCGGTGACGAGGTCGTAGTCGCGCCGCCCCACGGCCTCCACGGCGAGGCGCCCCATGCCGGGCCACGCGAAGACGTACTCGATGAACGTCGCGCCGCCGACGAGCGCGGGGAGCGAGAGGCCGAACACCGTGATGACGGGGAGCAGCGCGTTGCGGAGCGCGTGGCGCAGCAGCACGGCGCGCTCGCCGAGTCCCTTCGCGCGCGCGGTGCGCAGCCAGTCCTCGTGTGCCACGTCGAGCAGCGCGGCGCGCTGGAAGCGCGCGACTCCGCCGGCGCCGAGCAGCACGAGCGTGCCCGCGGGGAGCACGAGGTGGCGCAGGCGGTCGGCGAGGCGCGCCCAGCCGGACGTGAGGTACGGGTACACGTCGGCCGAGACGACGCCGCCGACGGGCAGCACGCGGAGCCACTGCGCGAACACCAGCACCGCCATGAGGGCGAGCCAGAAGTCCGGCACCGAGTAGAAGAACAGCGAGACGGCGCTGCCCGCGCGGTCCACCCACGTGCCGCGCCGCGCCGCCTGGAGCGCGCCGAGGAAGATGCCCATGCCGAACATGCCGGCGAGCGCGACGCCGAGCAGCACGAGCGTGTTCGGGAGCGCCTCGGCGATCGCGTCGCGCACGGGGACGTTCAGCGAGAGCGAGTACCCGAAGTCCCCGCGCGCGACGTTCCACAGCCAGCGCGCGTACTGCTCGGCGATGGGGCGGTCGAGGCCGTGGTGCGCGCGGCGCTGTGCGCGGATCGCCTCGGTCACGCCGGAGCGCGCCTCGCCCGTGAACGGGTCGCCGGGGGCGAGGCGCGCGAGGGCGAACGTGATCGTCGCGACGAGCAGGACCGTCACCGCCGCCTGCGCGAGGCGGCGGAGGAGGAGCCTACGCACTCACCGCCGCTGAGCGCCGAGGGGAATCCGGTCCCGCTCGATCCGCTGATTGGCGGGGATGCTCCACAGGCCCACGTTCGACCACCAGCCGTCGGCGCGCATGCGCACGGGCTGGATGCGCTTGTGCATGCCCGCGGTGTTCCGCGGCTCGTAGAGCCAGACGGCCGGCGCGTCGTCGACGATGGTCTGGTAGGCGCGGGCGAAGTAGGCGCGGGTCTTCGCGGGGTCCATCGTCGAGAGCGCGCTGTCCACGGCGGCGTCGAACGCGCGGCTCGTGTAGCAGCCGTAGTTCGAGCCGTCGCCCTGGCAGCCGGCCGAGCCCCACACCTGGCGGATGCTGCCCGGCGCGGGGTCCGCGTGGTAGGACCCGAGCGCGGCGTCGAAGTCGCGCTTGAGCTGGCGGTCCATGAAGACGTTGAACTCGAGCTGCTCGAGGTTCGCCTTCACGCCCACCCGGCGGAGCTGCTCCTGGATGAGCACCGCGTACTTGCGGCGGTTGCTGCTCGACGCGGGGACGAGGAGCGAGAACGCGAGGGGGCGCCCGTTCTTCTCGCGCACGCCGTCGCCGTTCGCGTCCTTCCACCCGAGCGAGTCGAGGAGGGCGCGAGCGTGCACGGTGTCGTAGGCGAGCTGGCGCAGGCTCGAGGTGTCGGGCTTGAGGCCGCGCGGCACCGGGCCGACGGGCACCGCCGCGAGCGTGTCGAAGACGTTGCGAATCATCGCCTGGCGGTCGAGCGCCATCGTGAGCGCGCGGCGCAGCTCGCGGTCTCCGAGGATCGGATGCGCGCCGCGGCCGTTGGGCGCGCGGGTATTGAACATCATGAAGGCGTACTCCAGCCCCGGGTACGCGATCGCCTTGAGGTCGTCGTGGCGCTCGAACTCCTTGAGCTGGTCGCGCGAGAGGATCTCGTACAGGTCGGCCTGCCCGGCCATCACCGCGCCCGTGGCGGCCGCGGGATCGGGGTACACGGCCCAGACGACGCGGTCGAGCTTCGGGCGCCCGCGGTAGCTCGTGGTGTCGGCGATGATCTCGACCCGCTGGCCCGGCGTCCACGAGGCGAGGCGGAACTGGCCGTTGCCCACCGGCTGCTTCGCGAACGCGGTCGCGCGCATCTCGGCGCGGTTCGCGTCCTTGAGCAGGTGCTCGGGCATCGGGATCACCTGGTAGACCGCCTCGAAGAACTGGTCTGGGAGGCGGCGCTTGTAGTGGAAGACGGCGGTGAGCGAGTCGCGGACGCTCACGGAGTCGATGTTGGCGATGAGCGGGCGCGCCGGCGCGCCGACGACGGAGTCCGCGAAGAGCTGCCAGCTGAAACGCACGTCGCTCGCGCGGACGGGGCGGCCGTCGTGCCAGCGGGCGCGCGGGTTCAGGTGGAAGGCGATCGCGAGCGAGTCGCGGCTCCACTCCCAGCGCTCCGCGAGGCGCGGCTCGAAGCCCTGGTCGCCCAGAACGTTCAGGTCGTCGCCGATCTCCGCGAGCCTGTCGAAGAGCAGCGACGTGATCTGCACGTCGATCGCGCGGTCGCCGAACAGCGGCAGGAGCGCGCTCGCGTCCGCCGAGGTCGCGACGATGAGCGTGCCGCCGTTCTCGGCGTCGCGGCCGGCGGCGTCCGCCCGCTCGTTGCCGCCGCAGGCGAGCGGCGCCAGGCCGAGCAGCAGCGAGGCCGAGAGGCCGAGGCGGCGCGCGGCGGCGCGGTGGGCGGGGCGGGAGGGGGAGCGCTGCATCGCGTAGGGTCCTGTGGGTCGGCGCGCGGCGACGGGCCGGCGCCGAGCGGGGGTCATCAACGGCGCCAGGTCCAGGCGTCGTCGGCGTAGCGGGCGCGCGCGGCGGCGGCGCGCGCGGCGGGGAGCTCGTCCTGCGCCAGCGGGGCCGCCGCCGGGTCCTCGAGCGCGCGGAGCGCGTCCACGAGGGCGCCCGCCACGTCCGCCGCGGACGGCGCGCGGCCGAGCGCCGCGCGGAGCGTCGCGGGGGGCGGCACGTCGGGGAGCGGGGTGGCGGAGAGGCTGGCGAGCATCGTCTGGTCGTCGTCCACGAGAATGGAGCCGTGCTGCAGCAGCGCGCCGGCCTCGCGCCACTGCGCGCTGCCGACGAGCTTCCGCCCCCCGACCACGACCTCTCCCTCCGTCGGCGCCTCGAAGCAAGGCGCGACGCCGGGAGCCGGAGCGCGCGCCGCGGGGGCCGCGAGCGTCGCCGCCACGCCGAGCCGGCGCAGCCCGTCCAGCAGGAGACGATTGATCCGTGCGTAGGACGCGCGCAGCCGCTCGGCCGTCACCGGGGCGGTGACGCTGTAGGTGACCTCGCGGTGGTGGAGGATCGCGCGCCCGCCGGTGGGGCGACGCACGACGTCCACTCCCTGGAGCGCGGCCCTGGCGGCGCAATATGCGCCACGCGCCGTCTGATTGCGCCCGAAGCTCAGCGTGGGGCGGGCCCAGCCGTAGACGCGGAGCACGGCCTCGCCGCTGAGGCGGGCGCGCTCCATGAGCGCCTCGTCCAGCGCCATGTTCTCGGCGCCGGGGAGCGGGGGGGTGAGGAGGAAGCGCCAGCGCATGGGGAATAGTACTGCGGCCTGCGGGCTGGACACCCCGGGATGCCGCTATCGGCCCGCAGCCCGTCGTCCGCAGTCCGCGGTGCGTCGGGGGTCTACCCGTCGCCGGAGCTCTGGCCCCCGGCTAGCTTTCCCGCTGCCGGCGCACCCGTCGCACGCGCCACGGCCACCAACCGAACGCCCACCGGGAGCCCGGTCCCGCCGGACGCTCCCCGAGGTACGCATGACGATCACGCGCACGCAGGGCTCGCTGGTCGAGTCCGACAGCTTCGTCCGCCGGCACATCGGCCCGAGCGACGCCGACGTGCTGGAGATGCTCCAGGTCGTCGGCTTCGAGTCGCTCGACGCGCTCGTCGACGCCACCGTTCCCGAGGCCATCCGGCTCCGCCGCCCGCTCGCCCTCCCCGGCCAGCAGAGCGAGTACGAGGCGCTCGCCGGGCTCCGCGAGACGGCGCGCAAGAACCAGCTCTTCAAGAGCTTCATCGGGATGGGGTACTCGGACACCATCGTCCCGCCCGTCATCCAGCGCAACGTCCTCGAGAACCCCGGCTGGTACACGGCGTACACGCCGTACCAGGCGGAGATCGCGCAGGGGCGCCTCGAGGCACTGCTCAACTTCCAGACGGCCGTCATCGACCTGACGGGCCTCCCGATCGCCAACGCGTCGCTCCTCGACGAGGCGACGGCGGCCGCCGAGGCGATGGCGATGTGCTACGGCGCGAAGGGGAAGCCGGGGAAGGAGACCTTCTTCGTCTCCGACCTCTGCCACCCGCAGACGATCGACGTCGTGCGCACGCGCGCGGCGGTGAAGGGCATCAAGGTCGCCGTGGGCGACCACCGCACGTTCGCGCTCGGCGAGGAGGTGTTCGGCGCGCTGGTACAGTACCCGGCCACCGACGGCGCGGTGCTCGACTACCGCGAGTTCAGCGAGCGGGCACACGCGGCCGGCGCGCTCGTCGTCGCGGCGGCGGACCTGCTGGCACTCGTGCTCCTCGCGCCCCCGGGCGAGTGGGGCGCCGACGTCTGCGTCGGGAGCGCGCAGCGCTTCGGCGTGCCGCTCGGCTACGGCGGCCCGCACGCGGCGTTCCTGTCCACCAAGGACGAGTTCAAGCGCTCGCTCCCCGGCCGCATCATCGGCGTGTCGCGCGACGCGGAGGGGCGGCCGGCGCTGCGCATGGCACTCCAGACGCGCGAGCAGCACATCCGCCGCGAGAAGGCGACGAGCAACATCTGCACGGCGCAGGTGCTGCTCGCGGTGATGGCGGGCATGTACGCGGTGTGGCACGGCCCGGAGGGGCTCACGCGCATCGCGACGAACGTGCACCGCCTCGCGGCGACGCTCGCCGAGGGGCTGCGCGCGCTCAAGCTGACGGTCGCCGAGGCGGACTTCTTCGACACGGTGTGCGTGGACCTCGGGAGCGAGGCCGCGGCGGACGCCGTGATCGCGCGCGCCCAGCGCGACCGCATGAACCTGCGCCGCCTCTCGGCGGAGCGCGTCACGATCGCGCTCGACGAGACCACGACCGAGGCGGACGTCGCGCGGCTGCTCGCGGCGTTCGGCGGGGAGCGGGTGGACGTGGGCGAGATCGCGCAGGCGGCCGACCCGCGCTACGACGAGCGCTTCAAGCGCACGAGCGCGTTCCTCACGCACCCGGTGTTCAACGCGCACCGCTCCGAGACGGAGATGCTGCGCTACCTGCGCAGCCTCGAGGCGAAGGACCTCTCCCTCGTGCACTCCATGATCCCGCTCGGCTCGTGCACGATGAAGCTCAACGCCACGGCGGAGATGTTCCCCGTGACGTGGCCGGAGCTCGGCGCGCTGCACCCGTTCGCGCCGACGTCGCAGACGGCCGGCTACCGCGAGCTGTTCGACCGCCTCGAGAGCGCGCTGGCGGAGATCACGGGCTTCGCGAAGGTGTCGCTGCAGCCGAACGCCGGGTCGCAGGGCGAGTACGCGGGGCTCCTCGCCATCGAGGCGTACCACCGCTCGCGCGGCGACGCGAAGCGCACCATCTGCCTCATCCCGCAGAGCGCGCACGGCACCAACCCGGCGAGCGCGGTGATGGCGGGGATGCGCGTGGTGGTCGTGAAGACGGACGCGAGCGGCAACGTGGACCTCGCCGACCTCCGCGCGAAGGCCGAGGAGCACGCCGAAGACCTCGGGGCGCTGATGATCACCTACCCGAGCACGCACGGCGTGTTCGAGGAGTCGATCCGCGAGATCTGCGAGGTCGTGCACCGCCACGGCGGGCAGGTCTACATGGACGGCGCGAACATGAACGCGATGGTGGGCATCGCGCGGCCCGGGGACTTCGGCGCGGACGTGTGCCACCTGAACCTGCACAAGACGTTCTGCATCCCGCACGGCGGCGGCGGCCCGGGGATGGGGCCGATCGGCGTCGCGGCGCACCTCGCGCCGTTCCTGCCGGGGCACCCGGTGGTGACGCAGGGCGGGCGCACGAAGGTGGGCGCCGTCTCGGCGGCGCCGTGGGGCAGCGCGAGCATCCTCCCCATCTCGATGATGTACATCGACATGATGGGGGCCGAGGGGCTCACCAAGGCGACGAAGCTCGCGATCCTCAACGCGAACTACATCGCGAAGCGGCTCGAGGGCCACTACGACGTGCTGTACAAGGGCAAGCGCGGCACCGTCGCCCACGAGTGCATCCTCGACACCCGCCCGCTCAAGGCGAGCGCCGGCGTCGAGGTGGAGGACATCGCGAAGCGGCTGATGGACTACGGCTTCCACGCGCCGACGGTGAGCTTCCCGGTGGCGGGCACGCTCATGGTGGAGCCGACGGAGAGCGAGCCGAAGGCGGAGCTCGACCGCTTCTGCGACGCGATGATCGCGATCCGGCAGGAGGTGCGCGACATCGAGGCGGGCGTGCTCGACCGGCAGGACAACCCGCTGAAGCACGCGCCGCACACGATGCGCGCCGTGGTCAGCGACGAGTGGACGCGCGGCTACTCGCGCGAGCGCGCGGCGTTCCCGGCTCCGTGGACGCGCGAGCGGAAGTTCTGGCCCAGCGTCGGCCGCATCGAGAGCGCCTACGGCGACAGGCACCTCGTGTGCTCGTGCCTGCCGACGGACGCGTACGCGACCGACGTCGCAGCGGCGTCGAGCTGATCCGCGATCGGCGTGACGCTACGATCACCGGCGGCGGGCGACTGGCGACAGCTGCTCGCTCGCTAGCGGGCCGGACGGCGAGAACCCCCGGGAGGCATACAGCGGCCTCCCGGGGGTTCTGCGCGACGACTCCCTGCTACCTGGCCAGGCGGCAGCAGTCGCCCGTCGCCTGTGGCCAGCGCTTGCAGCGTTCGGCTACTGGCCGATGTGCTTCCCGTACGCCGAGGCGTCCATGAGGGCCGATCGGTCGCCCGTGACGCGCAGCTTGATCATCCACCCGTCGCCGTACGGATCGCTGTTGACCAGCGCCGGCTCGCCATCCAGCCGCGAGTTCACCTCGACCACCTCGCCGGCGAGCGGGGAGAAGAGCTCGGAGACGGCCTTCACCGCCTCGACCGTGCCGAAGACGTCGTGCGCGCCGAACGTCGCGCCCACCTTGGGGAGCTCCACGTAGACCACGTCGCCGAGCTCGCCCTGCGCGTAGTCGGTGATGCCCACGGTGACGACGTCGCCGTCGCCCTTCACGTACTCGTGGTCCTCGGTGTAGCGCAGGTCCTGCGGGATCTCGGCCACGACGGCGCCTCGCGGTTGGGGTCAGGTCGGCGCGAAGTTTATCCGGGCCGCCCTCGGACCGTCAAGCAACGACGACGGCGGGGTGGGAAGCGGCGCGGCGCCCGGAGTGCGGGCGCCGCGCGTGTCAGGTGGCGATCACGGCCGCGTCGCTGGGCGCATCCTCCGTCAGCAGCGCTCCGGCGGCGCCCTTCGCGCGCGCCTCCCGAAAGAGCCCCTGCCACACCTCGTCCACGCGGCGCTCGAGCGCGGTGAGCGTGCTGTCGTTGTCGATCACGAAGTCGGCGCGCGCGCGCTTGAGCTCCGCCGGCATCTGCGCGGCGATCATGTCCATCGCCTCCGTCTCGCGCAGGCCGCGGTCGCGCACGAGGCGCTCGAGGCGCAGCGGGCGCGGGGCGTCGACGAGCACGATGCGGTCGAAGTCGTCGGCCATGCGCTTCTCGAAGAGCAGCGGGATGTCGCACACCACGACGCGGTCGCCGCGCCGCCGCGCGTCGGTCACGAGCCGCTCGCGGAGCCGCCCCACCTCGGGGTGGACGATGCCGTTGAGCGCCTCGAGCTGGTCCTGGTCGCGGAAGACGCGGCGCCGCAGCGCCGCGCGGTCCAGCACCCCGTCGGGGGAGAGCACCTCCGTGCCCCAGCGCTTCACGATCTGCTCGTAGGCGGGGGTCCCCATCTCGACCGCGCGCCGCGCGAGCACGTCGGCGTCGATGATCGTCGCCCCTCGCTCCGACAGGAGACGCGACACGGTGGACTTGCCACTCGCGATGTTCCCCGTGAGCCCGACGAGCAGCATCTCAACCTCCCGATCCGGATAAGGAGCATCGCCCGTGCGGCCGTGGCGCCGATCGCGGGCGGTGGAGACGACTCGGAAGGCACCATTCGTGCCGTCCGGCGAGCGTGCCGGTCGCCAAGGTACCGGGCCGGCGCGTCGTGTCAACAAACGCATGCCGCGCCGCCTCGACCGTGCTCGGCCGCGCACTCCGTTAATTTGCGAGCGCTGCCGCACCCTACTCCTCGAGCTTCTCACCCGTGACTGACGACTCGCGCCGGAGCTCCCGCACTATCGCGGAGCGCGTGAACCCCCCCGTCCGCTCGCTCGGCGCTCGCCACGCGGGCGAGCCGGACGACCCGCCCGCCGACGAAGGCCTCGACCTCGATCCCGGACCCGTGAACCAGGAGGAGTTCGAGGCGCTCGTCCGCCGCCAGCTCGAGCTGGTGGGCGAGGACCCCGCGCGCGAGGGGCTCGTGAAGACCCCGCAGCGCGTCGCCAACGCGCTCACGTGGCTGACGCGCGGCTACGACCTCAGCGTGCACGACGTCGTCGGGGACGCGGTGTTCGAGGAGGCGCACGAGAACATGGTCATGGTGCGCGACATCGAGCTCTACTCGCTCTGCGAGCACCACATGCTGCCGTTCTTCGGCCGGGCGCACGTCGCGTACATCCCCGACCGGCGCATCGTGGGGCTGTCGAAGCTCCCGCGCCTCGTGGACGTCTTCGCGCGCCGCCTCCAGGTCCAGGAGCGGCTCACCGAGCAGATCGCCTCGGCCGTCGAGGAGGTGCTCGAGCCGCGCGGCGTGGGCGTCGTCGTCGAGGCCTTCCACCTCTGCATGATGATGCGCGGCGTCGAGAAGCAGAACTCGAAGACCATCACCTCCGCCCTCCGCGGCTCGTTCCGGGACGACCCGAAGACCCGCGACGAGTTCCTCCGCCTCGCGCACACCCCGCTCGGGGTCTGACCGGCCGCCGGCTGTGGCTCCCGCGCCACAGCCGGCGGCTCCGCGGTCCGCCCGCCGCCGCCCTCCGCCCCGCGCCGGACCGACCTGGACCAGCCCGTCAGCGAGACGTAAGTGACGTAGAGGCAACGCACTGCGCCCTCGCCTCGGCGTCCGTCCGGCGTCGCGGCAATCATTGGTGAAATCCCATCTGGACGGCGCGCGCGCCGGGTGCGACACATTCCTCCGCCGCGTTGTGACGAAACGCACGCCGGCGGTAGTCGGATCGTCTCGTCCGCCGCGTCCACCCGGCGCTCCATCCCGCCGTGCGGTTCCCGTCGCACCCACCAGTTCCGACACGCTCCTCGATGACCACGCCCGTCGCGCCGCCCCTCCCGGGGCGGCGTGCCTTCACGCTCGTCGAGCTCCTCATCGTGCTCACGCTGATCGCGATCGTCGCCGGCTTCGCGATCCCGCGCGTGGACACCATGAAGTACCGCTCCGACGCGGCGGCGCGCTCGGTCGTCGGCCAGCTCCAGGGGGCGCAGCGCACGGCGGTGACGCGGCAGTACGACGTGCTCGTGAGCTTCGACGTGACGGGACGCCGCGTGCGCGTGCTCGAGGACACGAACCGCAACGGCCGCGCGGACGACGGCGAGCGCGCCTCCTGGCGCGTGCTCGCGGAGGGCACGCAGTTCGCCGCGCCGCCCGCGGCGGTGAGCCTCGGCGGGGGCGCGGTGGTGGGGCGCGACCTGCGCACCGTGGACGGCCTGCCGACGCTCGTCTTCCGCCGCGACGGGTCGGCCGGCGGGGACGCGGAGATCTACCTCACCTCGCCGCGCGCGAAGTCGAGCGACTTCCGCGCGGTGCTCGTCACCGAGGCGACAGGGCGCGCCGAGTGGCTGCGCTACACGGGCGACCACTGGACGCGCGCCGGCCTGTGAGTCGCACCCTCCGGCGCCGCGCGCGCCGCCTCCCTCGCCCGCGCGGCGGCATGACGCTCGTCGAGGTCATCGTCGCCATCGTGATCCTCGTCGGTGCGACGCTCACCATGGGCGGCTTCGTGAGCCGCTTCGCGCACACGACGTCCGTGGCCGAGGTGCGCGCCACGGCCGCGGAGATCGCGGCGGAGCGGCTGGAGGCGATCAAGCAGGCGCCGGCGTACGCGACGATCGAGGCGACGTACGAGGGCGTGGACAGCACGCTCGCGGGGCGCCCGGGCTACCGCCGCGCCACCGTCGTCAACCGCGTGACGCGCAGGGACCCCGCGACCGGCGGCGTGGACGACTACGCGCTCGTCACGGTCGTCGTCACGCACGCCGCGCTCGCGGCGCCCGTGCGGAAGACCACCGTCGTCAGCGCCTTCTGAGATGGCGCGGACCGTGAGGCGGGCGGGGCGCCGCGGGTTCACGCTGGTCGAGATGGTGCTCTCGATCACGCTGATGCTGATCGTGTTCGCCATGGCCGTGCCGTTCTTCCGGGCGCAGGCGCGCGCGGTGGAGCAGACCGCGCAGCGGCTCGACGCGCTCGCGGGCGGCCGCTACGGCGCGAGCTCGCTCGACCGCGAGGTGCGCGTGGCCGGCGTCAACACGCCGGCCGCGCAGCCGGTGCTCGTGCAGGCCGCCGCCGACGCCATCACGATCAACGGCGACTTCGTCGCGCCGGACACGAGCGACGCGCTCGCCGTCTACGTGAACCCCGACGCCGACCGCGAGACCACGAGCTCGCTCACGGCGCGCACGCGCGTGACGCTCCCGAACTCCGCCGGGTGGACGTACCCGGACACCGCGTACCAGGACGACTCCGGCAACCCGAGCCTCGCCGAGACGGTCTCGTACTGGGTGGCGCCGGACCCGGCGCGCCCGGGCGAGGCCGCCCTCTTCCGGCGCGCGAACCGCGGCGAGCCGCGCGTGGTGGTGCGCGGCGTCGTCGCGACGGGCGCGCCGGTGTTCCGCTACTTCTACGTCGCGCCGGACGGGCGGCTCACCGAGGTGGCGTCCGCGCGGCTCCCCCTGCGCCACGCCGTGCCCATGCACGGCGACGCGGCCGACACCGGGAGCGCGGGCTTCATCGACACCGTGCGCGTCGTGCGCGTGCGGCTGCAGACCGTCGCGCGCGACGCGCGCACGGGGCGCGCGGACACGCTCACCCAGGAGTCGAGCATCCGCGTCATGAACGCCGGGCTCCTCAAGCGCACGTCGTGCGGCGCCGTCCCGCGCGCGCCGGCGTTCGCGGCGGACCCCGCGCCCAGCGTCGTCGGCGGGGCGACCGTCGTGGACCTCGCCGTCCTCCCGTCGGCGGACGAGGGGGACGGCGAGCGCGACGTGATGCGCTACGCGCTCTACCGGCGACCCGCGTCGGAGCCGGACTGGGGCGAGCCGATCGCGAGCGTCGTGGCCTCGGGCGCGGCGAGCTACGCCGTCCAGGACCGCGGCGCCCTGAGCGGCGTGCGCTACGTCTACGGCGTCGCCGCGATGGACTGCACGCCCCGCCTCTCCGAGATCGCGGTCTCGCGCCCGGTGGACGCGCCGTGAGCCGCACCGCCCGCGCCCGGCGGCCGGGCCGCGACCGGCGGGGCTCCGCGCTCATCCTCGTGATGATCTTCAGCGCGGCGCTCGCGATGCTCGCGCTCTCGGCCATCTACCTCACGTCGAGCGCCACCATCCTCGGCCGCGCGTACGAGCGCGAGCGCGACCTGCGCTACGCCGCGGAGGCGGGGCTGGCGATCGGCAAGAGCCGGCTGAACAGCGGCGGGGCGCTCCTCCCCACGTCGGGCTACGTGCAGCTCGTGCGCGATTCGGCGCTCGCCGCCGCGGACGGCACGCCCATCGAGGGCATCCGGCTCAGCGTCTACGTCGGCCCGACGGGAGGCGGGGCGGGGAGCACGGGGCGCTACGCGAGCGTCGTGGCGGAGGTGCGCGACCTCCTGGGCGGCGGACGCTTCGTGCGGCGGCTGGAGCTCGCGGAGGAGAGCTTCGCGCGCTTCGCGTACTTCACGGACCGCGAGACGAGCGCCGCCGGCGACATGGTGTACTTCGGCCGCGGCGACGCCGTGGTCGGTCCCGCGTGGTCGAACGACGCCCTGCGGCTCTACGGCGCGGGCATCGGCGGACCGCCCACCTTCCGCGCGGACGTGGGGACGGCCGGCGTGGTCGAGCGCCCCACGTACGGAGTGTTCGAGAAAGGCTACCGGGAGCACCTCGCCCGCATCGCGACGCCGAGCGTCGCCGCGGTGAGCAGCCGCCTCCAGCCGCTCGCCGCGGCGGGCCGCGCGAGCTTCACGGCGGACTCGCGCGACACGCTGCCGAGCCTGCGCATCGAGTTCTTCGCGATGGACATGAACGCGGACGGGGACTCGACGGACGCGGACGAGGGGTTCTTCAAGGTCTACCGCGCGGACCTCGGCGGCACGGCGGAGGAGCGTCTGCTGAGCTCGGAGTGGCTCGCGGGCGACTTCCGCGTCGTCGCGGACCCGGCGGACCCGGCGTACCCGGCGCGGTGGACGAACTGCGGCGACTGGCACCTCGTGGGCGGCCAGTGGCAGTTCTTTCCGCTCGCGGTGCACGCCGCCGGATGGTTCAACCGCCTGCTCCAGGCGGCGGCGGCGACGGGCGACGACGCCAACGCGCACACGATCGGCCGCCGGAGCTATCAGGGGAACCGGGACCCGGCCGGCTTTCCCGCGCACCTCTCGGGAGGCTGGGAGCCGGACGGCCGCGCGAAGCCCGAGGAGATCATGGACCCCTCGGCGAGCGCGCCGATGACGGGCCCCGGGCGCCCCGCGCCGCGCTGCTTCCTCGGCGGGGACCCGCACCTCGTGGCGGTGGCGACCGGGCGCGAGGTGGGTGGCACCGAGCGGAGCTTCTACGAGCTCACGAACGCGCCCGACCCGTTCAACCCGGGGACGTCGCTCAGCGGAAGCTGGGTGCGCTTCCCTGGGCCGGTGAACGCGCGAGTGGCCGCGGCCCGCGCGGCCCGCGGCGTGAACGACGCCGCGTTCGTCTTCCCGCTGCACCCCGCGCTCAACCCCGGGAGCGTCGGGGTCATTCACGTGGACGGGTCGGTGGGCGTGAGCGGGGTGGTGAACGGCCCCGTCACGCTCTTCGCGCGGAACTCGCTCGTCGTGCTCGACGACGTGACGTACGCCACGAGCCCGCTCGACGCGCGGCGCGTCTGCGGCGACGACGCCCTCGGGCTCGTCGCGGGGGAGGACGTCGTCGTGGCGGACAACGGGCTGAACACGCCGCAGGACGTCGTGGCGGCGCACACGCCCGCGGCGAGCGCCGGCTCGACGTTCCAGCTCCTCGACGACCGCGCCGGGCTCGACCTCCAGGCGGTCGTCATGAGCCTCGGCGCGTCCTTCCGTGCCGCGGGGGTCGACCTCGCGACGTACCCGATCTGCACGACGGGCGTGGAGGTGGCGCCGTGCGCGGCGAGCGCCACGCTCGCGCGGCGCCGTCCGGCCGTCGCGCTGGCGTGCGCCGGGCAGCCGACGGGCCGCGGCTGCATCAGCCTGTTCGGGGGCGTGATCCAGCAGGTGCGCGGCACGGTCGGCGAGGACCCGGACCCGGCGGGCGCGTACGGCTTCGGGAAGCAGTACGACTACGACCGCTGCGCCGCGACGCACCCGCCGCCGTTCTTCCCGACGATCGGCCGGTACACGGACAACCGCTACTACGAGGTGGACCCGCAGCGGTTCTCGCCCGCGGCGTACTTCGCGGCGCTCGCGCCCCGCGCCCGTTAGGCGCCGGCCGCGCGCTAGAGCAGGCGGCCCTGGGCGTCCTCGCCGCGGGGCACGGAGTGGCACTGCCGGCAGCGTGCCTCGTAGCTGTCCGCGGCGCCCACCATGATCACGGGCGAGTCGTACGGCGCGGGACGCCCGCCGATGAGGCGCTGGTTGCGGCTCGCGGGGTTGCCGCACAGCACGCAGATGGCGTGCAGCTTGTCCACGATCTCGGCGACGGCCATGAGCTGCGGCATCGCGCCGAAGGGCTCGCCGCGGAAGTCGGTGTCGGTTCCCGCCAGGATCACGCGCCGCCCGCGGTTCGCGAGGCTCGACGCGAGCTCCACGATGCCCGCGTCGAGGAACTGCGCCTCGTCCACCGCGACGACGTGGGCCGCCGGGTCGAGGCGCAGCGCGATCTGGTGCGCGGAGTCCACCGGGACCGCATCGAAGCTGCGGCCGTCGTGGCTCGAGATGGCGAGGAGCCCCGCGTAGCGGTCGTCCAGGCGCGACTTGAAGACCTGCACGCGCTTGCGGGCGATGACGGCGCGCCGCACGCGCCGCATCAGCTCCTCGCTCTTGCCGCTGAACATCACGCCGGCGATCACCTCGATCCACCCGCCGGCGAGCTGGAAGCTCGTCACTCCCCGTCGGTCCTCGGGCGACGGCCCGGCGGGCGCTTCGCGCGCTGGAGCCGCTCGGCGCGCTCGGCGAAGTCGTCGCGCGGCGGGCGCTGCGCGTCGCGGCGCTGGCGGGCGGCGTAGTCGCCCCGGTCGTAGGGGCCTTCCTCGCGGCGCGGACGCGCCGCGCGCTCGCCGCGCTCCGGCCGGTCGCCGCGCGGCGGGCGGTCGCCGCGGTCCGCCCGCTC
>JBJMNJ010000210.1:0-16039 GCA_045804325.1 Gemmatimonadaceae bacterium
GTAGCCGCCGTTGTTGGTGCCGGAGTAGAAGACGTCGACGTCGAGCGGGTCGGGCGCGATGTAGCCCGGCTCGCCGCCGCCGGCGTCGTAGGCGAGCGCCATGCCGCCTGCCGTGATGTCGGGGCGCGCGCGCGTCGAGTCGCGGCGCAGCGCCGTGTCCCGCGGCGCGGCGAGCTCGCGGCGCTGGGTCGTATCGCGCCGCATCGACGTGTCGCGCGCCGCGCTGTCCCTCCGGGCGGGCGCGTTGGCGGCTTGGAACGCCGCGAGGTTCCAGTTGAACGGGACGCAGAGCGTGCTGTTGTCCTGCTGCGCGCCGCAGACGTGATAGGGCACGTGCTTCGTCGTGACGGCGTGGTAGAACTGCTCCGTCGGATAGTCCTCCGCCGTCCAGCGCCCGCCGGTGTTCGTCGAGACCGCGCCGCCGCCGTCGTTCCCCACGACGAGGTGGGTGGCGTCGTCCGGGTCCACCCACAGGTCGTGGAAGTCGCCGTGCGTGTCGTTGTCGATGGTGGTCGTCGTCTTGCCGCCGTCGGTGGATCGGAAGAAGGACGTGTTCTGCATGTAGACCACGTCGCGGTCCTTCGGGTCGGCGAAGACGTGCGTGTAGTAGAAGGCGCGCTGGCGGATGGCGCGGTTGTCGTTCGCGAGGGTCCAGGTGGCCCCGGCGTCGTCCGAGCGGAAGAGCCCCCCGTTCTCGTTCTCGACGAGCGCGTAGACGCGGCGCCCGTCCGGTCCGACGGCGACGCCGATGCGCCCGACGACGCCCGCAGGGAGCCCCGGATTGCGCGTGATCTCCGTCCACGTCTCGCCGCCGTCGGTGCTCTTGAACAGGCCGCTCCCCTTCCCGCCGCTCGACATCTGCCACTCCTTGCGGTAGGCCTGCCAGAGCGCGGCGTAGAGGACGTTCGGGTTCGTGCGGTCGATCGCGATGTCGATGGCGCCGGTGCTGTCGTCGCGGAAGAGCACCCGCTTCCACGTGCTGCCGCCGTCCGTGCTCTTGTAGACGCCGCGCTCCGCGCTCGGCACGCTGTACTTGCCGAACGCGGCGACGAACACGACCTGCGGGTTGGTCGGGTGGATGCGGATCTTCGAGATGCCGTCCACGTTGCGGAAGCCGACGTGCGTCCACGTCTTGCCGGCATCGGTGGAGCGGTAGACGCCGTCGCCGGGCATGATGTTGCCGCGGATGCACGTCTCGCCGGTGCCGATGAAGACGAGGTCGGGGTTCGACTCGCTCACCGCGACGGCGCCGACGGACGCGCTGTGGATCTGGCCGTCGGTAACGGGCGCCCAGCTCTCGCCGCCGTCGGTCGTCTTCCACAGCCCGCCGCCGGTCGCGCCGAAGTACGCCTCGTTCTTCCGCCCGCGCACGCCGCTCACCGCGATGGACCGCCCGCCGCGGTCGGGCCCGACGTTGCGCCAGCGGAACGCCGCGAAGAAGGCCGAGTCGGCCGGGGGCGCGGGGAGCGCGGCGGGGGCCGCGGCCGGGCGCGCTGCCGGGCGGACGGGACGCGCCTGCGCGCCGAGCGAGGCGGCGGCGAGGGAGACTAGGGCGATCCGGCGAAGCATCGTGTCCTCTGGGGCGGGGTTCGATTCGCTGGTAATGGTGTCGCATGGCGCGAGGCGATGGAAGAGCATGTCAGACCACCGGGCAGACACCCCAAGCTCGCAGCGCATGGCTTCCGCGCCGACGGCCGACGGCCGATGGCCGAAGGCCCGCCTTCCCGTGCTCCCTTGCCGCGCGAGGAACGGCGTGCATCGTTCGCAGACCCTCTGTCGAGGAGCCCGTGATTCCGACGCCCAAGATCGCCGCCCTCGCCGCCCTCCTGCTCGCCGCGCCCGCCGCCGCCCAGGGCGCCGCGGGCCTGCGCTTCCCGCCGCTCGCCGCCGGCGCGAAGGCGGGCACCGGCGCCGTGGCGCCGTGCGCCGTCGCGGGCGGCCGGGGGCGTGCCCGGTGCGGCGTGTTCCGCGTCTTCGAGGACCGCGAGGCGCGCAGCGGGCGCACCATCGACATCCGCTTCGTGGTGTTCCAGGCGCTGGATTCCGCACGGCGCGCGGGCGACGCCGTCCTGTACTTCATGGGCGGCCCCGGGGTGGGCACCATCGAGGGGGCGCTGTTCGTCGCGCGCGAGAGCGAGGGACTGCGCCGCACGCGCGACATCCTGCTGGTGGACCTGCGCGGCGTCGGGCTCTCGGACGCGCTCGACTGCGACCTCCCCTACCCCGGCGGCTTCCGCTCGCGCTTCGGCGTCGTCTTCCCCCTCGACCACGTCGCGCGCTGCCGCGACGCGCTCGCGAAGCGCGCGCGGCTCGACCGCTACACCACCGCGTCCACCGTCGACGACCTCGAGGAGCTCCGCCGCTGGCTCGGCTACGCCTCCGTGGACCTCATCGGCGGGTCGTACGGCACGCGCGTCGTGCAGACCTACCTGCGCCGCCACCCGCGCGCGGTGCGCGTCGCCGTGATGAACGGCGTGACGCCGATCGACAAGCCAGGGTACGTGGACGCCGCGCGCTACCTGCAGCGCGCGCTCGACCTCTACGTGGCCGAGTGCGAGGCGGACGCAGCGTGCGCGCACGCGTACCCGAGGTTCCGGAGCCAGCTCGCGGCCGTGCGCGCGCGCTTCCGCGCCGGCCCGCGCGACGTGGAGGTGGCCGGCACGACGGTGCGCCTCTCGAGCGGCGACGTCGGCTACGCGCTGCGCGGGCTGCTCTACAGCCGGGCGCGCGACATCCCGCGCTTCGTCGAGCGCGCGGCGGCCGGCGACTACGCGCTGCTCGCGGGCTACTACGAGTCCCGCACGAGCTGGATCGGCGAGCCGGGCGGCGGCGTCGGCAACCACTTCTCGGTGCTGTGCGCCGAGGACATCGCGCCGGTCACCGACGCCGACGTGCGCCGCGCGACCGCCAACACCTTCCTCGGCGACCACCTCATCCGCGGCTACCGCGACGTCTGCCGCATCTGGCCGGCGGCGCGCCTCCCCGCCGCGCACTTCAAGCCGGTCGCCTCCGACGTGCCGACCCTGCTCCTCTCCGGCGGCCGCGACCCGGTCACGCCGCCGAGCGGCGCCGAGCACGTGGCGCGCGCGCTCTCGCACAGCCTGCACGTCGTCGTCCCGGACGCGGGCCACGGCGTCGGCGGGCCGTGCGTGGATGCGATGATCGTGAGGCTCGTGGAGGATGGGACGCTGGACCGCGTGGACGCGGGCTGCGTGAAGTAGCGCGACCACGCGCGGTCTCGTCGCGAGCAGCCCGGGCGCCGGGCATCAACCGTTCGGCGGGCATCCGGCCAGCGCTCGTAGCGTCCGGCGATTCGGCCGAGAAGCCGCCGCCGAGTTGTACGAATTCTGTCGCGCCCCGCGATTCCCCTTGTCAGGCCAGGGTAGCGCGTTGAATGCTTCCCTCGCCACACAAGGGGAGCCCATGGCCGACGCCGAGTCCGACCTTCTTCGCAGCAGCCTCGACCTCCTGATCCTCAAGGCCCTGTCCTGGGGCCCGCGCCACGGGTACGGCGTGGCCGAGTGGATCGAGCAGGCGACCGACGACGCCCTCTCCGTGGACGAGGGCACCCTCTACCCCGCGCTCCACCGCCTCGAGCGCAAGGAGTGGGTGACCGCCGAGTGGGGGATCTCGGAGAACAACCGCCGCGCGAAGTTCTACCGCCTCACCGCCGGCGGCCGCGCGCAGTTCCGCGCCGTGGCGCCCGCGTGGCACCGCTACGCGGAGGCCATCGCCAGCGCCCTGCGCGCCACCGCGCCGGGGCCCGTGGGCGCGTGAGCGGCCCGGCCGACCGGCCGCCCGGCTGGCGGCCGGCGTTCCGCCTCCCCTTCGGCCGCCGCGTCGAGGCGGACGTCGAGGAGGAGATCGCCTTCCACCTCGCGATGCGCGAGGAGCGGCTCCGGGCGCGCGGGCTCCCGCCGGAGGCCGCCCGTGACGCCGCGCGCCGCCGCTTCGGCGACGTGGAGCACGTGCGCCGCGAGATGCTCGAGATCGACCGCGGCGCCGCGCGCCGGAAGAGTCTCGGGGAAACTCTGGAGGACATGATGCAGGACTTCGTCTTCGCGCTGCGCGGGCTCCGGCGCGCGCCGGGCTTCGCGCTCGCCGCGCTGCTCACGCTCGCCCTGGGCATCGGCTCGGCCGCCGCGATCTTCAGCGTCGCGTACGGCGTGCTCCTGCGGCCGCTCCCGTTCCGCGAGCCGGACCAGCTCGTGAAGCTCGGCACGCAGTTCCCGGCGGTCGGCGTCGGGGGCGAGCAGCTCTCCGGGCCCGAGTACTTCGACATCGCCGGCGCGAGCCGCTCGTTCGCCTCCGTCGCCGTCTACGACGAGACCGACCGCACCCTCGGCGGCGACGGACGCCCCGAGCGCGTCCGCGTCGCCTACGCGGCGGCGGGCCTCTTCCCGACGCTCGGCGTGCAGCCGGCGCTGGGCCGCGCGTTCACGGCGGAGGAGGACCGGCCGGGCGGGGCGTACGTGATCGTGCTCGGGCACGGCCTGTGGACCCGGCGCTTCGGCGCCGACCCGGCGATCGTCGGGAAGCAGGTCTACATCGACGGCGTCGCGCGCACGGTGCTGGGCGTGCTGCCGCGCGGCGTGCGCCTCGGCGCCAGCGAGGCCTACCTCCCGTTGCGGCTCGGCGCGCCGAACCCGCTCAGCCGCATGGCCCACAACTTCGACGTCCTGGCGCGCCTCGAGCCCGGCGTCACGCTCGCCCAGGCGCGCGCCGAGCTCGACGCGTACGCCCGGCGCGCCACCGAGGAGTTTCCCGACTACAAGAAGAGCGGCTTCCGCGTGACGGCGCGGCCGCTCCGCGACTCGCTCTTCGGCGAGGCGCGTCCGATGATGGCGGCGCTCGTCGGCACGGTCGTGCTCCTGCTCCTGCTCGCGAGCGTCAACGTCGCCAACCTGCTGCTCGTGCGGGCGGAGGCGCGGCAGCGCGAGCTCGGCGTCCGCGTGGCGCTCGGGGCGAGCCGCGGCCGCCTCGTCAGGCAGCTCCTCACCGAGAGCCTCGTCCTCGCGGTCGCGGGCGCCCTGATCGGCGTGCCGCTCGCCGCGCTCGGCGTGAAGGCGCTGCTCGCGATCAACCCGGACGTCGTCCCGCCCGGGGCCGAGGTGTCGCTGGACGCAGGCGTCGTGGCGGTGGTGGCGCTCATCGTCGCGCTCGCGGCCCTCGTGACCGGCGTGGCGCCGGCGCTGCACGCCGGGCACACGGACGTGCGCGCCGCCATCGCGGCGGGCGGCGCGGCCGGCGGCCGGCGCGGCGGGCGCGTGCGCGCGCTGCTCGTCGGCGCGGAGGTCGCGCTCGCCGCGGTGATGCTCACGGGCGCGGGGCTCGTGGCGCGCAGCTTCTGGAACCTCCTCGCGGTGGATCCCGGCTTCGATCCGCGCGGCGCCCTGGTCGTGGAGCTCGAGCTGCCGCGGACGCGCTACGACACGGCCGCCAAGATCAACGCGTTCTACGCGCGCGCGATCGAGGGCCTGCGGGCCCTCCCCGGCGCGCAGACCGTCGCCGGCATCTCCCACCTGCCGCTCGGCGGCGAGCTCGGCGACTGGATGCTCGAGGCCGAGGGGCGTCCGGCGTCCGCGCCGCCGCTCCCGTCGCCGGACTTCACGATCGCCACCGCGGACGTCTTCAAGGCGCTCCGCGTCGCCGTGCGCGAGGGCCGCACCTTCGCGGAGACCGACCGGCCCGACTCGCCTCCGGTCGTGGTCGTCAGCCGCGAGTTCGCGAGGGCGTTCTGGCCCGGCGAGTCGGCCCTGGGCCACCGCGTGCGGTTCATGGGGCCGCCCGACGCGAGCATCCCGTGGATGACGGTGGTCGGCGTCGTGGAGGACGTGCACCGCCAGGCGCTGAGCAAGGCGCCGCGCCCGACGTACTACATCCTCGACACGCAGTTCCCGCGGATGGTCGGGCAGGCGGAGAACACGATGACGCTGGTCGTGCGCACCGCCGGGGACCCCGCGCCGCTCGCGGGCCCGGCGCGCGCCATCGTCCGCGCGCTCGACCCCGAGCTCGCCATCGGCAGCGTGCGCACGCTCGACGCGGTGGTCGCGAGCTCCGTGTCGCGCCCGCGCTTCGCGGTGGCGGTGCTCGGCGCCTTCGGGCTCTCGGCGCTGCTCCTCGCGCTGATCGGCGTGTACGGCGTGCTGAGCTACGCGATGACGCGCCGCCGCCGCGAGCTCGCCGTGCGCATGGCGCTCGGCGCGCGCCCGCACGAGGTGCGGCGGCTCGTGGTGGGCTCGGGACTCAAGCTCGCGGGCGCGGGCCTGCTCGTGGGGCTCGCGGCGGCGCTGGCGGGCGGTCGCGTGCTCCACGCGCTGCTGTTCGAGGTGAGCCCCACCGACCCCGCGACGCTGCTCGGCGTGGGCGCGGTGCTCGTCGCGGCCGCGCTGCTCGCCAGCTGGATCCCGGCGCGCCGCGCCACGGCCGTGAGCCCGGCGGAAGTGCTGCGTGGGGAGTAGCGGAGACCTCATGACTTCGCGCCCGCCCGGCTGGCGTCCCGCGTTCCGCCTCCCCATGGGGCGGCGCGTGGAGGCCGACGTGGACGAGGAGATCGCCTTCCACCTCGCCATGCGCGAGGAGCGGTTGCGCGCGCGCGGGTTGGAGCCGGAGGACGCGCGCCAGAAGGCGCGCGAGCGCTTCGGCGACCTGGAGCAGGTGCGTCACGAGATGGTGCAGATCGACCGCGAACAGGCGCGCCGGAAGCGCCTCAGCGACACTCTGGAGGATGTGATGCAGGACGTCGTCTTCGCTCTCCGCGCCCTGCGGCGCGCCCCCGGGTTCGCCGCCGCGGCGATCCTCACGCTCGCGCTGGGCATCGGCTCGGCCGCGGCGATCTTCAGCGTCACCTACGGCGTACTGCTGCGCCCCCTGCCGTACCCGCAGGCAGAGCGGCTGACGCAGCTCAACATGAACCTCGCCGGCACGGGGACGGTCTACGGCGGGTTCTCCGCGCCCGAGTACGTGGACCTCGAGCGCGAGAGCCGGTCGTTCTCGACGATCGCCGGGTGGTACGGGCGCTACCGCACCTTCGGCGGCGAAGGGAACCCCGAGCGCGTCCCCGCCGCGTCGGCCACGGCGTCGCTCTTCCAGGTGCTGGGCATGCCGCCCCAGATCGGCCGCTACTACACGAAGGAGGAGGAGGCGAACGACGGCGCCCGCGTCGTCGTGCTCAGCGACGCGTTCTGGCGCCGCCACTTCGCCGGCGACCGGCGCGTCCTCGGCACCAAGGTCGTCGTGGACGCCGTGCCGCGCGAGATCATCGGCGTCCTGCCGCCGGACGTGAAGGTCGGCGACGCCGAGGCGTACACGCCGATGGGCTTCTCGACGGGGCAGATCCCGGGGCGCGGGCGCCACTTCCTCCAGGTGATGGCGCGGCGCAAGCCGGGCGTGACGCTCCGGCAGGCGCAGGACGAGATGGCGCAGTTCGCCAAGCGCACGTTCCAGGAGCATCCGACGAACTACGGCGCCGACGGGATCAAGGCGAGCGCGCGCGACCTGCGCACGGCGATGTACGGCGAGGCGCGCCCGCTCATGCTCGCGCTCCTCGGCACCGTGATTCTCCTGCTCCTCCTCGCCGCGGTGAACGTGGCGAACCTCCTGCTGGTGCGGGCCGAGGCGCGCCAGCGCGAGCTCGGGGTGCGCGTGGCGCTCGGCGCGGGGCGCGGGCGCATCGTCCGGCAGCTGCTCACGGAGAGCCTCCTGCTCGCGGTGATCGGCGCGCTGGTCGGCATCCCGCTCGCCACGGTCGGCGTGAAGGCGCTGCTCGCGATCAACCCGGGCGTCGTCCCGCCGGGCGGCGAGGTCGCGATCGACGGCGGCGTCCTCGCGGCGGTGATCGGCGTGGTGGCGCTCGCGGCGCTCGTGGCCGGCGTCGCGCCGGCGATGCGCGCGGGCTCCACGGACGTTCGGACGGCGATCGCGGCGGGCAGCGCCGGCGGCGGCAAGCAGGGCGGCCGGCTGCGCAACCTGCTCGTCGCGCTGGAGGTGGCGCTCGCGGCCGCGATGCTCGTCGGCGCGGGACTCGTCGGGCGCAGCTTCCAGAAGCTGCTCTCGGTGGACCCGGGCTTCCAGGCGGGCAACGTGCTCACCATGAGCGTCTCGCTGCCGGGCATCAAGTACGACACGTCCACGAAGGTGCTCGCGTTCTACGACCAGGCGCTCGAGCGGATGCGCGCGCTGCCCGGCGTGCGCGCCGCCGCGGCCACGGGGTCGCTCCCGCTCAGCGGGAACCTCAGCCAGTGGTCGGTGTGGCTCGAGGGGCACCCGGAGTCGGTGCGCACGCTGGACTCGCCGTTCTTCGTGAGCGCGACCCCCGAGGTCTTCAAGGCGCTCGGCATCACCATCGCACGCGGGCGCGGCTTCACTGAGGCGGACAACGCGGAGTCGGTGCCCGTGGCGGTGGTGAGCGAGACGATGGCGCGGAAGTTCTGGCCCGGCGAGGACGCGATCGGCAAGCGCTTCGCGTTCAGCGGCGAGAAGGGCTTCCTGACGGTGGTCGGCGTCGCGCGCGACGTGCGGCCGCAGGCGCTCTCCGAGCCGTCGTACCCGACGTACTACATCGTCGCGTCGCAGATGGCCCGGATGGTCGGGTTCGCCGACAACGGCATGACGATCGTGGTGCGCACCTCCGGCGACCCCGCGGCGCTCACGAACGCGGCGCGCGCCATCGTCCACGACCTCGACCGCGACCTCGCGCTCGACAACGTGCAGACGCTCGAGCAGGTGGTGACGAGCTCGGTGGCGCGCCCGCGCTTCGCCGCGGCGGTGCTCGGCGCCTTCGGACTCTCGGCGCTGGTGCTCGCCGTGGTCGGCGTGTACGGCGTGCTCTCCTACGCCATGACGCGGCGGCGGCGCGAGCTCGCGGTGCGCATGGCCCTCGGCGCCCGCCCGGGCGCGGTGAGCCGGCTCGTCGTCGGATCGGGGCTCAGGCTCGCGGCGGGCGGCGTGGCGGCGGGGCTCCTCGCCGCGGCGCTCGGCAGCCGCCTGCTCACGGCCCTGCTGTACGAGGTGAGCCCGACGGACCCGCTCACGATCCTCGCCGTGGGGGCGGTGCTGCTCGGCGCCGCGACCATGGCGAGCTGGCTGCCGGCGCGGAGGGCGACGCGGGTGAGCCCCGCGGAAGTGTTGCGCGGCGAGTAGCGGTGACGCCGTGAGCACGCGCCCGCCGGGCTGGCGCCCGGCCTTCCGGCTCCCCTTCGGCCGCCGGGTCGAGGCCGACGTGGACGAGGAGATCGCCTTCCACCTCGCCATGCGCGAGGAGCGGTTGCGCGCGCGCGGGCTCGCGCCGGAGGACGCGCGCCAGAAGGCGCGCGAGCGTTTCGGCGACCTGGCGCAGGTGCGCCACGAGCTGGTGCGGATCGACCGCGAGCAGGCGCGGCGGAAGCGCCTCAGCGACACTCTGGAGGACATCATGCAGGACGTCGCCTTCGCCCTTCGCGCCCTGCGGCGCGCGCCCGGCTTCGCGGCCGCGGCCGTCCTCACGCTCGCCCTCGGCATCGGCTCCGCCGCGGCGATCTTCACCGTCGCGTACGGGGTGCTGCTGCGGCCACTCCCGCTGCCCGATCCGGAGCGCGTGGCCGAGATCAGCATCAATGTCTCGGGGACGGGGGTCGCCTTCGGCGCGATGTCCGCGCCCGAGTACGTGGACCTCGCGCGCGACGGCCGCTCCTTCGCCGCCGTCGGCGCGTGGACGCCGGACGACTTCACGCTCGGCGGCGACGAGCGTCCGGAGCGCGTCCCCGGCGCCGGCGCGTCGGCCTCGCTCTTCCGCGTGCTCGGCGCCCCGCCGGCGGCCGGGCGCTACTACACGGCCGACGAGGAGGCCGGCGACGCGCGCGTGCTCGTGATCACGCACGACCTCTGGCGCCGCCGCTTCAACGCCGACCCGGCGGCGATCGGCGCGAAGGTCACCGTGGACGCCGTGCCGCGCACGCTCATCGGCGTGCTGCCGCCGGGCGTGCAGGTCGGCGGCGCGAAGGCGTTCACGCCGCTCGGCCTCGACCCGGCGCAGCTCCCGGAGCGCGGCGCGCACTTCCTGCGCGTGCTCGGGCGCCTCGGGCCGAGCGTCTCGTACGCACGGGCGCGCGACGAGCTCGCGCAGTTCGCCGCGCGGAGCGTGCGCGAGAACCCGAGCGACTACCGCGCGGGCGGCTTCACCGCGACGGCGCGCGAGCTGCGCGAGGCGATGTACGGCGGCGCCCGCCCGCTGATGCTCGCCCTGCTCGGAACGGTGCTGCTGCTCCTGCTCCTCGCGAGCGTGAACGTCGCGAACCTCCTGCTCGTGCGCGCCGAGGCGCGGCAGCGGGAGATCGGCGTGCGCGTGGCGCTCGGCGCGGGGCGCGGGCGCATCGTCAGGCAGCTCCTCACGGAGAGCGCGCTGCTCGCGCTGCTCGGCGCGCTGGTCGGCGTGCCGCTCGCGGCGCTCGGCGTCAGGACGCTGCTCGCCATTAACCCGGGCGTCGTGCCCGCGGGCGCGGAGGTGGCGCTCGACGGGGGCGTGCTGGCCGCGGTGGTCGCGGTGGTGGCGCTCGCCGCGCTGGTGGCGGGCGTCGCGCCGGCGATGCGCGCGGGCTCCACGGACGTTCGGACCGCGATCGCGGCGGGGAGCTCCGGCGGCGGCGCGCGGGGCGGCCGGCTGCGCAACCTGCTCGTCGCCACGGAGGTGGCGCTCGCCGCGGCGATGCTCGTCGGCGCGGGGCTCGTGGGGCGCAGCTTCCAGCGGCTGCTCGCGGTCGACCCGGGCTTCGAGGCGTCGGGCGCGCTGCTCGTGGACGTCGCGCTGCCGCGCGTGAAGTACCGCACGGGCAGCGAGATCCTCTCGTTCTACGACAGGGCGGTGGAGCGGCTGCGCGCGCTCCCCGGCGTGCAGGCGGCGGCGGCGACGTCGCTGGCGGCGTTCCAGGGCGGCCCGGCGCAGGTGCCGGTCGAGATCGAGGGTCGCCCGAGCTCGGTGACCGAGCTCGAGACGCCGTACTTCGTGCCCTCGACGACGGACGTCTTCCGTGCGCACGGCATTCCGGTGGTGCGCGGCCGCGGGTTCGCGCCCACCGACGGCTCCGGCGCGCCGCCGGTGGCGGTGATCAGCGAGTCCATGGCCCGGACCGCCTGGCCGGGCGAGGACGCGCTGGGCAAGCGCTTCAGGCTCGCCGGCGACGAGCGCTGGATGACGGTGGTCGGCATCGTGCGCGACGTGCGCCCGGTGTCGCTGTCCGAGCCGCCGCGCATGACGTACTACCGGGTGACCAGTCAGTTCCCCTGGCTGGGCGGGATGACGCTCGTGGTGCGCACGCGGGGTACCCGCGACGGCGGGTCGGACCCGGCGAAGCTCACGAACGCGGTCCGCACGGCCATCCACGAGCTGGACCCCGACCTCGCGCTCGACAACGTCCGCACGCTCGAGTCGGTGGTGACGAGCTCCGTCGCGCGCCCGCGCTTCGCCGCGGCGGTGCTCGGCGCCTTCGGGCTCTCGGCGCTCGCGCTCGCGGTGGTGGGCGTGTACGGCGTGTTGTCGTACGCGGTGACGCGCCGCCGGCGCGAGCTCGCGGTGCGCATGGCGCTGGGCGCCCGCCCGGACGCGGTGAGCCGGCTCGTCGTCTCCTCGGGCCTCAAGCACGCGGGAGCGGGGGTCGTGATCGGGCTCGCGGCCGCCGTCGTCGGGAGCCGCGTGCTCGCCGCGCTGCTCTACGAGGTGAGCCCGACGGACCCGGCCACCGTCGTCGCGGTCGGCGCGGTCCTGCTCGGCGCCGCGCTGCTGGCGAGCTGGCTTCCGGCGCGCCGCGCGACGCGGGTGAGCCCGGCGGAGGTTCTCCGGGGCGAGTAGGAGCGGCCGTCTTTCCGATTCCGTACAACTGAAACCGTTGACGCGCCGGGGCGTAGGGCCTACACCTAGAACTCCTACCCATCATGGGTAGGACTCCTACACCTCGAGGCCGGCCTTGCCCAGGGACGCCGCCCCGCCGCAGGACGACCTGCTCAAGGGGACGCTCGACATGCTCATCCTGCGCACGCTCACCGTGCAGCCCATGCACGGCTACGCCATCGCGCAGCACATCGAGCGGCTCTCCGGCGACGTGCTCGTCGTCGAGCAGGGCTCGCTCTACCCCGCCCTGCAGCGGCTCCAGAAGCGCGGCTTCGTCACCAGCAAGTGGGGCGAGTCCCCCACGGGGCGGCGCGCCCGCTATTACACGATCACCGCGAGCGGCCGGCGCGCCCTGGGCGAGCGGCAGACGAGCTTCGACCGCGTGCTCGGCGCCATCGAGCGCGTGATGCAGGGCGAGGGGTAGCGGCGTGAGCCTCCTCGACGGGCTGCGCTACCGGCTCGCGGCGTTCGTGCGCCCGAGGCGGTTCGCGCGCGAGCTCGACGAGGAGCTGCGCTTCCACGTCGCCCTCGAGGCGATGCAGAAGGAGCACGGCGCGCGCGGGGCCCTGAGCCCCGAGGACGCGCGCTACGCGGCGCTGCGGCGGTTCGGCAGCGTCACCAACTACACGGAGGAGGCGCGTCACGTGGCCGGACTCTCGTTCCTCGACGTCCTGCGGCAGGACCTGCGCTTCGCGCTGCGGTCCTTCCGCCGCACCCCCGGCTTCACCGCCGTCGCCGTGCTCACGCTCGCCGTCGGCATCGGCGCCAACACCGCGATCTTCAGCGCGGTGAACGCCATGCTCCTGCGCCCGCTGCCGTACCGCGAGCCCGAGCGCCTCATGAAGGTGAGCCTCACCGTGCCCGCGCGCGGCGACGAGCCGGCGCGCGACGACATGATCTGGAGCTGGCCGAAGGCGCGCACCTTCCGCGAGCAGCAGCACCTCTTCTCGAGCACGACGCTCTACACCGACTGGCAGTTCACCGTGCGCGGCGGCGGCGAGGCCGACCGCGTCGCCGGCGAGCTGACGGACGCCGCATACCTCCCGACGCTCGGGCTCGCGCCGCAGATCGGGCGCAGCTTCACCGCGGACGAGGACACCCTCGGCGGGCCGAAGGTGGCGCTGATCTCCGACGCGCTCTGGCAGCGCCGCTGGAACGCCGACCCGCGTGTGCTCGGCCAGACCGTGAACCTCGACGGCCAGCCGTACGTCATCGTCGGCGTCGCGCCGCGCGGGTTCCGCGGACTCTCGGGGAAGAGCGAGCTGTGGGTGCCGCTCATCACGCGGTGGGAGGGCGTGGAGAAGGAGGCCTGGTCCCATTCCTTCTGGATGGTCGGGCGCCTCGCCCCCGGCGTGAGCGTGGCGCAGGCCAAGGCCGTCGTCCCCGAGCTCGGCCGCCGCGTGGACGCCGCGTGGCCGCACCCCGAGCTCAAGACCGCGCACTGGGGCGCGAGGGCCGGCGAGCTCGACGCCACCCGCGTCTCGCCCGTCGTGCGCCGCTCGCTCCTCGTCCTGCTCGGCGCGGTGGGGCTCGTGCTGCTCATCGCGTGCGCCAACGTCGCCAACCTCTTCCTCGTGCGCGCCGCCGGGCGCCGCCGCGAGATCGCCGTGCGCCTCGCCGTGGGTGCCGGGCGCGGCCGACTCGTCAGGCAGCTCCTCACGGAGAGCGTGCTCCTCGCGGGCATGGGCGGGCTCGCCGGCCTGCTCCTCGCCGTGTGGGGCGTGAAGGCGCTCAGCGCCGTCGACCCGCGCGTCGCCATCCGGACCCGCGACTTCGGCGCCGTCGGCGGCGTCTCGTTCGACTGGATCAAGCTCGACGTCCAGGCGCTCGCCTTCGCGGCGCTCGTCGCCGTCGGCACCGGCATCCTCTTCGGGCTCGTGCCGGCGCTCCGCGCCACGCGCCTCGAGCTCACGGGAGCCCTCAAGGACGACGGCTCGGAGGGGCGGCGCCGCGCGCGCCGCCTCGGCGGGCGCAGCACGCTCGCGGCGCTGGAGATCGCGCTCGCCCTCGTGCTCCTCGCCGGCTCGGGCCTCATGCTCCGCAGCCTCGCGAACCTCATGGGCGTGAACCCGGGCTTCCGGAGCGACCGCGTGCTCACGCTCCGCCTCAACACGCCGGACGGCGCCGACTCCAAGTCGTGGCCCAGATTCTGGAGCGGCGTCGTCGAGCGCGTGAGCGCCGTACCGGGGGTGCAGGCGGCGGCCATCGGCAACTGCGCGCCGCTGAGCGGCGGCTGCAACGGGACCGTCGCGCTGCGCCGCGACCGCCCCGTCCCGCCTCCGGGCACCGAGCCCTCCGTCGGCATCCAGTGGATCACGCCGGAGTGGCTCGAGACGATGGGCGTGCCGCTGGTGCGCGGCCGCCGCTTCGGCCCGGAGGACCGGGTCGGCTCGCCGAAGGTCGTGCTCGTGAGCCAGGCGGCCGCGCGGCGCATCTGGGGCACCGAGGACCCGGTGGGGAAGCCCGTCAGCGTCGGCCAGGGCGGCTTCTGGGAGGACACCGCCACCGTCGTCGGCGTGGTGGGCGACGTGCGCTACACGACGCTCGACGCGCCGCAGGAGCCGGACGTCTACCTGTCGTACGCGCAGTCGCCCTACCCGCGCGGGCTCGTCTTCGTGCGCACGGCGGGCGACCCGCTCGCCGCCGTCCGCGCCATCCGCGCCGCCGCGCGCACCGCCGCGCCGGACTCGCCGATCTACGACGTGAAGACGCTCGCCGAGCGCACCGCCGCCGCGACGTCGTACGCGCGCTACAGCGCCGCGCTGCTCGGCATCTTCGCGCTGGTCGCCCTCGCGCTGGCCACCGTCGGCGTGTACGGCGTCGTGAGCTACGGCGTCGCGCAGCGCACGCGCGAGATCGGCGTGCGCGTGGCCCTCGGCGCGCAGCGCAGGGACGTGCTGCGCCTCATCGTCGGCCAGGGCGCCGGGATCCTCGTGGCGGGCGGCGTCCTCGGGCTCGCCGCCTCGGCGGCCGCGACGCGGGTGCTGCGCACGCTGCTCTTCGACGTCGCCCCCGGCGACCCGGCGACGCTCGCCACCATGGCCGCCATCCTCGGCGCCGCCGTGCTCGCCGCGAGCTTCATCCCAGCCCGCCGCGCGGCGACGATCCCGCCGACGGAGGCGCTCAGAGAGCAGTAACAGGCAGCAGGGGATGGGGAGCAGGGAGCAGGGGCGACCCCGAGGGGTCCGTTCCTGCTCCCTGCTCCATTATGCACTCATCCTGCTCCCTCCCCCGAGCCTCCACGGCGCACTGGCTCGGCGTGACGCGCCGCCGCGACCTGGCCTGCGTCCGACCTATCGCAGCCAGCCGGGGAGGGCGCGCTCGAGCGACGCGCGCATGCGGCGCGCGTGGGAGCCCGGCCAGTACACTCGCCGGCAGCGCGGACAGCGTCGCACGGGGCCGGGCAGCGCGCGCGCGGCCGGCGGCACCGCGGCGGCGCGCTCGTCCTCCGCCACCGCGTCGAGCACGTCGTTGCAGACGAGGCAGCGCGTGAGGAGCTCCTCGGGCGCGCACAGGGAGAGCGCCGCCACCACCATGCGGAGCTGCTCGAGCGGCTCGTCGCCGCGGACCTCGAGCGCGCGAGCGGGGCGCAGGTCGCGAAGCAGGTGCCGGTCCCGCGTGAGGAGCACGCGGCCCTCGGCCGCCGCGCGGGCGACGAGCTCAGGGTCGGCCGCCGCGGGGTCGTAGCCAGTGTCGTAGCCGAGGACGCGGAGCCAGCGCGCGAGGCGCCCGAGCATCGCGTCGGCGAGGAGCCGAGGGCCGTCGGCAGGCGCCGTCACCCAGCGACTCCGCGCGAAACAGCCGAAGCGCCATGCGCGTACGGCCGCCCCGCCACCTCACGCGAGCCATCAGGATGCACGACCGCCGACCCGCGCCCGCCCGCTCCGTCATGCACCGTCTCACGCTCCTCGCCGCCGCGTGCGCGGCGCTCGCCGCCGCGCCGGCCGCCGCGCAGGCGCCCGCCGCGCAGCCCGACACGCTCTTCCGCACGGTGGCCGCGCTCGACAGCGCCCTGTTCGACGCCTACAACCGCTGCGACATCGACCGCCTCGGCGCCCTCGTGAGCGACGACCTCGAGTTCTACCACGACAGGACGGGACTGGCGGTGGGGCGCGCGCCGTTCGTCGAGTCGATCCGGAAGTACGTCTGCGGCAACGCGCGGCGCGACCTCGTGCCGGG
>JBJMNJ010000211.1:0-20909 GCA_045804325.1 Gemmatimonadaceae bacterium
ATCCTCAAGGAGCCGAAGAACGCGCTCACGAAGCAGTACACGAAGCTCTTCGACCTCGAAGAGGTGAAGCTCGCCTTCGACGAGCTCGCGCTCCGGGCGATCGCCCTGAAGGCCCTCAAGCGCGGCACCGGCGCGCGCGGCCTCCGCGCCATCATGGAGGAGATGCTCACCGACGTGATGTTCGACCTCCCCGGGCGCGAGGACGTCGTCGAGGTGCGCGTCACCGAGGGGACGATCACGAACGGCACGCCGCCGCTGCTGGAGATCTCGCCGGCGCGGCGGAAGAAAGAGGCTTAGAGCGAGGGGCGCCTGCGGCGCCCCTCGTCGGCCCTCGGCCCTCGGCTCTCGGCCTGCTCACTCGCGGCCGAGGGCCGAGGGCCGAGCGCATTGCGACTATATGAGACCGGACTTGTGACGGACCTTCCCGACATCCACACCGTCTTCGGCGTGGACTTCAGCGGCGCCCGGCTCGCGGGCCGCACGACGTGGGTGGCGCGGTGCGAGGTGCGCGGGCACGGCGACGAGGCGCGGCTGCACCTCGTGCGCCTCGCGAGCCTCGAGCGCCTCGCCGGCAGCGCGGAGCGGCTCCCTGCCCTCGCGCACCTCGTGGCCATGGTGCGGGCCTCCGGCGATGCCCTCTGGGCCCTCGACGCGCCGCTCGGGCTCCCGGTGGAGCTCTTCGACGGCTCGGTCGGGTGGTCCAACACCGTGCGCCTCGTGCGGGAGTGGGCCCCCGATGGAGCGTACGACCTCGGGCTCTGGTGCCTCGCGCGCGCCCGCGAGCGCGGGCTCCCGCAGCACGTCTATCGCGCCACCGACCGCGCGGCCCGCGCGCCGTTCGACCCGTACCACTACCGCATCATCTACCAGACCTTCCACGCCATCCGCGACGTGGCGGCGCCGCTCGCCCGCACCCGCGAGACGGCCGTGCTCCCGTTCCAGTACCGCCGGCTCGGCCGCGCGCGCCGGGTGCTGGTGGAGACCTGCCCGAGCTCGACACTGAAGCGCCTCGGCCTGCCGCACCAGAACTACAAGCAGCCCGAGGGCGGCCCGCTGGCGGCGCGGCGCCTGCGCACGCGGCGGGCGCTCCTCGCGGGGCTCGCGCCGCTCGTCGAGATCTGGCCCGAGCACCGGCGCCTGATCATGCGCGACCCGGGCGGCGACGCCCTCGACGCGGTGATCTGCGCGGCCGGCGCGTTCGCCGCGTGGCGCGCGGCGGACCACGTCGGGCTGGCGCGCGACAGGCGCGCGGGGCGCGAAGGCTTCCTCTACGCCTAGCGGCCGAGGGCCGAGGGCCGGGAGCGGGTGTATATTCCCGCCCATGCCGCTCTTCTACCGGGACGAGGAAGTCGTCGAGACCGCCGAGCGCCTGCCGGTGCTGCCGCTCCGCGACGTCGTCGCCTTCCCGTACGCCGTCATGCCGCTGCTCGTCGGGCGCGCGCAGTCGCTCGCGGCAGTCACCGCCGCCTCGGGGGAGGACGGGTTCGTCCTCCTCGTCTCGCAGCGGAACGGCGACGTGCAGGACCCGGCCGCGGCGGACCTGTACCGCGCGGGCACGGTCGGGCGCATCGTCCAGATGACGCGCCTGGGCGGCGGGACGACCAAGGTGCTCGTCGAGGGCGTGGCGCGGGCGCGCGTGACGCGCTACCTCCCGGCGGCCGGCCACCTCCGCGCCGTGGTCGAGCCGCTCGAGTTCGCGGACCTCGCCCGCGGGCCGTACGCCGACGAGCGCGGCACCCCGACCCCGGCGCCCGCCGAGCGCGAGGCGGCGGCGCGGCGCGTCGTCTCCATGTTCGAGGAGTACGCGGCCATGCACCGCCGCGTTCCCGAGGAGGTCGCCGCGCTCGTGCAGCAGGCCCACGGCGAGCCGCGGCAGGCGTTCGCGGTGTCGGCGCACCTGGCGGTGAAGCACGAGCTGAAGCAGGCGCTGCTGGAGGCCGCGCGCCTCGACGAGCTCTGGGAGCGGCTCGGCGACCTCCTCACGGGCGAGCTCGAGATCCTGCGCCTCGAGCGCAAGATCGAGGACGACGTCCGCGGCTCGCTCTTCCAGAACCAGCGCGAGTTCTACCTCCAGGAGCAGCTGAAGGCGATCCACCGCGAGCTCGGGGGCGATGAGGACGACGCGGACGAGCTGGAGCGGCAGATCGAGGCGCGCGCGCTTCCGGACGCGGTGAAGACGCGCGCGCTCCGCGAGCTGCGGAAGATCCGCCGCATGTCGCCGCTCTCGCCGGAGTCCACCGTCGGGCGGAACTTCCTCGACTGGCTCCTCGCGCTCCCCTGGACCGAGCGCACCGACGAGGTGCTCGACGTCACCCGCGCGCGCACCGTGCTCGACGAGGACCACTACGGGCTCGCCGAGGTGAAGGAGCGCGTGCTCGATCACATCGCCGTCCTCGCGCTGGTGGGAACGTCCCCGGGGTCCATCCTCTGCCTCGTCGGCCCGCCCGGCGTCGGCAAGACGTCGCTCGGCCGCTCCATCGCCCGCGCGCTCGGCCGCCGCTTCGTGCGCATGTCGCTCGGCGGCGTGCGCGACGAGGCGGAGATCCGGGGGCACCGGCGCACGTACATCGGCGCGATGCCGGGGCGCGTGATCCAGGCGATGCGCCGCGCGGAGGTCGTGAACCCGGTCATCCTCCTCGACGAGATCGACAAGCTCGGGCAGGACTACCGCGGCGACCCGTCCGCCGCGCTGCTCGAGGTGCTCGACCCCGAGCAGAACGTCGCGTTCAACGACCACTACCTCGAGGTCGACTACGACCTCTCGCAGGTGTTGTTCATCACGACGGCCAACTCGCTCGCGACGATCCCCGAGCCGCTCCGCGACCGGATGGAGACCATCCGCCTCGCCGGCTACCTCGACCAGGAAAAGCTCGCGATCGCGCGGCAGCACCTCATCCCGAAGACGCTGCGCGCGTCCGGGATCGACCCGACGACGGTGACGTGGGAGCCGGCGGCGCTCGTGCAGATCATGCGCGGCTACACGCGCGAGGCCGGCGTGCGCGAGCTCGAGCGGCGCCTCTCGCGCATGGCGCGCAAGCTCGCGCGGCGCCGCGCGGAGCGCCCGGACGCGGAGCACCGGGACGAGGTGCGCTCCGCCGACCTCCTCCCGATGCTCGGCCAGCCGCCGCACGACCCGGACGACGCGTCGCTCGAAGACAAGGTGGGCGTGGCGACCGGGCTCGCGTACACGCCGGCCGGGGGCGAGACGCTCGAGATCGAGGTGGCGGTGGTGCCCGGGCGCGGACGCGTGCAGCTCACCGGCACGCTCGGCGACGTGATGAAGGAGTCGGCGACCGCGGCGCTCTCGTACGCGCGGGCCCGCGCGCGCGCGCTCGGGATCGACCGCGACTTCTACAAGACGCGCGACCTCCACGTGCACATCCCCGCCGGGGCGACGCCGAAGGACGGCCCGTCCGCGGGCATCGCGATCGCCACGGCGATCGTCAGCGCGCTCACCGAGGCGCCCGTGCGCGGCGACGTCGCGATGACGGGGGAGGTGACGCTCCGCGGCCGGGTACTCGCGATCGGGGGGCTGAAGGAGAAGGCGGTGGCGGCGCACCGGAACGGGATCTCCGAGGTACTGATCCCCGCCGCGAACATCCGCGAGGTGGAGGAGCTCCCCGAGGAGGTGCGGCGCGGCGTCCGCTTCCACCCCGTACGCTCGATGGACGACGTGCTCGGCGTCGCGCTGCGCGGCGGCTTGCGCACCGAGGGCCGGCGGCGCGCGTCGAAGGAGACCGCCGCGGCCGACCAGCCGCCTCCGGTGACGCACTAGCGTGGCGGCCGACGAGCGAGCGCCGGGCCGGGCCGAGGCGGGGCCGGCGGAGGCCGTTCCCCAGGCGACGGACCCGCTGGTCATTCGCGACCTCGAGTACCTCGGGCCCATGGGCCAGGAGGGCGGGTGGCGCCCGACGCCGGGGCTGCCCGAGATCGCGTTCTCGGGGCGCTCGAACGTCGGCAAGTCGTCGCTGCTGAACAAGCTCGTGCGCCGGAAGGCGTTCGCCCGCGTGAGCAACACCCCCGGGCGCACCCGCGAGATCCACTTCTTCCAGGTCAACCGCCAGTTCGTGCTCGTGGATCTGCCGGGGTACGGCTACGCGAAGATCTCCAAGGACCGGCGCGCCGAGTGGCGGCCGCTCATCGAGGGGTTCCTGCGCGGGAGCCGGGAGCTGCGCGGCATCGTCCAGCTCCTCGACATGCGGCGCGACCCGAGCGACGAGGACCGCGGGATGTTCGACTTCCTCGCGGACGTGGGGCTGCCGACGATCGTCGCGCTCACGAAGGCCGACAAGCTCCGCGCGGCCGAGCGGCGCGAACGCGTGGCCGCGATCACGGATGCGCTCGGGCTGGACCCCGAGCAGGTGATCCCGTTCAGCGCCGTGACGGGCGAGGGCCGCGACGAGCTCGCGCAGGCGATCGTGGAGCTCGTCGCGCAGCCGGCGTGGAGGGAGGCGTGATGACCGCGCGCGCGCTCCCCGCGGCGCTCCTGGCCGCCGCGCTCGCGGCGTGCGGCATGCCGCAGGCCGGTCCCGCCGCGGCGCCCCTGCCCGCGCGCGCCGACACGCTCCCGGCGAGCGCGCGCACGGCCGACACGCTCGCGGCGGGCCTCGTGCCCGCCGGGTACGGCTCGCTGCGGCAGGACGACGTCGCGATCCGCCTCCAGACTCCCGCGCTCGTCGTCCGCGCCATCCCGCTCGACGAGGCAGTGCTCCGCACGCTCTCGCCCGACTCGTACCGGGCGCTGCACGAGCTCGTGGCGAGCCGCGCCGCCCGCCTCGACAGCATCGCCCGCCGCGCCGGCGCGCCGCGCGTGCGCGTGTGGTACGTGACGTTCACGGGGCTCGAGCCGGAGACGCGCTTCAGCCCCCGGGACCTGCTCGTCACCGGCGCCGGCCTGGAGTTTCGCCCGCTCGAGGTGCTCCCGCTCACGCGCGGCTTCGGCGAGGAGCGCGTGGGCCAGCGCGAGATGCAGAGCGCGCTCTACGTGTTCGACGGCGAGCTCGACGTCTCACAGCCGCTCACGGTGGCGTACGAGGCGGCGCGCACCGACGCGTGGGCGCAGACGCTTCGGCGCGTCGAGCGCGAGCGCGCGCTCGTGCGCTCGCGCGCCGCGGCGCGTCCCTAACCCGAACACCCGTCGCGGCCATGGTCCTCCGCCCGCTCCGCCAGCTCACCCCTGCCCCACTCGCCGCCCTCGGCGACCGGTGGCTCGAGCGTCTCGCCCAGGACCTCGCCGACCCGGCCGCCGACCGCGCGGCGATCTGCCGGCGCACGCTCGCCGAGCTGACGTTCCCGGAGTACGCCGCGAACCTCGACACGGCGCTCGCCGACGAACAGGTGCCGCTCGGCACCCGCGTCGCGCTCGCCGCGCTCGATCCGCGCAACGTGACGCTCGAGCCCGAGTACTACGCGGACTGCGACCAGGAGCGGTTCCAGCGCGTGAAGCCGCTGCTCTGGCTCTGGTACTCGTTCGACCGCACGGTCGCCGGCGGGCAGAACGTGGACCTCGGCGTGCGGCTCCGCCGCCTGCTCGCGGGGCACGTCTTCAAGCGCGTCGGGAGGAACTTCAAGTGCTTCCAGCACGTGGAGTTCTCGTACGGCCACAACCTCGAGGTCGGCGACGACGTGGTGGTGCACCGCCACGTCCTGCTCGACGACCGCGGCGGCATCATCCTCGGCAACGGCGTCTCGATCAGCGACTACGCGAACATCTACAGCCACACGCACAGCATCGTCGAGCAGAAGGACGTGACGAACGCCTGCACGGTGCTGGAGGACGGCGTGCGGATCACCTACCACGCCACGGTGCTCGCGGGCGTGCGCGTCGGCACGCAGGGGATGGTGGGCGCCAACGCCGTGGCGACGAAGGACGTGGAGCCCTACCACGTCAACGTCGGCATCCCGGCGAAGACGGTGCGCGTGAAGCCGAACGCGCCGGCGGAGTTCGTGGGGCAGGTGCTGAGCACGACACGGCGGAGCGAGCGAGCGAGATAGGACGAGAAAGGAGAGAGGAGAGGCTTCCCGGCAGGGTGTGTCTCCTCTCTCCTCTCTCCTTTCTCGTTCTAGAACACCCGCAGGACGTCCTCCGCAGCCCCCGCGTCACCCGCGCCGAGGAGCTGCACGACGTCCGAGAGGGCCTCGCGCTCGCGCGGCCAGTGGAAGCGGGTGGCGGCCTCGGAGATGGAGAGCCACGCGTGCGCCTCGTGCTCGGGCCCCAGCGCCACCTCCGCGGGCTCGCGCACGAAGGCGCAGAAGACCACGGCGAGCTGCACGGTGCCGAAGCCGTGCAGGTAGAAGGGCTGGACCGTGACGTTGTAGAGGCGGTCCACCGCGAGCCCCGTCTCCTCGCGCACCTCGCGCACCGCCGCCGCCTCCGGGCGCTCGCCCGCCTCGAGGCGGCCGTGCACGGTCTCCCACGAGCCCGGACAGCGCGTGTCGCGCCCCCGGCGGAGGACGAGCACGAGCCACTCCTCGCGGTACGGTCGCACGACGTAGACGTCGACGACTCCCGCGCGGATCTCCGTCAGCGGGCCGCCCGCTTGAGGAGGCTGCGGAGCCTGGCGCTGAGCGCGCGCGGGCGGAACGGCTTCGCGAGGTAGTCGTTCGCCCCGAACTCGAACACGCGCACCTCGCTGTCCTCGTCGCCGCGCGCGGTGAGCACGAGCACCGGAAGGTTCGCCGTGTGGCGCCGCGAGCGGAGCTGGCTCAGCACGCCGTAGCCGTCGAGCCGCGGGAGGTTCAGGTCGAGCACGACGACGTCCGGGCCCGCGCGGTCGATCTCGTCGAGCGCCTGCACGCCGTCCCCCGCCTCCACCACGCGGAAGCCCTCGCGCTCGAGGAGGTCGCGGAGCACCATGCGGAGTCCCGCCTCGTCCTCGACGAGGAGGATCGTCGCGCCGGCCTCCGCCCCGCCGCCGTTTCGCTTCAGGCCCCCGGCGAAGTCCTCCACGAGCTCGAACGCGTCGCCCGTCGTCGCGCCCACCACCGGCGCGGACCGCGGCGTCGCCGGGCGCGAGGCCAGGGGGCGGGCGCGGGGCCCCGAGGTGCGGGGCGAATGGGAGCCGCCGCCGTTCTCGTCCGCGCGCCCCGGCTCCTCGCGCACCGGTGCCGAGCTCACGCGCGCGGTGAACTCGCTCGCCCGCGGCGGCGCCTCCGCCGGCACCTCGACGACGCGCAGGAGCTCCTCGATCGTCGTCGTGCCCTGCTCGATGTGATAGATGCCCGCCTCGAACAGCGACTTCATCCCGCCCTGGCGCGCCGCCTCCGCGATGCGCTCCGCGGACTCCCCGGCCGAGATGGCGCGCTCCACGTCGGGGTTGGTGACGAGGACCTCCTGGATGGCGAGTCGGCCGCGGTAGCCCGTCTGCGCGCAGTGGTCGCAGCCGGCCGCGCGGTAGAGCTGCACGCTCGGAGGGAGGAAGCGCTGCGTGCGCTCCGGGGGCGGCTCGCTCGTCGCCTGCCTGCAGTTGGGGCACAGGCGGCGGATGAGGCGCTGCGCGATGACGCCCTTCACCGCGTTGCCGATCTTGTAGTTCTCGACGCCGATGTCGGCGAGGCGCGTCACCGAGCTCGCGGCGTCGTTCGTGTGCAGCGTCGAGAAGACGAGGTGGCCCGTGAGCGACGCCTGGATGGCGATCTGCGCCGTCTCCCGGTCGCGGATCTCGCCGATGAGCACCACGTCCGGGTCCTGGCGCAGGATCGAGCGCAGCGCCGAGGCGAACGTCAGCCCCGCCTTCTCGTTCACCTGCACCTGCACCACGCCCTGGATCCGGTACTCCACCGGGTCCTCGACCGTGATGATGTTGACGCCCTTGCCCTTGAGCTGGCCCAGCGTCGAGTACAGCGTCGTCGTCTTGCCGGAGCCCGTGGGGCCGGTGACGAGGATGATGCCCTCGCGCGTGTCGAGCAGGCGATCGATGCGCGCGCGCTGGTCCGGCGCGAGGCCCAGGGAGTCCAGCGACAGCAGCGAGTTCTTCGTGTCGAGGACGCGGATGACGACCTTCTCGCCGTGCGCGCTCGGCAGCGTGGAGACGCGCAGGTCCACGCGGTTGCCGTTCACCATCACGCGCGCGCGCCCGTCCTGCGGGCGCATGCGGTCGGCGATGTCGAGCCCCGACATGATCTTCACGCGCGAGACGAGCGGCAGCCCGGCGGCGCGCGGCAGGTTCATGCTGTCGCGGAGCACGCCGTCGATGCGGTAGCGCACCGCGACGCCGTTCTCCTCCGGCTCGAGGTGGATGTCGCTCGCCCGCGTCGTGATGCCCTCGGCGAGGATGTGGTCCACGAGCCGGATGACCGGCCGCTCGTTCCCCTTCCCCCCGAGCCCGATGTCGTCGTCCGGCGCCGCGTCGGAGACCGACTGCACCTCGTAGTTGCCGGTGACGCTCTCGAGGATCTTCTCGACCGCCGATTCGGGCCGGTACACCTCGTCGATGCGCTCGCTGATCCGCAGCGGGCTGGCGATGTGCATCCGGACCGTGCGTCCCGTGGCGAACGCGAGGCTGCGCTCGGCGTCGAGGTCGTTCGGGTCCGCCGTGGCCACGTCGAGCGTGGAGTCGCTGACGGCGAGCGGGAGGATGCGGAACTTCCGCGCGAGCTGCTCGGGCACCGCGTCGCGCGCCTGCGGCGCGACCAGCCCGAGGTCGGCGACGCGCATCCGGAACCGCTTGGCCAGCGCCTCGACGATCGCCTCGTCGGTCGCCGCGCGCGTCCGCACCGCGTGCTCCCAGTAGCTCTCCTGCGCCTCCGCCCGCAGCCCGGCGGCCTGCTCGGGGGAGAGCAGGCCCTCGAGCGTCGGGATCAGCCACTCATCACGAAGCGGGCGAGGAGGCATCGGGGCTCCGGCGGGACGGCGGACGGCGGTGTGTCTATTCTATACCCGCGAGCGCGGCGCTGCGCGTACGTCGCGCGCGAGGTGGGCCGGCCGCGGGACCCGCCCCGAACCCTGACGCCTCGGAGCGCCTCCCGTCACCCGACTCTCCGGCGCCCTGATCCTTCTCCCCGGCGTCACCCCCGGGTCAGAGCACGCGCCAGAAGTCCCGCCCCGCGTCCAGCGAGAACGTCCACCGGCCGTCACGGAGCCCGCGCGCCACGTCGACGCGCAGCACGTCGAAGAAGAGGAGCGACCCGACCCCCACCGACGGATACCACCCGCCCCGCTCCGCGCGGGCGGCGCCCACGGCCAACGGCTGAGCCAGGTAGGCCGTCTGCGCGAACGGGGCGAGCGTCGCCGACCCGCCCGAGCGGCCGAAGCGGCCGAGCGAGATCGCGGGGAACGGCACCGGGAGACGCCACTCGACGCGCTGGCTCGCGCCGAAACGGCCGGCGAGCTCGTGAAACTCGTACCCCGGCCCCGTGACCGGCCCGCCGAGGAAGACGAGCTCCTGCGGCGCGACCACCTGGCCGCCGATCGGGCGAACCAGACCGGCGGCCGTGTGGAGCACGAGCCGCTGCCGGCCAGCCGGCCGCTCGACGTCGACCGCGCCGGCGAGGCGCAGGGACTGGACGGTCCCCGCGTCCCCCTCGGCCTCGAGGCCCCGCCACCGCGCCTCAGCGGACGCGCGCAGCTCGGTGCCGAACAGCGACAGCGCCGTCGGTCGCTCGGCGAACAGCGACGCGCGCCAGCCACGCGCCTCGAGCGCGGGGACCACCGGCTCGAACCGGCCGCGGGCGGGCGCGTAGCGCACCGACACCGACTCGTGCCGCTCCCACGCGCCCTGGAGCCGCCACCGCACGCCGAGTCGCGTGCCGAGGTCGAGCGCGAGCGCCAGGGACCACAGGTCGTACGGGTCCGTGTAGTCGCTGCCGAACTCCTGCGCGGCAACGCTGTTCACGAGCGTCGAGCGCTCGGGCTCGATCCCCGTGTCGCGCAGGTCGCGCGAGGCCTCGAGACTGATGCCGACGCCGCTCGCGCGCTGCCAGCCCGCCGCGAGGGAGCCGCGCGCGGTCCCCTCCTCCGTCGCCCAGCGCGCGAGGAGCGTGGCCGCGAGGCCGCCGCCGAAGCGGCGCGTGACGCCCACGCCGGGCGCGAGCCCCTCGACGCGGTTCACGCGCACGAAGTCGCTGATGCGGCGCGCGGCGAGGGCCGTGGAGCGCGTGCCGCGGAGCGCCTGCTCCCGCACGAGGGCCCGCGCCTCGTCCTGCACGGCGCGCACGTCGGCGTCCGTCACGGCGCGCACGTCCGGCGGCAGGGAGTCGAGGATGCGCCCCTCCCACCGGTACTTCCGGAGCTGGACGGGGGGCGCGTGGACGATCTCCGGCCCCGCGAACAGCGCCGGGGACAGCCCCTGGTTGATCAGGTAGTTGCCGATCTCCCAGCGCCCGCGGATGATTCCGCGCGCGGGGAAGTCCATCCAGGTGGCGGCGCGGCGGATCTCGATCTCCTGCCGCCGCGGAAGCCAGAAGCGTCCCTCGATGAGCCCGTTCTCGAGGATGACGAAGAGGTCCTCGAGCTGGCGGTCGCGGAAGGCGGCGCGCGTGAAGTTGAAGGCCATGCGCACCACCTGCGCCTCGTCGCGCTCCACGTACAGCGCGCCGATCACCCGCGGACGCCGGTCGTCCTTGGGGCGCACGCGCACCATCAGCACGTCGATGGTGCGGCCCCCGGCGCCGATGCGGAGCGAGTCCGCGATCGCGAAGTCGTACGCCTGGAGTCCCACGGGCGACAGCGGATGCGGCACGTCCACCACCTCGTCGCCGTCGCCGAGCCGAATGATGCTCGGGAAGTTGTTCTGGACGATCCCGAGGTGGTCGCGGTGGTAGCTGATGTCGGTCGGCAGGAGCAGCGTGTCCCGCCGCCCCATGATGACCTGCTTGCTGAGGTTCGGCGCTCGCCAGTAGACTTGGAGGCCGAGCTCGTCCGCCTTCACGACCTTGGGCGGCTCGGTGAACTCGCCGCCCGGCCCCTCGCCGAGCTGCGCGAGGAACGTCAGGTATCCGTGGGCGGTGGCGCGGTAGTCGACGAGGCCCGTGTCGGCGAGCTGTCGCGCGCGCCGCTCGGTCGCGCGCCGCACGAGCTCGGACGTGCGCGCGTCATTCCATGTTCCCGGCGTCGCCGGTGGCGACACGTCGGACTGAGCACGGGCAGCAACGGCAGTGCTGCCCGCCAACAAGACCACGACCAGCGCGGCGCAGGCCGCGCGTCCACTGAGCCACATGCTGCAATGTCGCCCCCGCCCCCGGCGGCTTCAACCGTCGGAGCGCCGCCGCACGTGACGTTCGAGGGATTCCGCGAGCTCGCGCGCGCCGCCACGCTCGTCCCCGTGTGGCGCGACTGCCTCCTCGACGCCGACACGCCCGTCTCCGCGTTCGCGAAGCTCCGCCGCGGCCCGTTCGCGTTCCTCCTCGAGTCCGCGCCCGCCGGCGGCGAGACGTGGGCGCGGTACACGTTCATGGGCACGGAGCCGCGCGCCGCCTGGCGCCTTCGCGACGGCCTCGTGGAGGACTGGACGCCGGAGCACGGCTGGCACGGCGCGCGCCGCCCCGGCGACCCGATCGCCGACCTGCGCGCGATCGTCGCGCGCGAGCGTCCGGCCGACGCGCCGGAGCTCGGCGCCTTCTGGGGCGGCGCGGTGGGCTACTTCGGCTACGACGTCGTGCGCCTCATCGAGCGGCTCCCCGCCGCGCCCCCGCCCGGGCTCGACGTACCGGACGCCGTGTGGCTCTTCACGCGCGCCGTGGTCATCGTCGACAACCTGCGCGCCCAGGCCCGCGTCGTCGTGGCGGTCCCCGTCCCCGAGGGCGCGGGCGGGGCCGAGCTGCGCCGGCTCTACGACGAGGCGGAGGCGGACGTCGCGCGCACCGTGGCGCGCCTGCGCGAGCCGGTGCGCCTGCCGACGCTGGAGCTCGACCGGGGCGCGCGCCCGGCCGAGGGGCGATCGTCGTACGACCGCGCGGGGTTCATGGCGGGGGTCGACCGCATCAAGGAGTACATCCGCGCAGGCGACTGCTTCCAGGCGCTCCTCTCGCGGCGCATCGACGTGCCGCTGGACTTCGACCCCGCCGCGCTCTACCGGGCGCTCCGCGTGCTGAACCCGTCGCCGTACATGTACCACCTCCAGCTCGACGGGGTGGAGATCGTCGGCAGCTCGCCCGAGCTGCTCGTGCGCGTGGCGGACGGGCGCGTGACCGTGCGCCCCATCGCCGGGACGCGTCCGCGCGGCGCGACCGCCGTCGCCGACGAGCAGCTCTCCGCGGAGCTGCTCGGCGACGAGAAGGAGCGCGCCGAGCACGTCATGCTCGTGGACCTCGGCCGCAACGACGTGGGGCGCATCGCGCGCTTCGGCACGGTGCAGGTGACCGAGCTGATGAAAGTGGAGCGCTACTCGCACGTGCTCCACATCGTGAGCCAGGTGGAGGGCGCGCTCGGCGACGGCGCCTCGGCGCTGGACGTCTTCCGCGCCGTCTTCCCGGCGGGGACGATGACCGGCGCGCCGAAGGTGCGCGCCATGCAGATCATCGACGAGCTCGAGCCCGCACGGCGCGGACCGTACGCCGGCGCGCTCGGCTACATCGCCGCGGGGGACCGCCGCATGGACCTGGCGATCACCATCCGCACGTGCGTCGTCGCCGGCGGCCGCGCGAGCGTGCAGGCGGGCGCGGGCATCGTGGCCGACTCGGTGCCCGAGCGCGAGTGGGAGGAGACCGAGAGCAAGGCCCGCGCGGTGCTCACCGCCATCGCCCAGGCGCGCGGGGCAACCGCTGCTCCCGGCGCGAGTTAGCGCCGCGGACCGCTTCGCGCCATATTTCCCCGCGATGCATTACCAGCTCATCGCCGCAGACGGCGACCAGACGTTCGAGTTGAGGGGCGAGGAGCCCCTCGTCGTCGGCCGGGCGCTCAACAGCGACATCCCGATCTTCGATCCCACCATCTCCCGCCGCCACGCCGAGGTCGCGTGCGTCGACGGCGGCGTGTCCGTCCGGGACCTGGGCTCCAGCAACGGCACGTTCGTGAACGGCGCCCGGATCGAGACCGCGCGGGCCGCCTCGGGCGACCAGGTCACGTTCGGGAAGGTCGTCTTCCGGGTGAAGGAGGTCCGAACGGCCGAGATGCCCGCGGCCTCCACGGCCACGCCGATCACGGCGCCGGGCCTGCCCTCCCCCGCCCCGCGCGCGGGGCAGACCATCGTGCGTCCGGTGCCGCTCGACCTGGGCATCGGCGGCTTCGGCACCCGCATGCAGGCCGCCGTCGCCCCGCCGCCGGCCCAGGGCGCGGACGCGCTCTCGGTGCGGACGGCGGCGGAGCGCGACCGGGCGCAGGAGAAGCTCGCGCGGCTGCTCGGCGTCTCCACGGATCTGACGCGCATCTTCGACACCGACGAGCTGCTCGCGAAGATCGCCGAGCACTGTTTCGAGACCTTCGAGGTCGACCGGATGCAGATCCTCCTCCTCGACGAGGCGGGGGCGCCGGTGCCGAAGCTGTCGCGCGACAAGCGCGGCATGACGGGCGGCTGGAAGGTGCCGCAGTCCATCGTGCGCGCGGCGGTGCAGAACCGGGAGGCGATGCTCACGGAGGACGCCGGCGAGGACCAGCGCTTCGGCGGGCAGTCGATCCTCATGCAGCAGGTGCGCTCCGCGATGTGCGCCCCGCTCGTCGGCGGCGAGGGCTCGCCGCTCGGCGCCATCTACGTGGACAACCTGACGCTCAAGGCGCGCTTCACCGCCGACGACCTCGACTTCCTCGTCGCCTTCTCGGGCATTGCCGCGGTGGCGCTGGAGAACAGCCGCCTCGCCGAGCGCATCCGGCACGAGACGGTCGTGCGGAGCAACTTCGAGCGCTTCTTCGCGCCGAGCCTCGCCGCGCGCATCGCCAGCTCGCCGGACGCGGTGCGCCTCGGCGGCGACAAGCGCACGGTGGCGGTGCTCTTCAGCGACATCCGCGGCTTCACGGCGATGTCCGAGACGATGAGCCCGGACGAGATGGCGAGCCTGCTGAACGAGTACTTCACCGAGATGGTGGAGTGCGTGTTCCGCAACGGCGGCACGCTCGACAAGTTCATCGGCGACGCCGTGATGGCGCAGTGGGGCGCGCCGATCTCCGCGCCGGACGACCCGGACCGCGCCATGCGCGCGGCCATCGAGATGATCGAGGAGCTCGACCGGCTCAACGCGAAGTGGCGCGCGGAAGGCAAGCCGGAGCTCCAGGTGGGCATCGGGCTGAACTACGGCGACGCGTTCGCCGGGAACATCGGCTCCGAGCGCCGCCTCGAGTTCACCGTCATCGGCGACACGGTGAACACGGCGAGCCGCCTGTGCGGCGCCGCGGAGGGGCACCAGATCCTCCTCTCCGAGGAGATGCGGCGAGCGCTCACGAACCCGCCGCAGGTCGTCGAGGTCCCCCCGATGGAGCTCAAGAACAAGAGCCGGCCGCTGCGCATCTACAGCGTCGTGCCCTGACCCGCGTGCTCTGACCCGCATGGTCCCGGCGCCCGCCGGCTACGTGAGGTTCGCGGCGGGCGGCGCCGAAATCGTGGCGCGCGCCGAGCACGCGGACGCGGTGCGCGAGGCCGTGCGCGGCGGCACGCTGTACGAGTGGGCCGAGCGGCACCCGAGCGCGCGAGGCTTCGCGGGGCGCGGCGTCGCGTGGGCCGCGCTGCTCCCCGACGGCCGCACGAGCATCGTCGTCCGGCACTCGCGGCACGGCGGGCTGCTCGCGCGGCTCACGGGCGACCGGTTCCTCGCCCCCACGCGCGCGCCGCGCGAGCTCGCCGCCGCGCTGCGACTCGCCGCGGCGGGCGTGCCCACGCCGGAGGTCGTGGCGTACGCGACGTACGCAGCCGGCCCGGGATTCCGCCGCGCGGACGTCGCGACGCGCGAGATCCCGAGTGGCCGGGACCTGGCGTGGGTGCTGACCAACCCGCCCGACGCGGAGGCGCTCGCGCGCATCGTGCACGCGGTACACCGACTCCTCGTCCGGCTGTACGAGTGTGGGGCGCGCCACCCCGACCTCAACGTCAAGAACATCCTCCTCGCGCCGTACGACGCGCCCGAGCCCGTGGCGTACGTCCTCGACGTGGACCGCGTGGTCTTCGACGCGCCGCGCGCGCGCGCCGTGTGGCACGCGAACGTCCGGCGCCTCGTCCGGTCCTGGACGAAGTGGCGGGAGCGGCACGGCGCCCTCGTGGACGTCGCGCCGTTCGCGGCGCCGTGGGCGCCCGAGCCGGGCGCGATGGCGGGGCGATGAGGCGCGCGTGGAATCGGTGACGCGCGCCGCGCCCGGCCGCATCACCTTCCCGGTGGGGGGGCCCCCCCGCGACCGGATCTGCATCGTGATGCTCTCCGCCATCGGGGACGCCGTGCACGTCCTGCCCGTCGTGACCGCCCTCAAGCGCCACGCGCCATCCTGCCGGATCACCTGGCTCCTCGCGCCCGGCCCGGCCTCGCTCGTGCGCGGGCACCCCGACGTGGACGAGATCGTCGAGGTGGACCTCGCGCGCGGACGCCCCGGGTGGGCGGAGGCGCTGCGCGCGGTGCGGGCGCGAGAGTTCGACCTCGTGCTCGCCCTCCAGGTCGCGCTCAAAGCCGGGCTCCTCACCGCCGCCGTGCGCGCGCCGGTGAAGCTCGGCTTCGACCGCGCGCGAGCGCGCGACCTCAACTGGCTCTTCACCACGCACCGCATCCCCGCGGGCCCGCGCCGCCACGTGCAGGACCAGTACTTCGAGTTCCTGGACGCGCTCGGCGTCCCGCACGAGCCGGTGACCTGGAACCTCGGCCCGTGGCCGCACGAGCGCGCGTGGCAGCGCGAGTGGCTCGCGCGCTTCGACCGCCCGCTCGCGGCCGTCGTCGTCGCGGCGAGCGACCCCGATCGCAACTGGCCCGCGGAGCGCTGGGCCGCCGTCGCGGACGCACTGAGCGAGCGCTACGGGCTGCAGCCGCTGCTCGTGGGCGGGCCCTCCGAGGCGGAGCGCGCGATCGCCGACGAGATCGCCCGCCGCGCCCGCGTGCCGGTCGAGCGGGCGCTCGGGCTCGGGCTGCGGAAGCTCGTCGCGGTCCTCGATGGGTCCGTCCTGGTGCTGTCGCCCGACACGGGGCCCATGCACATGGCCGTCGCGCTCGACCGGCCGGTGATCGCGCTGATGGCCAACGCGGACCCGCGCCGCACGGGGCCGTACCGGCGGTTCCACGACCTCGTCGTCGACGCGTTCCGCGACCCCGGCGATCCGGACGAGGTGATCTGGCAGCGCCGGCGCGGGCGCACGACGCGCATCTCCGTCGACGACGTCCTCGAGCGCGTGGAGCGCTGGAGTCGGAGCTACCGTGGGCGCGCCTGACGACGCGCCCCGCTACGGCATCGTCATGCTGAGCGCGCTCGGCGACGCCGTGCACGTGCTCGCGATCGCGAGCGCCATCAAGCGCGCGCGACCAGGCGCCCGCGTGAGCTGGGTGATGCAACCGGGGCTCGCGCCGTTCGTCGCGGGCCACCCGGCGGTGGACGAGACGATCGTCTTCGAGCGCGCGAAGGGGCTCCGAGGCTACGCGGAGCTCGGGCGCGGCAGCCGCGGACGGCGGTTCGACGCGGTGCTGGTGCTCCAGCCGTACCTCAAGTCGGCGCTCGTCGCGCGCCTGCTGCGGGCCGACGTCCGCATCGGGCTCGGGCGCGACCGGGCGCGCGACCTCGCCTGGCTGCTCTACGACCGCCGCCTGCCGCGCGGGCCCGTGAAGCACATCCAGGACACCTACGCCGAGTTCCTCGCGCCGCTCGGCGTACCGCACGAGCCGGTGGTGTGGAACGTCGGGCCGTGGCAGCACGAGCGGGCGAGGCAGCGCGAGTTCTTCTCGACGATGACTGCCCCTGCGGCGGCCATCGTCGTCGGCACGAGCAAGCCGCAGAAGGACTGGCCGGCCGAGCGGTGGGCGGAGGTGGTGGACCGGCTGCACGCGGAGCACGGCCTGCAGGCCGTGCTGGTCGGCGGGCGCTCGCCGCGCGAGCTCGCGGCGGAAGCGGTCATCACGGCGCGGGCGCGTCACCGGCCCGTGTCCGCCCTCGGCAGCGGCCTCCGCAGGCTCGTGGCGATCCTCGATGGTGCGGCGCTCGTGCTGTCACCGGATACCGGGCCGCTGCACCTCGCCGTCGCGCTCGACCGCCCGGTCGTGAGCCTCGTCGGCTACTCGCACCCGGGGCGCGTGGGGCCGTACCGCAGGTTCCACGACCTGCTGATCGACGCGTACCACGACCCGGGCGAGCCCCCGACGCCGCCGAGCATGGCGCACCGGTCGGGACGCATGGAGCGCATCACGGTGGAGCAGGTGATGGAGAAGGTGCGCGTGTGGGCCGCGCGGTATCGGGACGCCTCGCGCTAGAATTCGGCGCATGGGCATCGACGTCCTCGAGGACTTGCTCCACACCGTGCTCCCGGTCGCGCTCGAGCGGCTGGGGGAGCGCGGCGGGTTCCACCCGTTCGGCGCCGGGCGCAGCGCCGACGGCGACACGTGGTTCGTCGCCGCGTTCGACGGGCCGACCCGGCCGCCGGGCGCCGACCTCGTCGCGCTGCTCGAGGAGCGCGTGGGGCGCGCGGCGCGCTCGGGCGAGTACGTCGCGGCGGCGCTCGTGAGCGACGTGCGCATGCGCGGGCGTGACGGCGCCGCGCGCGAGGCGGTGCGGGTGTTCCTCGAGCACGCGGACGGCGCGTGCGTCGAGGTCTTCATGCCCTACCGTCAGGACCCGGAGACGGGACGTGTCGAGACGGACGAGCTGATGCCGCACCCGGTGCGGGGGCACCTCTTCATGGGCCGCGAGCCGTAGGCCGGAGGCCGGCCGCGACGAACGCCTCGCGGCCGCCGGCCGCCGGTCTAGTGCTTCGCGTACACGCTCGACTTGCCGCCCTTCGTGAACGCGATCACCTCGTACGGGCTCTTCGTCCCGCCCACCTCCATTCCGGGCGATCCCATCGGCATGCCGGGCACGGCGAGCCCGGCGATCTTCGGACGCTCCTTCAGCATCCGCGCGATGTCCTCGGCCGGCACGTGTCCCTCGACGACGTAGCCGTTCACGATCGCGGTGTGGCAGGAGTGCAGCGAGTCCGCGACGCCGTACTGCTGCTTGATCGGCGTGACGTCCGCGGTGTCGCGCACCGTGACCTTGAAGCCGGCGGCCTGCACGTGCTCCACCCAGTTCTTGCAGCAGCCGCACGTGGGCGACTTGTAGACGGTCATCGCCGGGAGGTTCGCGGCGACGGTGGCGGACACGGGCTGCGCCGCGGGCTGCGTCGCGGGCTGCGTCGCAGGCGAGTCCGTGGGGGCCTGTGCGGTCACCGCGGGCGTGCCCTGCGCGGGCTGCGCGCCCTGCGACGGCTGGTCGCTCTCGCGCGGGGCGCTGCACGCGGCGACGGAGGCGGCCGCGAGCGCGGCGATGAGCTTCGTGTGGGAACGCATCGATGCCTCGTTGGGGGAAAGGCGAGGCCGGCGCCCCGCCCCCGGAATCTAGGGCGTCGCCCCGCCGCGCGTCACGTGGGCGGCCGCCCGACGACTCGTCCGGCGTCCCACTCGGGCGCCGCGAACCGATAGCCGACGCCGACCCGCGCGAGCAGCCGCGTGAGGCGCACGAGTGGGAGCCCCATCACGGCGAAGTAGTCGCCGTCGATGCGTTCCACGATCGTCGCCCCGTAGCCCTGGATGCCGTACGAGCCCGCCTTGTCCATCGGCTCGCGCGTCGCGACGTAGGCGGCGATCTCCTCGTCCTCGAGCGGGCGGAAGGTCACCGACACGTCCTCGACGCCGGAAACCAGCTCCTCGCCGCACGCGACCGCGACGGCCGTGTGCACCGTGTGCGTGCGCCCGCTCAGAAGCCGCAGCACGCGGCGCGCGTCCGCCTCGTCGTCGGGCTTGCCGAGGATCACGCCGTCGATCACCACCGTGGTGTCGGCGGCGACGACGACGGCGCCGGGCTCGCGGCGCGCGATCACCGTCGCCTTCTCCCGCGCGAGCCGCTCGGTATATGCCCCGGGCGCCTCGTCGCCGAACACGCTCTCGTCCACGTCCGCGGGCATCACCTCGTGCGGGATGCCGACGAGCGTCAGCAGCTCGCGCCGCCGCGGCGACTGCGACGCGAGGACGATGCGCGGGCGGCCGCTCCTCCCCGCCCGGCCGCTCACCGCTCCACCCACAGCGTCACCGGGCCGTCGTTCACCAGCTCCACGTCCATCATCGCGCCGAACTCCCCCGTCTCCACGTGGGCCCCGCGCTCGCGCAGCAGGGCGACGAACCGCTCGTACAGCGGGATGGCCGTCTCGGGGCGCGCCGCGTCGATGAAGCTCGGGCGGCGCCCCTTCTCGGCGTTCCCGTACAGCGTGAACTGCGAGACGACGAGCAGCGCGCCCCCCACGTCCGCGAGCCCGAGGTTCATCTTGCCCTCGGCGTCGCCGAACAGCCTGAGGCCGAGCACCTTGTCGGCCATCCACGCGAGGCGCTCCTCGGTGTCGTCGTGCGTGAGGCCGACGAGGAGCAGGAAGCCCCGGTCGATGCGTCCGGACCTGCGCGACGTGCCGTCGTCGTTCCGCACGCGCACCTCGGCGCGGCTCACCCGCTGGAGGAGGACTCGCATGCCGGAAATGTAGTGACGCGAGGCGCGCGCTCTAGCGCCGCCATGCCGAGCCGCGCTCGTCGCCGAGTCGCTGAAGGGTCTCGACACGATGCCGGTCGCGCGTCACCACCCACGTCTCCACGAGCCTCCCCGTCGGCACCGCCGCCCAGCTCCGGCAGGTCGGCGGGCAGACGTAGACCCCGGACGCGGCGGGACCATCGTCGCACCGCTCGCCGCGCGCCACGTGCGTTCGACGCCCCTGGGCATCGACGAAGTAGAAGTCCGGCGAGCGGCCGCCCGTCACGACGGCCTCGCGATACGCCCGCACCTCGCGCCGGCGGAAGTCGTAGAGCCGGGCGACGCCCTCGCGCGGCAGCGAGTCGCCGTCGGCGTCCGCGAAGACCAGCGTCACGGGTCCTTCGAACCCCTCGGGCAGGAGGAACGTCTCCGCCTCCGCGACCCTCCAGAAGCGGCCGTACCCCCATCGGTCCACCGCCTCGAAGGCCACCAGGGACCCGACCATCGCGCCGCAGCTTCCGAGGACGACCAGGATCGCCGCCGCGATCAGCTTCAGCGTTCGCATCTCAGTCTCCCGTGTCCGCGTCGTCGGCATCCGGCCCGTCGCCGCCGACCTCGCCTTCTACCTCCTTCACCATGCGCAGCGCCGCCCTGCGCACCGGCCGCAGCAGCGGGTTGCTCGCGAGCGCCACGAGCCGCGCCACGAGGTCCACACTGCGGTCCACGAGCCGCCGCGTGCGTCGCCGCTCCGGCGAGCGATCGTAGATCCAGAACAGCACGATCCCCATCTCGTACAGCCAGAGCAGTCGCGGGAGCTCGGCGCGCAGGTCGTCCGGCACCTTCAGCTTCGATCCGTCCACCACGCGCGCGAGCAGCGCGGTGCTTCGCTCCCGCACGGGGCGCGACGCCTCGTTGAAGGGGCTGAGGGGGTTCTCGGGGTCCGCGGCCGTGCGGAAGAGCGCCGCGGCGAAACGGTGGTACGGCTCGCTCACGTCCACGCGCGCGTGCATCACCGCGCGGAGACGCTTCTTGAAGTCCGTCTCGGTCGAGAGGGCGGGCTCGCTGGCGCGCTCGTGCTCCTCGTGGCTCCGCGCGTAGTACTCCTGGATGAGGTGGTCCTTCGAGCGGAAGTAGTAGTACGCGTTCCCGAGCGCGACCCCCGCCTCCTCGGCGATGAGACGCATGGTCGTCTCGTCGTAGCCCCGCTCGCGGAAGAGCCGGAGCGCCGTCTCGACGATCCGCGTGCGCGTCTCCTCGCCGCGTGGGGTGGGCGTCGCCAGGGCGTTCGATCCCTTCGTCGCCGTCTTCCCCGACCCGCGCGACCGTCGCCGCGGCCGCTCCCCGGCGGTGCTCACGCGGCCCACTGCCGGAGGAG
>JBJMNJ010000212.1:0-4962 GCA_045804325.1 Gemmatimonadaceae bacterium
GCAGTCGTCGACGCATACGTGCACGAACTCCCAGCCGGCCCGGCGCGCGTGGCCGCCGCCCTTGCGGCGCGACCCGGTGATGCGATGCCCGACGCCCGAAATTCGGCCGAGCTTCTTGACGTCGATGTGGACGAGCTCGCCGGGATTCGGCCGCTCATAGCGATGCGCGGGCTCGTCGGCATCGATTCTCGGCAGCCGGCCGCGGCCGTGGCGCTTCAAGACGGCCGACACCGTGGAATGCGCCATTCCCAGCGTTTCGGCGATTTCGGCCGCCGTGAAGCGCAGCTCGCGCAGCGACACCACCGCCGCTGCCCGCTCCGGACTGGTCTTGTGCGGCACACGTCGCGGCGCCGACGAGCGATCCGCCAGGCCTGCGTCGCCTTCCTCGCGGAAGCGCTTCAGCCACTTGCACGCCGATCGCTGGCTGATCCCCGCAGCGGCCGCGGCGGCTCTGATGGACCACCCGTCCAAGAGCACTCGATCCACCAACAACCGCCTGGATCTCGGGCACGTCCTCGCGTTGCGATGCAATGTCACTCGTCCGGTGCCTCCTGGAGCTGCAGGGCCTCAGCAACCCGCAGCCTCCACGGAGGCCCGGACGAACAACCTTCCTGCGATCTACAGCTAGGGGCTCAAGCGTTCCACCGCGACGCTCTCCGCGCACAGCGTCGGTGGATGAGTCGCCGACGGTGCGGCCGGGCGAGCGACCGTGCGCGCCTACAGTCCGAGGCCCCTGAAGTCCGTCCCCGGCCGGTCGCCGGTGTTGGAGTGCTTGCGAGCCTCGGCCTCCGCCCTGGCGGCGCGCTTGTCGACGGAGGCATCCGTGCGTCGTTGACGCTTCTGCTCGCGCTCGGCGCGTCGAGCGTCCCGGTTCTCCCCGCCTGGAAGTACGTCCCTCAACCGCTTCAACGGGGATGTCATGCGAAACACCTTCCTTCGTGAGGCGGACTGAGAGCAACCTACGGCCGCCGTTGGATTGAGGCAAGTCCGGCAGCTCGAGGGGCTCTGCGCCGAGGCGCTCCCCGGCGGATCGGCGAGCAGGCCGGCGAGCGCGGCGGGCGCCAACGCTCCGGCCGCCCACGCGCTGCCCGCGCCGCGTCGGGCTCGGTGGTGGAGGATCGTGGTCACGCCGCCCAGCAACGCCCGGCCGCAGGCCAGTAGGAAGTTGTTGTCGAGGCGTGTACTGACAGGGCGACATACCGTGGGCGCCGTTGACAACCGCTCATCGCGGCAACGACCGGCTGGGCGTGTCCGGGGCTCGCTGTAACGACGCGATCGCGCGGGCGCTGCTCACGCCCGCCAGCGTGGGCGGCCACTCCGGACGCGCCGTCCGCCCAGCCGCACGCGCGCGACGCGGGACGTGCGACGCGCCGAGCCTGACGTCGCCACCCGCGGCCTTGCCGAAGGTGCGGTCGCCCGCCGGCGACCGACACGCAAGCGCTCGAACCGCCGGGGCACGTGCGGCACGCCGCGCCGCGCGCGCTGGTTCACTTGTCGGAGTGGCGACCGCCGCCGAGACCCAGCTGCCGATCCGGCGCAACACGCTGATCCTCGCCGGGACGATGGCGGTGTACTCGGCGGTCCTGCAGCTCGTCGCCGCGGTGTCGTCGCTCACGTTCGTGCTCGTCACCGGCATCGAGGGGCTGCTCGGGCTCGGGCCCGCGATCTTCCTCGTGTCCTCGGCGCTCGCGGCGGTGCCGGCGGGGCGCGCGATGGACCGCTTCGGCCGCCGGCCGGTCGTCGCCGGCGGCTTCGTGCTGGCGGCGGGCGGCTGCGCGCTCACGGCCCTTGCCACGCGCATCGGGTCGACGCCCGCCGTGATCTTCGGCTTCGCCCTGACCGGCGCGGCGAGCGGCATCGCGCTGCTCATCCGCACCGCGGCGGGCGACATGTACCCGCCCGAGCGGCGCGCTCGCGGCATCTCCTACGTCCTCTTCGGCTCGGTCTTCGGCGCGATCCTCGGCCCCGCGCTGTTCGGGCCGCTGTTCGCCGGCCGCGACCTCTCCGCCGACGCGCTGACCGTGCCGTGGCTCGCGGCCGCGGGGCTCAGCCTCCTCGCGCTGCTCCTGGTCGCGCAGGTGCGGCCCGACCCCAAGCGCATCGCCGAGCTGCTCGCGGCCGACCGGGACGACGACGAGCCGCCGGCGCCGGCCGCGCCGCTGCGCGAGATCCTGGTGCGCCCGGGGGTGCGCCCGGCGATGGTCGCGGCGCTCGCGTCGTTCGGCGTGATGGTGTCCGTGATGAACCTGTCCGGCTACGTCGTCGTGGAGCACCACCACCATGGGCAGGGGGCGGTGTTCCCGATCATCGGCGCGCACGTGCTCGGCATGTACGCGCTCGTGATCGTCGTCGGCTCGGTGATCGACCGCGTCGGGCGCATGGTCGCGCTGACGACCGGGCTCGCGGTGATGGCGCTGTCGACGATCGCGCTGCTGTGGGTCGAGAGCGTCGTGGGCACGGCGGTGCTGCTGTTCGGCCTCGGCGTCGGGTGGAACGTGTCGTTCGTGGCGGCCACCGCGGAGATGGTCGACCGGACGAGCCCGGCCGAGCGCGGCCGCCTGCTCGGGTTCAACGACCTGCTCTCGGCGCTCCTCGGCGCGGCGCTCGCGCTGCTCGGTGGCTTCGCGCTGGACTCGATCGGCGTGGCGGCGCTCGCCATCGGCGCCACCACGCTCGTCGTCGCCCCGGCGCTGTGGCTGCTGCCGCGGCAGACGCGGATCGCGCCAGAGCCGACCTGACCCGCACGAAGCGGCTCGCCGCCGGGTAGGTGCCGGGACGATGGGCGACGTCCACCTCATCATGGCGCTGCTGGCCGCGGTCGTGCTGCTCTCGCTCGCCGCCCGGCCGCTGCACGTCCCCCACGCCGTCGTCCTCGTGATCGGCGGCATCGGGCTCGGCGCGCTGCCGTTCGTCCCCGACGCGCGCCTCGACCCGGACCTCATCCTGCTGGCGTTCCTCCCGCCGATCCTGTTCCCGTCGGCGCTCGCCTACGCGCGCGAGGACGTCCTCCCCGAGCTGCGCGCGATCGGCTTCCTCGCGCTCGGCCTCGTCGTGGCGACGAGCGCGGCGGTCGCCGTGGTCGCGCACCTGGCCCTCGGCGTGCCGTGGGCGGCGGCGTGGGTCCTCGGCGCCGTGCTGGGGCCGACCGATCCGGTGTCGGCGACCGCCGTACTGCGCGCCGCCGGCGCGCCGCAGCGGATCGCCACGATCCTCGAGGGCGAGAGCCTGATCAACGATGGCACGGCGCTGACGCTCTTCCGCATCGCGCTGGCAGCGGTCGGCGCCGCGTTCGTCCCGGCCTCGGCCGCGCTGGACTTCGTCACGATCGCGATCGGCGGCGCGGTGGCCGGCGCCGCCATCGGGTGGCTGGTGTCCGAGCTGCTGCGACGGATCGAGGACGTCGAGGTGGAGAGCGCGATCGCCGTGCTCACCGCGTACGGCTCCTACGTCCTCGCCGAGGAGATCCACGTCTCGGGCATCCTCGCCACCGTGCTGGCGGGCTACGTCATCGGGCGGCGCCTGAGCGAGATCTCCTCGCCCGAGACGCGGCTGCGGTCCGGATCCTTCTGGGCGCTGATCCAGTTCCTGTCGGAGACGATGCTGTTCGTGCTGGTGGGCGTCGTGTTCGCCGACTCCTTCGCCGACGAGCAGGCACGGTCGGTCCCCGAGCTGATCGGCATCACGCTGCTCGTGACGGCGGTCGTCGGGCTCACCCGCCTGGCGTGGATGTTCACCGTGCCATACCTCCTCGGCCTCGTCGACCCCAAGGGCCGCAGCCCGTCGGTGCCGCCGGCCGAGCTGCTCGTGCTCGTCCTCGGGGGCATGCGCGGGGCGGTGTCGGTCGCTGTCGCGTTGGCGATCCCGGCGACGGTGGAGGGCACCCCCTTCCCCGAGCGCGACGCAATCGTGGTGATCGCGCTCGGGAGCGTCGCGCTGCTGCTGATCGGGCCCGCGCTCGCGCTCCCGCCCGTGTTGCGCGGGCTGGGGCTCGACGACCCGGACGCGCAGGCGCACCGCCTCGCCCGCGCGCGCATCGCGCTGGCCGAGGCCGCGCTGGACCGCGCGAGCGAGCTGGAGGAGCGCCGGAGCGCGCCGGAGGACCTGCTCGCCCGCGCCCGCGCGCTCTACGAGGGCCGCCTCGCGGGGCTCCGCCACGAGGTCGGTGACGGCGACGGGCACGGCCGCGAGGACGGCGACGCCGCGTACCGCCACGTCCTCCGCCAGCTCCTCGACGCGGAATGGCGGACGCTGCGCCGGCTCGAGTCCGAGCGCGACGTCACCGGCGACGCGCTGCGCCGCCTCGAGCGCGACCTCGACCTCGAGACGCGGCGGCTCCGCTAGGTCGGGCCGGGGACCGGAGCGGCCGGGACCGCGTGGCCCCGGCCGGATCGCGTGTCAGTGGCGGTGGCCGACCGCCGCCGCCGTCGCCGAGCCCGCACGGCCCGGAAGCACCCGGTAGACGGAGCTCATCCCCGCGGTGAGGTGGTCGTTCACGGTGCAGTGGAACAGCCACGTGCCCGCGTTCTCCGGGACCATGTCGAGGACGCGCATCTGCATCGGGAGGACGCCGGTGACATCCGTGCGCATGCCCATGTCGAGCAGGGTGTTGCCGTGCCAGTGCGGCGTGTGGAGGTCCACCTCGGTGCCCATGCCCATCACGTACCACCGGACGCGCTCCCCGGCGCGCATCCGGAGCCCGGGCAGGTTGTTGAACCCGTAGCCGTTGATGGTGTGCATCAGGTTGCTCTCGCCGAAGTCCTCGTCGGCCAGCGCCGCCTCGACCGCCTTGCCGCGGAGCTTCGTGAACCGGCGGATGTTGTCGGCGAGCAGCGCGCTCTTGTTCTCGTCGAGAACGGAGAACATCGCGACGAACTGGCGGTCGACGTCCTTGGGCGAGCCGTCGGGGTTCGCCTTGCCGCGCGCGGTGACGATGATCGGGCCGACGAGACCGGAGTTCGTGTC
>JBJMNJ010000213.1:0-3555 GCA_045804325.1 Gemmatimonadaceae bacterium
AGGCGGCAGCGGTCGCCCGTCGCCAGTCGCCGAAGGTTGGATGCCCGGGAGCCTACCGTGGTCCGCGCTGCGTCGGTGTCGCGATTCGCTCTCGCAATCCGCTAGCTGGCTCGCAGCAGTCTGACCCCGCCCGACCCCGTATCGATCCGTATCCTCCCCTCCCCGTCCCCGAGCCGCCCCGACAGGTGATCTCGCCCCTTGCGGTGCACCGTCAGCGGCATGTCGGTGTCGATGCCGCCCGAGCCGGTGTCGATCTCGAGCTCGGCGCCGAGCGACGGCGGGACGCGGAGGGTCACCTCGCCGGAGCCCGTGTCGATCACCATCGAGCGCACGTCGCCGACGAGCGCGACGTCCACGTCGCCGCTGCCGCTGTCGAGGCGCTGGTCGTAGGCGCGCACGCCGCGGAGGCGGATGGAGCCCGAGCCCACGTCGACGTCGAGGCGCGTGGCCTCAATGCCGTCGCTCGTGACGGAGCCGGATCCCGTGTCGACCTTGAGCACGCCGCCCTTCACGCGGGTGAGGTCGACGGTGCCCGAGCCCGTGTCCACGTTGAGGTCCCCGTCGGCGTCGGAGACGCGCACGTCGCCGGAGCCCGTGTCGACGTTGAGGCTGCCCCGCGTACGCGTCGCGGTGACGTTGGCGGCTGACGCGTCGACGAGGAGGTCGCCGTTCACGTCGGTGACGTTCACCTCGCCGACGGCGAGGTAGAGGCGCACGCGCTTGCCCGGCGGGACGCTCACCGTGAGGTTCGCGTAGGCGTCGAGCCCGCCGCCGCGCCCCGAGATCTCCACGCGGTCGCGGCTCCGATCACCGCGGTCGCCGCGGTCGCCGTTGTCGCTGAAGGTGCCGTCGTCGCGCACGCGGAGCGTGGTGCTCGAGCCGCGCCCCATTCCCTCGAAGTGGATGCGGTCGGCCGGGTAGATCACGCGGAGCGTCGAGCTGCCGCGGATGGGGCCCGACTCGACGCGGAGCCGGCTGGCGTCGGTGCCGGCCAGCTCGACGGCGACGACCACCCGGTCGCCGGTGCCGCGCTGCACGCGCAGACGGCCCGCGAGGTTGTAGATCGCCACGTCGTTGCCCTCGAGCGTGCGGCGGACCGGGGGCGTGCCTTGGGCGACGGCCGCGGCGCCGAGCGGCGCGAGGGCGACGAGCAGGGTGGCGGCGGTCGTACGGAGAGGAAGCGTTCGCATGAGTGAGTCTCGTAGTCGTCGATCACGGGGGCCGGGGGGCCCCCCCCGGCTTCACGATACGGCGGCGGGCGACCGTTCGCCTCACCGTCGCGTTGGGGGTCGTACCGATCGGCTTCGGGCGGCCCCCCCGGGTCCAACATCGCGCCGAACCCGCCCGGAGGCGTCATCGCCGCATCGCGGCCCGTATCGCCGCTGTCACTTGGACCGCCGCCGGCCCCGGGAGGTTTGAATTGGCTTCCGGGCGCGCCCGTGCAACCTTTCGTCCATCACCCCTATCAGACCTGGCGAATGAACGCCACGGCCCCGAGGACGATCGGACACATCGGCCCTTCCCCGGACCCCGGCGACCTCGACGCGGCCGACGTGGCGCGCGCCGCGGCCGGGGACGCCCAGGCGTTCGAGCGGATCTACCGCCGGCACCTGGCGCGGGTTCACACGCTCGCCGGGCGCATGCTGGGCCCCGAGGACGCGGACGATACCACCCAGGACGTCTTCATCCGCGCCTGGGAGCGCCTCGGCTCGTTCCGCGGGGAGTCGGCGTTCGGCACCTGGCTGCACCGCCTCGCCATCAACGTCGTCCTCGGGCGGCGCGCGTCGGCGGCGCACCGGCACGGCAAAGCGCACGACGGGGGGGACGCGGTGCTCGACCTGGCCGCGCGCCTCGAGGAGCCCGGCCGCGCGCTCGACTTCGAGCGCGCGATGGAGCGGCTCCCCGCCGGGCAGCGCGAGATCTTCGTGCTGCACGACGTCGAGGGGTACAAGCACGAGGAGATCGCCGAGATGCTCGGCATCTCGCCCGGCACGTCCAAGTCACAGCTGCACCGCGTGCGGCACGCACTGCGCCGCTATCTGGAATAGGAGTAGAGGACACATGACCGACCACGTCGCGGACGAGCTGTCCGCCTACCTCGACGAGGAGCTGAGCCCGGCCGACCAGGCGCGCGTGGAGCGCCACGTGGCCGCGTGCGCCGCGTGCGGGGCCGAGCTGGCCGAGCTGCGCCGCGTCGCGATGCACGCCCGCGCGCTCCCGGACCGCGAGCCGTCGCCGGCGACGGCCGACGCGCTCTGGGCGCGGATCGCCGCGGGAGCACGATTTCCGGACGCCGCGGTGGCGCCGGCGGCCGGCGCGGCGGTGACGCCCCTCGTCACGCGCCGCCGCCACACCGTCACCTTCTCCATCCCGCAGCTCGTCGCCGCGGGTCTCGTCCTCGCGCTGCTCTCGGGCGGCGTCGCGTGGCAGGTGCTGCGCGGGCGCGCGAGAGAGACCGTCATCGCGAAGACGGACACCGTCCGGGTGCTCGAGCCGACCGCCACGCTGGCGCCGGCGGAGCTCGTCACGCCGCAGTACGACGGCGCCGTCGCGGAGCTCGAGGGTGTGCTGCGCGAGAATCGCGGCCGCCTCGAGCCCGAGACGGCCCGCGCGATCGAGCAGAGCCTCGCGACGATCGACCGCGCCATCGCCGAGGCGCGGGCGGCGCTCGCGCGCGACCCGGGCAACGCCTACCTGAACGACCACCTCGCCGCGACCATGGCGCGCAAGCTCGAGCTGCTGCGCGACGTCGCCGGCGTCACCGGCCAGAGCTAGGGAGAGGGACGAATGCACAGCAGACTCGCCGCGGGCGCCATCGCGCTCGCCGCGCTCGCCGGCGCGGCCCCGCTCGGGGCGCAGACCGACACCACCGTCGCGGTGCGCGCCGGCGCGCGGCTCGACGTCGAGAACTTCGGCGGCACCATCGTCGTGAAGACCTGGGACCGCGCGCAGGTGCACGTCGTCGGCACGCACTCGCGCCGCGACCGCGTCCGCGTGCGTGGCGGGGACGACGTCGTGCGCGTCTCCATCAGCTCGTCGATGGGGCCCTCGGGCGTCACGGACCTCGAGCTCACCGTCCCCGCGACCATGGCGCTCAACCTCGGCGGCACCTACACCGACATCTCGGTGGAGGGCACGCGCGCGCCGATCACGGCGAGCACGGTGCAGGGCGACGTGATCGTGAAGGGCGGGCGCGAGCTCGTGCGCCTCAAGTCCGTGCAGGGGCGCGTGAGCCTCGAGGGCGCCCGCGGGCGCGTCGAGCTCACCGCGGTCAACAAGGGCATCGCCGTCGCCGACGTCGTGGGCGACGTGACGGCCGAGACGGTGAACGGGGGCATCTCGTTCGACCGGATGGACTCGGAGAACGTCGACGCCGGCACCGTCAACGGCAACATCTCCTACGACGGCACCATCAAGGACGGCGGCATCTACAGCTTCCGCACGCACAACGGCGGGGTGACGGTGCTGCTCCCCGACCGCCCGAACGTCACCGTGACCGCGGCGTCGATGGAGGGCCGCGTCGCGTCCGACTTCCCGTACCAGCTCCCCGCCAGC
>JBJMNJ010000214.1:0-21556 GCA_045804325.1 Gemmatimonadaceae bacterium
GAACGCCTTCGTCGTGCAGTTCCTGCTGATCCTCGCTTTCCCGGTCATCACGATCGCGCTCGTGTTCCTCCAGTTCGACCGGTTCTTCGGCACGAACTTCTACACGACCGCCGCCGGCGCCGACCCGCTGCTCTGGCAGCACCTGTTCTGGATCTTCGGGCACCCGGAGGTCTACATCCTGATCCTCCCCGCGTTCGGGCTGACCTCGGAAGTGGTGCCGACGTTCAGCCGGAAGCCGCTGTTCGGCTACCCGATCATGGTGTACGCGACGATCCTGATCGGCTTCCTCGGCTTCGGCGTGTGGGCGCACCACATGTTCGCCGTCGGCATGGGCCCGATCGCCGACGCCGTGTTCGGGCTGACGACGATGCTGATCGCCATCCCCACCGGCGTGAAGATCTTCAACTGGATCGGCACGATGGCGGGGGGCAACGTCCGCTTCACGACGGCGATGATGTTCTCGACGTCGTTCGTCGGCATGTTCCTGATCGGCGGCATCTCGGGGATCATGCACTCCTCCCCTCCGGCCGACCTCCAGCAGACCGACACCTACTTCATCGTCGCCCACTTCCACTACGTGCTCGTCGGCGGCGCCATCCAGGGGATCCTCGGCGGCATCTATCACTACTTCCCGAAGATGTTCGGGCGCCTGATGGACGAGCGGCTGGGCAAGCTCAACTTCTGGCTGTTCTTCGTGGGCTTCAACCTCACCTTCATGCCGATGCACTGGCTCGGCATGGGCGGCATGCCGCGGCGCATCTACACGTACGACGCGCAGCAGGGGTGGGACGGCATGAACATGCTCGCCACCGCCGGCTACTTCATCATGTTCCTCGGCCTGGCCGTGTTCGTGGTGAACTTCTTCATCAGCCGCCGCCGCGGCGCCATCGCCGACCACAACCCGTGGGACGCGGCGACGCTCGAGTGGTCCATCCCGTCGCCGCCGCCGGAGTACAACTTCGCGCAGATCCCGCGCGTGACGTCGCGCTACCCGCTCTGGGACCTCACGCACCCGGAGATGACGGTCGACGTTCCGCACGACGGCGGGGGCGACTCCACGGTCGACGTGCGCGTCGGCGGCAAGGACACGGGCCGGGCGCTCCACCAGGGCGGCCCCGACACGCGCCCGCAGCAGCCCGCCGAGAGCCGGATGCACGTCGAGCGGGAGCGCTTCACGGCCGAGCAGCTCGGCATCGCGCTCCCGTATCCGACGCCCAAGCCGATGCTCTGCGCCCTCTCGATCGTGGTGATGTTCCTCGGCCTCATCTTCTGGCGGCCGGCGCTCTTCATCGGCGCGCTCGGCGTCGTGTTCTTCCTCTACGACTGGCTCACGGACCCGCTCGAGCCGGCGCACCACTAAGGTCCCTCATCGGAGCCTGCGCGACCAGTGACAGTGACCCACTCCAGCACCGCCCACGACCACGCGCCGCACGGCGGGCATTACACGAGCACGGGGCTCGACAGCCGCAAGATCGCCATCTGGGCGTTCATCGGCTCCGAGTGCATGCTCTTCGCGTCCCTGATCTCGACGTACCTGATCTACAAGGGACGCAGCGTCATCGGCCCGTTCCCGCACGAGCGCTGCCTCCCGCCGCAGTGCGCCGTGCCGCGCAACGCGATCCTCAACATCCCCGTCACCTCGGCGTCGACGTTCGTGCTCCTCATGTCGTCGCTCGCCATGGTGCTCGCGCTCGCCGCGGTGGAGAACAAGGGCAACCCGAACTACCGCGGCATCCTCGCGTCGTCCAAGCTCTGGCTGTTCACGACGGCGCTGCTCGGCACCGTGTTCCTCATGTTCCAGGCGTACGAGTTCACCTCGTTCATCCACGAGGGGCTGTCGATCCGCACGAACCTCTTCGGCTCGTCGTTCTTCACGCTCACGGGATTCCACGGCGCGCACGTGACGGCGGGCGTGCTCTGGCTGCTCTCGCTGCTCGCGATCGACTTCAAGCGCGGGCTCGGCCCGCGGGACGCCCTGCTCGTCGACCTCGCCGCGCTCTACTGGCACTTCGTCGACGTGGTCTGGATCGCGATCTTCACCCTCATCTACCTCATCCAGTAGGAGCGGAGCCAGCATGGCGCACGATCCCCACGTCCACGCCGACGCGCCCGCGGGCACGCCCGACGAGTCCCACCCGGACTTCCGCTCGATGGGTGAGGTGCACGAGCACCCGACCTGGTCCACCTACTGGAAGGTCGCGGTCGTCCTCACCCTGATCACGGTCGTCGAGGTCTGGGTGTACTACATCCCGACCTTCGTCGCCTCGCGCGCGTTCGTGCCGGCGCTGCTCATCATGTCGGCCGTGAAGTTCGCGATCGTGGTGCTCTTCTACATGCACCTGCGCTACGACCACAAGCTCTTCAAGGCCATCTTCACGGGCCCGCTCATCATCGCCGTCACGACCATCGTCGTGCTCATGTTCCTGTTCGGGAAGCTGGCGGTGCGGACGGGGGCGCTGAACTAGGGCCGAGGGCACCAACCACGTAGGACCATGCCGTACTTCGCCCTTCTCCACCCCGCCCGGCAGATCAGCTGGAGCACCTTCACGGTCCACCCGAGCACCGTGATCGGGCTGGCGGCGCTGGCGGGGCTGTACGAGTGGGGCGCCCGGCGCGTCGGGCGCCCTCGCGCGCTTTCCCCCTCCCCGGTCCGGCGCCTGTGCTTCTACGCGGCGCTCGCGGTGATCTTCCTCTCGCTGAACGGGCCGCTCCACGACCTGAGCGACTACTACCTGTTCAGCGCGCACATGGTGCAGCACCTCCTGCTCACGCTCATCATGCCCCCGCTGCTGCTCTGGGGCGTGCCGGGGTGGATGGTGCGGCCGCTGCTCCGCGCGCGCCCGCTCGCCGCCGTGGCGCGCGCCGTCACGCGCCCGACGCGGGCGTTCGTCATCTTCAACGTCGTGGTCGCCGCGTGGCACCTGCCGCCGGTCTACAACACGGCGATGGCGTACCACTCGGTGCACATCCTCCAGCACCTCATGTTCATGAGCGCCGCGGTGCTCATGTGGTGGCCGCTGCTCAGCCCCCTGCCCGAGCTCCCGCGCCTGTCCTACCCGGGGCAGATGCTCTACTGCTTCCTCATGTCGATCCCGATGTCGATCGTCGCCATCTACGTGGCGATGGCCGACCGCGTGCTGTACCCGGCCTACGCCGCGGCGCCGCGCCTCTGGGGCGTCACGCCGCTCACCGACCAGCACATCGGCGGCCTCATCATGTGGGTGCCCGGCGGGCTGTTCTTCTACGTCGTGATGTCGTTCGTGTTCTTCCAGTGGGCGCAGAAGCAGGACGACACGGAGGCGGCGGCGCAGGTGGCATGACGACGAGAAAGCAGAAAGCAGAAAGGAGAAAGGAGCCGCTGGGTGCTCTCCTTTCTCCTTTCTGCTTTCTCGTGATACCATCCGGATAGATGAAAGCCATCGTCATCACCCGCCCCGGCGGCCCCGAGGTGCTCGAGCTCCGCGACGTGCCGGACCCGGTGCCCGGCGCCGAGCAGGTGCTCGTGCGCGTGCGCGCGACCGCGCTCAACCGCGCGGACCTCCTGCAGCGGCGCGGCCATTACCCCGCCCCGCCTGGCGCGCCCGCCGACATCCCGGGCCTCGAGCTCGCCGGGGAGGTCGTGGCGCTCGGACCCGGCGCGCGCGAGCGCGCGGTCGGCGACCGCGTGTATGGCATCGTCGGCGGCGGCGCACACGCCGAGCTCGTCGTCGCGCACGAGCGCGCGCTGGCGCCCATCCCCGACGGGTTGGAGTGGGCGGAGGCCGCGGCGGTGCCGGAGGCCTTCATCACGGCGCACGACGCCCTCCGGCAGGCGGAGGCTCGCCCCGGCGATTCGGTGCTGGTGCACGCGGTGGGGAGCGGCGTGGGGCTCGCCGCGGTGCAGCTCGCCCGGGCGTTCGGCGCGGTGCCCTTCGGGACCTCGCGCACTGCCGACAAGGTCGAGCGCGCGCGCGCGCTCGGCCTCGAGGACGGCGCGACGATCGAGGGGGACCTGGGCGCGATCGCCGAGCGCGCGCAGGCGTGGACGGGCGGCGCTGGCGTGGACGTGGTGCTGGACCTCGTCGGCGGCGACTACACGGCGGCGAGCATCCCGGCGATGGCGAGGCAGGGGCGCCTGATCCTCATCGGCACCATGGGCGGGATCGCCACGTCAGTGGACCTGCGGCGCATCCTCGCCTGGCGCCTGACGATCCGCGGCACGGTGCTTCGCGCCCGGCCGATCGAGGAGAAGATCCTCGTCACGCGGCGCTTCGCCGCCGAGGTGAACCCGTTCCTCGCGCGCGGGGCCCTGCGGCCGACCATCGACTCGCGCTTCCCCCTCGCCGACGCCGCCGCGGCGCACCGGCGGGTCGAGGGGAACGAGACCTTCGGGAAGGTCGTGCTCGAGGTCTAGTCCGACTCGGCCTTCTTGCCGCGCGTCGGGGGCGCCTTCTCCTCGACCTGCATGGCCGCCCAGATGGGCGCCTCCACGCACGACTCGAAGGTCTCCCCGCGGCAGAGGGCGCGCGCCATCCGGGCGACGTTCCGCCGCACGACGTCGGGATAGCGGCGGCAGTCCCTCGTGTTCGTGCCGCGCACGCAGCCGTTGTAGCTGAGGAGCGGCGCGCGCCAGTGCTCGTCCGTCTGGAGGCCGACGAGCTCGGGAGTCCGCTCCTTCTGGCGATCGATGAAGTGGCCGAGGATGAAGACGCCGTACTTCAGGTTCGTCTCGTCGTCGCGGAGGTTCGTCCCGAAGATCTTCCCGAGCGGGCGGACCCACGGCCCCGGGTGGATTTGCATGAGCCCGAGGGCGCCGACGTTGGAGCGGGCGCGCGACTTGAGCTCGTCGTTCTCCGTGAGCAGCACGCCGAACACGAGGGCCGGGGGGACGCGCCGGCGGTACGCCTGCCGCACCGCGACGTCCGCGAGCTCCTCGGCCCGCGCCTGCCCCAGCTTCCCCGTGCGGAGGAGGTCCTCGACGAAGGCGGCGCTGTCGGCCGCGAACTGCGGCGTGCCCACGGCGCCCTCCGCCACGTAGATCCACGGGGCGCGGGAGCCGATGATGGCCATCGTCTTGGTGCTCGCCGTCTCCCGACTCATCAGTCGGGAGGCCATGGGGGCGTCGGCGAGGTACAGCGGACGCGTGTGAATCGCCGTGAAGACGATCACCGCGGCCGCGCCGGCCCCCACTGCGAGGTGTCGCAGGAAGGTTCGCAGCACGATAGGACTCTCCTGTCGAACGTGACCCCTGCGACGGCTGGACCCGGGCTCGCGCCCTGACCGACCGGCGGGTGGGATGACGTTGGCAAGTGGGTGACGAATACTACCCACGCACTGTAACCATTGCAGCAGAAGAGCTTGGCCGATATCAGACCCCGACTGGCCGATCGGCCAGTCCGCCGCCCGGCAACCCCGGATCCAGGGGTCTAAGGGGGGTCGGCGTCCGCCCGTCAGGGCAGCGCCGACCCAGGCGACGCGCCGGGCTCGCTCGCGGAACGCGCCATGCTGAGACGGGAGAGCGCCGCGCGGCCCGTCGATGCTTCGACAGGCCGTGCGGCAGGACGGTTGCCGCTCGGCGCCGCCCCCGACACCGCCCTCGAGCTCCCGGGTCCAGCATCCCGATGGCCTCTCCGACCGTCACGCGCACGCCCACCTCCACGCCCGCCGTGCCCCGCACGGGGGTCACGCTGCCCCCGCGCCGAGCGGCGGCGGCGCTCCGCCGGCACCGCGGGCGCCGGCTGTGGCGCACCCTCGCGTGGGCCGTCGTCGGCCTCATCGCGGCGGCCGCGGCGGGGCGAATCCTGCTGCGCCCGTTCGGCACGGCGGAGAGCGCCCACGCGGCGACGTCGCGGCAGCTCCGCCTCCTCCTCGAGACGGGCGAGCGGGTGGAGCGGGAGGCCTACACGTTCCAGCGCCACTGGTGGGACCTCTACAACGAGACCCGCGGCACGCTGGCCGTCACCGACCGCCGGCTCATCTTCGTGGGGCTGCCGCCGCGCGACCTCCTGCTCCGCGAGGAGGGGCCGCCGGCCTTCGACGTCCGGGCCTTCCCGTACGACACGATGACCTTCATGCGGCCGGGGCGCGTCTCGCTCTGGTCCGAGAACGGGGCGCGCGTGCGCACGCGGCAGGGGCGCGAGGTGTTCGCCACGCTGCCCGAGGAGATGCCCGACCTGCGCGCCATCTCCACCGTGATCGACCGGTACCGGACCGGCGCCATCCAGGCCGCCTTCCGCGACCGCTGGCTCGCGACCCTCCCGCCGCCCCCGCCGCCGGCGCCGCTCGTGCACGTCGTCCGCTCTGGGCAGGCGCTGGCCTCCATCGCCAACACGTACGGCACCAACCCGGACGTGCTGCGCCGCATGAACTCGATCACGGGCGACCAGATCAAGATCGGCCAGCGGCTCTTCGTGCCGAGGCCGGACACCATCGCCGTGGACTTCACGGCGGACGTGCAGGTCGCCGGCGTGGACACCCGCTCCACCAACCCGTCCGAGCCGACGTCCAAGTCCTCGTCGGCAGCCGCGGCGACCACGTCCGAGCGCGCGCCGGCGCCGACGCTCCTGCGGCCCGGGCAGTCGGCGCCGGCCCGCCCGCGGGCTCCGGCGACTCCGGCGTCGCCCCCGGCCTCGCCCCCGGCCACGCGTCCACCCACCCGAGCCCGCCCGTAGGACCATCGAGCCCGGCCGGCGGCCGGGGGCTCGCTTCGTGCACCACGCGACCTCGACAACCGCCGGCGCCGCAGCGAGTATGCACTCATGAGCCTCATTCACCGACGCGCGCCCGTCCACCGCGCGAGCGTCCCGCTCGTGCTCTCGGCGGTGGCGCTCGCCGCCTGCGGCGGCGAGCCGCGCACGCCTGGCGCCGCCGCCGCGGCCGCCCGGGCCCGGGCGGCGGCAGCCGCGCCGAAGTGCGCGCCCGCGAGCGACGGCGCGCTGGCTCCCGCCGTGCTCGCCTACATCAAGCTCGCCAGTCCCACGCCGCAGCGCTTCCTCGTCGCCTCCGGCACGGACTCCGCGCTTCCCGAGGCCGGGCTCCGCGCGCTGCAGAGCAAGGGGCCGACGTACTTCTACCCGGCGGACGAGCGGCTCCGCGCGCAGGTGAAGAAGCGGATGGCCGACATCGGGGAGTACGCCTCCCTCCTCGTGACGATGAAGGAGGCGCGGGCCGTGGGCGACACGGAGGCGATCGTGCGCCTCCGCGGTTGGTACGTGGGAGGGAAGCACGACGGCAGGTCGTCGCCGCTGCGCACGGTACACCTGGCCTGCGACACGACCGGGTGGCAGGTGCGGCGGACCACGGAGGACCAGAGCGCATGAGCACGACACTGACGCCGCGCGAGCGGCAGCTCGAGAAGCAGCTGGTCGAGACGCCCGCCGTCGAGGCGGCGGCGCCGGTCCCCGCGCGGCGCGAGCGGCTCCTCTCGCTCGACGTCTTCCGCGGGATGACCGTGGCCGGGATGCTGCTCGTGAACGACCCGGGGAGCTGGGGCGCGATCTATCCGCCGCTCGAGCACGCGGAGTGGCACGGCTGGACGCCGACGGACCTCATCTTCCCCTTCTTCCTCTTCATCGTCGGCATCACGACGCACCTCTCGACCACGGTGCGGCGAGCCAAGGGGGACACCGACGGCGAGCTCGTGCGCCAGATCGTGCGGCGCGGGGCGCTGATCTTCCTGATCGGCTTCCTCATGTCGGCGTTCCCGTTCTTCCAGTGGGGCCCGGCGCCCGACGGCGTCGCCAGCTGGACGTTCATCGACCGCATCGCCTACCGCTGGGACCACGTCCGCATCATGGGCGTGCTCCAGCGCATCGGGCTCGCGTTCCTCCTCTGCGGGCTGCTCACGCTGCGCACCACGGTGCGGCAGCAGGTCGTGATCGTCGCCGCGCTGCTCCTCGGCTACTGGTTCGCGATGACGCTGATCCCCGTCGGGCCGTACGAGCTCGGGCTGCACGCCCTCGAGGACCGGGCGTGGAACCTCTCCGCCATCATCGACCGCGCGATCCTCACGCCGAAGCACATGTGGGTGGGCGGCGACGGCAAGTTCGATCCCGAGGGCCTGCTCTCGACGATCCCCGCCGTGGGCACGGCGATGCTCGGCGTCCTCGCGGGCCGGTGGCTCGCCTCGCCGCGCCCGCTCGTCGAGCGCGTCGCCGGCCTCTTCTTCGCCGGCGCCATCGGCGCGATGCTCGGCCAGATGTGGCACTGGTCCTTCCCGATCAACAAGAGCCTGTGGACGAGCAGCTACGTGCTGTTCGCCGCGGGCGTCGCGTGCACGGTGCTGGCCGTGTGCATGTGGCTCATCGACCTGCACGGCCTGCGCGGCTGGTGGACCAAGTTCTTCGAGATCTACGGCGTGAACCCCATGGTCGCGTTCGTCGGCTCCGGGGTCATGGCGCGCCTCATCTACTCGATCTTCAAGGTGACGTACGACGGGAGGGAGATCCCGCTCCAGGCGGGGATCTACCGGTCGCTCTTCGCCTCCTGGCTCGCCCCGGTGAACGCCTCGCTCGCGTTCGCGGTGACGTTCGTGCTCTTCTGGTTCGTGATCCTGTGGGCGCTGTACCGCAAGCGGATCTTCCTGAAGGTCTAGGTGGTACGCACCTGAGCTCCCGGCAGCTCCTCACCCAGCATTGATGTCGACGACCCTGCCCCTCCCCCGCGCGCGCCGCGTGCGTGCCCTCGCGCTCGCCGCGCTCGGCCTCGCGCTCGCCCTGCCCGAACGCCCGGCCGAGGCGCAGACGCGCCGCCGCTCGGCGAGCTCGCAGTCCCAGTCGCGCAAGCGCACGAAGTCGCGCCGCGCCCGGCGGCCCGCGCCGCGCGCCGTCGCCGCGTCGCCCGCGCCGCGGTACACGGCGCCCACCACCGCCGCCGCGCTCACGGCGGACCTCGGCACCATCCTCGGCGGCGGCAACCGCGGCGGCCAGTGGGGGGCGCTGGTCGTCTCGCTCACGCGCGGCGACACGCTCTTCAAGTACAACGCCGACCAGCCCCTGCTGCCGGCGTCGACGATGAAGATGTTCACCGCGGCGCTCGCCTTCGACCGGTTCGGGCCCGACTACCGGTTCAGCACGGACGTGCTGCGCGACGGCGAGGTGGACGCGAACGGCACGCTGAAGGGGAACCTCTACCTGCGCGGCGACGGCGACCCGTCGCTCGCGGCCCGCTACTACGGCGGCCAGGCCGACGCGCCGATGGACGCGCTCGCGCGCCTCGTCGCCAGCAAGGGGATCAAGCGGGTGACCGGCGCCGTCATCGGCGACGCCAGCGCGTTCGAGGAGCGTCGCATCCCCGAGGGGTGGCTCTCGCGCTACCTCCAGGCGGGCTACGCCGCGCGCGTCTCCGCGCTCTCCATCAACGAGAACCTCGTCGCCGTCGCCGTCTACCCGGGCGAGGGCGGCGGCGCGGCGCGGGTGGTCACCGAGCCCGCGTCCACCGCCATCCAGCTCACGAACAACGTGCGCACGCGCGCGGGCGGCGGCTCGAGCATCGCCGTCAGCCGCGACCCGCGCACCGAGGCCATCACCGTGCGCGGCTGGATCGGCACGCGCTCGGTGCCGCGGAAGTACCTCTACGTCATCGAGGACCCCGCCCGCTTCACGACGGGCTCCCTGGCCGCCGCGCTGCAGCGCGCCGGCGTCCAGGTGGACGGCGGCATCAACGTCGGCCCGACGCCGCGCGGGGCCGACCGCGTCGCCGCCCTCGTCTCGCGCCCGCTGCGCGAGATCATCTCGGCGATGGACCGCGAGAGCATCAACATCTTCGCCGAGCTGCTGTTCCGGAACGCGGCGCGCGGTCCGGAGCGCGAGGGCGTCGGCTCCGCCGAGCGCGGGAACGCGCTGCTCCGGCAGTTCCTGTCGGAGAAGGCGAAGGTGCCGGTGGAGAACGTCTCGGTGAAGGACGGCAGCGGCCTCTCGACGATGGACTACGTGACGCCGCGGGCGATGGTGCACCTGCTCGGCTACGCGCACGACGCGCCGTGGTCCGCCGACTTCCACGCGTCGCTCCCGGTGGCCGGCGAGTCGGAGACGCTCCGCGGCCGCATGCGCGGCACGCCGGCGCAGGGCAACCTGCACGCGAAGACGGGCACGACGAACGAGGTGATCTCGCTCGGCGGCTACGTCACGGCCGTGAACGGCGAGATCCTCGGGTTCTCGTTCATCTTCAACGGCGTGGACCGGTGGAATGCGAGGGCGACGATCGACGCGATGGGCGCCACGCTCGCCGGGTTCGTTCGCGAGTAGCGGTCGAGCCGATCCAGCTAGAAGGCCATGGGCTGGATGCTCACCCCGCGCGTCGCGAGCGCCTCGATGTACTGGGCGGCGGGGACGCCCTCGTCCGGCGTGTGCACCCCGGCGCCGATCTCGCGGCGCGCCTGCATCTGGCCCGTGATCGACAGCGAGTAGCCCGTGGTGCGCATCATGGCGGTGATGCCGCGCTGCTCGTCCATCTTGTCCACGAGCTCCCAGCCGAGCGTCTTCTTCTTGCCGTCCTTCGTGCCGGCGACGACGACGCGGAGGGCGACGAGGTCCTTCGCCTTCGGCTTGCGGAGCTTCGGGCCCACGATCGCGATGAAGGCGTCGCGCGGCACGACCTTCGTGCCCTTCACGTCCACCGGGTCGAGGTCGAGGAGGCCGAGCTCGCGGATGGCCTCCATGATGTGGGCGTGCCCCGGGTAGCGAAGCGTCTTGTACTCCATCGACGGGATCTTCCCCTCGTAGCGGAACGCCATCGTGGACAGCCCGCCCGCCGTGTGGAACGCCTCGAGCTCGCCGATGGGGTCGGAGAAGCGCACGACCTCCCGCTCGCTGAGCGCGGTCACCTGCTGGCGCTTGCCCTTGCGCACCACCCACGACTTGGTCGTGTAGTAGTCGAGCACGCCCTCGAGCGAGTAGACGATCTGGTACTTGAGCGGGCCCTCCGGCTTCTGCGGCAGCCCGCCGACGTAGATCTTCACCGAGTCCACGGCGTCGAGCTGGTCGATGCCGTGCTGCGCGAGGATGTTCACCATGCCCGGCGCGAGCCCCGTGTCGGGCACCACGGAGATGCCGCGCTCCCGCGCGCGCGCGTCGAGCTGCTGCTGCTGCTGCACGATCTCGGTGTTGCCGCCGAGGTCCGTGAAGTGGCACTCCGACTCGACGGCGAGGCGCGCCATGTCGGCGTTGAAGTAGTAGGGGAGCGCGCTCATGGCGGCGTCGGCGTCGCGCATGAGCGCCGCGATGCCCTCGTGGTTCTTCGCGTCGAGCGGCGTCGGGATGAGGCGCTTGCCCGAGTACGGCGCGAGGAACTCCGGCAGGTGGTCCACGTGGAGGTCCGCGAGGCGCACCTCGCTCACGTTGGGATTCTGCAGCAGGTCGTACGCACAGGCCGAGCCCTGCAGCCCCGCGCCGAGAACGAGCATTCGCATTCCGATCGTCTCCAGAGAGCGTGCGAGTGTTGGAGACGGAAAGCTAATCGACGACAGGGAGCAGGGAGCAGGGCTGGAGAACGAGTGAGGAGTGAGGAACCAGCCCTGCGGGACGGCTCCTCACTACCCATCCCCCCTGCTCCCTGTCCCCTGGTCCCCGCCTTCGTGGCCCGCCTCTCGCAGTTCGGCGCCGCATGCAGACCGACCAGACGACGCAGCGCGAGCAGGGCGAGGACTGGCGCCGGCACCTGCTGCACACCAGCACGGAGATCCGCGCGCTCCTCGAGCGCACGCGGCGCATCGCCGTGCTCGGCATCAAGACCGCCGACTCGGGACAGCCCGCCTACTACGTCCCCGAGTACGCGCAGCGCGCGGGCTACGAGATCGTCCCGGTGCCGGTCTACTACCCGGAGGTCACCGAGATCCTCGGGCAGCGCGTGTACCGCACGGTCTCCGCGGTGCCGGGCGAGGTGGACCTCGTGAACGTCTTCCGCCGCCCGAGGGACATCGATGCGCACGTGGACGACGTCCTCGCGAAGCGCCCGCGGGCGGTCTGGTTCCAGTCCGGCATCGTCAACGACGCCGCCGCCGAGCGCTTCGCGCGCGCGGGGATCGACGTCGTGCAGGACGCGTGTCTGATGGTCGAGCTGCGGCGGATGGGCCGCTAGGCGCTACCGCGCGACGACGACCTCGCCCCGGCGCCCGTCGAGCGTCCAGCGGGTGACCGCGCGCAGGTCGCCCGCGGCGAAGGGGCGCACGCGCCCGCCCCGGACGAGGAAGGCCCCCGTGGGGAAGAACAGCGTCTGCAGGCGCTCCCCCTCCGCGGGCTTCACGAGGCGGGCGCGCCGGAGCGTCAGGCGCCGCGCCGCCACGTCGAAGGTCGGCGAGAGGTCCGCCAGCAGGTCGAGGCCCACGCGCACCGGGCGCGCCGGGTCGAGCGCCGCGACGCGCGCCGGCACGTTCGCGAGGGCGAGGCCGCCCACGCGGAGCGACGGCACGACCGCCGCGCGGTCGTCCCCGAACGACTTGAGCTCGCGCGCGAGCGACCGGTCGAGCACCAGCCCCTGCGTGGCCGGGTCGAGCAGCGCCTCCACCTTCGTCGTGCCCACGGTGATCGTCACGCGGCCGACCGCGCCGCTGTCCCCCGGCACGTACGCGAGCGTGGTCGAGTCCGGGCCGCTCGCCGCCGGCGAGTTGCCCCGCAGCCACTCCGCGCGCGCGCGCTCGGCGGGGCCGAGGGGCGACGACGGGAGCGACGACAGCGCGCGGAAGTCGCCGAGGCGCACGTACACCGGCGCGAGCGACGCGGCCACCTCGCGCGCGTCGCCGCCGAAGAAGCGCGCCTCCTCCATGAGCACCGCGCCGACCTTGAGGGCCCCGCGCGCCGCGAGGTAGCGCCCGAGCGCGAGCCGCACCGCGGGGTCGCGCGGCCGCTCGCGTGCCGCGGCGTAGTAGTAGGACTCCGCGGCCGCCGCGTTCCCGGCACGCAGGAGCGAGTCGCCGCGCTGCACGAGGGTGCGCTGCGCGCCCAGCGCGCGCGCCCCACCCGCGAGCGCCAGGCACGCGGCGAACCTCGACCAACGCATCATGGGCAACAGGGCTCCGGCAGGGTGTCCGGTCGCGCGCCCGCGCGACTCTCCCTACATGACAGCCGAGGCCGGGGAGGCGTCACCACGGCGGCGGGCCGAGGGCCGAGGGCCGCTCTACGGACGGAGCTCCGTGAACACCGCCAGCAGGTCGCCCTTCGGGTCCGGCGTCACCGCTCTCGGGCGACCGGTCAGGCGCAGCGGGAGCACCAGGCGCGACTCGCGCTCGGCCGGGACGTCCACCCGCACCGTCTGCGACCGTCCCGCCGCGTCGGTCACGCGCACCTCGAGCGGGAGCCTGTAGGGTCCGAAGCGCTCGCCCTGCCGCACCTCGAGCGTCACCTGCCGCGCCGCCGCGTCCCACGTCCACCGCGTCGCCACCTCGGCCCAACCCGGCCGGCGAAGCCACTGGTCGAAGAACCAGCCGAGCGGCTGCCCGGACGCCGACTCCAGCTCGGCGCGGAGGTCGTCGGTGAGCGCGGTGGAGTGGCGGTGCTTCGCGTAGTAGCTCCGCACGCCGCGGAAGAACGCCGAGTCGCCGACGTACGTGCGCAGCATGTGCAGGACGTAGCCGCCCTTCTGGTAGCTGTTCGCGTTGAGCAGCCGGAGGTAGTTCGTCTCCGCCGTGTCCAGCACGGGGCGCTCGGCCACCGGCGCCGCGCTCACGATCTGCTCGCGGATCTCGGCCATCCCGCGGCGGAACGCCGTGTCGCCCACGAAGCGCTGCCGCCAGAGCTCTTCGAAGTACGTCGCGAAGCCCTCGCTGAGCCACAGGTGCGACCACTCGCGCTCGGTGACCGCGTCGCCGAACCACTGGTGCGCCGTCTCGTGCGCGATGATCCCGGGGCCGAGCGACCGCCGCCGGAAGAGGCTCGCGGCGTAGAAGATCGCGCTCGCGTTCTCCATCCCGCCGAAGCGCGTCGAGCTCTCGAGGTGCGCGAGCTTCTCGTACGGGAACGGCCCGACGATCTCCGAGAACCAGCCGACGATCTCGTGCGCGTGCGTGAAGGGCCCGGGGAGAAAGTCGCGCGACTCGGGCATGGCGTACACGGTCTGGCGCACGCAGCGCCGCAGCTCCGCGCGCCCGCACGCGCTCTCGCCCAGGTCCACCTCGACCAGCGGCGCGGCGGCGATCACCATCAGGTAGACGGGGATCGGGCGCGCCTCGCGCCAGTGCGTGAGCGCGCGTCCGGGGCCCGAGCGCTCGCGGCTCACGCGCGTGCCGTTGGCCACGACGGTGAGCGCCTCCGGCGCGTCCACGACCCAGGTGACCGTCGCCTTGTCCGACGGGTGGTCCACGCTCGGGATCCAGTTCCGCGCGCGGTTCGGCCAGTTGTCGCCGAACGCCATCCACCGCCCGAGGCTGTCGCGCGTGATGATCAGGCCGTCGCGCGGCGCGCCCTGGTAGGCGACGGACACGAGCAGCGTGTCCGGTGCGGCACCCCCGGCGGGCGCGTCCTTCGTCACCGCCATGCCGTCGGCCGCGGGCAGCGCGATGCGCACGGCCGCGCTGTCCTGCGCGAAGCGCGCCGCGGCGCCGCCGACGCGCGCGTCCGTCACCTCCATGCCGACGAGGTCGAGCACGAGCGTGTCGAGCGGCGCGACGCGAAGCACGCGGAGCGTCGCCCGGCCGCTCACGCGCGTGCCCGTGTCCGGCAGCGTGAGCGTGAGCTCGTAGTCGAGCACGTCGACCGCCGGTCGATATGGGCGGACGGGCTGGGCGCGCAGCGCGCCGGGCGCCGCGGCGAGGAGGAGCAGCAGTGCGGCGCGCGCCGCGGACGTCGTGACTGGCATGCGCTGGGAACGGGGTGAGCGAACGGCTACCGGCCGTGCAGCAGCTCGTACACGACCAGCTCGGTCGGCGGGTCGTACTCGCGCCCACCGACGCGCGGCCGCACGGCGACGATGAAGCGCCCGCCGCGCGTCGCGCCCATCGGGATGCCGGGGCCCACGTCGAAGACCCCGCCCTTCGGGTCGCGAAGGCGGATGAACCCGCGCCGCCCCTCGATGGTGCGCCCGCCGGCGAGCGCGATGAGCCGCTCCGTCGTCGAGTCGAGCGGCACGGAGATGTCGATCGTCGGCCCCTCGATCCAGCGCACGGAGTCGCGCGCCGGCGCCGGGACCGCGGCGCCCACCACGCTGCCCGTGGCGGCGTCCACGCGCACCCACGCACTCGGCGGCGAGTGGTCCTGCGCGTGTGTCGGGTTGCCGCTCACGAGCAGCGCGCCGTCCGGCGCCCAGCCCACGCGCCAGCCGCCGATCATCGGCAGCGGCGCGGGGGGCGCCCCCGGCTCGAGCCCCCGCACGACCGGACGCGCCGCCGCGTAGGCGAGGGCCATCCCGCTGCTCACGAACGCCCCGCGGCGCACCGTGTCCTGCGGCAGCCCGATCCGGCGCGCGAAGTCCGCCCACTCATTCGGCGGAATCGAGTCGCGCTCGCGCCCCTGGAGCTGGTAGGCGAGGGAATATGCCACCTGCTCCCAGTCCGGCGACGGCGCGACGTCCCACACGCCGTCCTGCTGCACGACGAGCCCGGCGCGCTCCTTCGCGACGAGGAACCCGTTCGGCACCGGCTCGGCCTCGACGGCCGCGGGGTCCTCCACCGCGATGAGCGTGCAGCCGTCGGGGGAGCGCGCCCACCGACTGCGGGCCGCCATGCCGTGCGTGCCGCGGTTCACGGGGTGGGCGCGCACGCCGGTCGGCGGCGGGAGGACGGGGCCGCACGGCGCGGCCGCGGCCTGCGCGGCCCCTGCGGAGTCGGTGCGCGGCGCGCGGGCCTCCCGACCGCCGCAGGCGGCGAGCGCCGAGATCAGTGCGGCTGCGGCGGCCGCGCGGGGGGTCGCGGCGCTCAGCGGCCGAAGATGCGGCCGAGGAGGCCGCTGCTGGGGCGGTCGCCGGCGCCGCCCGCGTCGTCGCCTGCCGCGGCGGCCGCGAACGCCTCCGCGAACTCCGGCGCCGTGGGGAAGCGCGCATCGGCGTCGCGCTCCATCCCCCTGAGCAGCACGCGCTCGACGGGCGCCGGGTAGTTGAGCTCGGGGCGCGCCCGGCGGAGCGGGAGCGGGTCGCTGCGCAGGCGCGCGATCATCATCTCCTGCTGCGTGCGCCCCGCGAACGGGAGCTTGCCGGTGAGCATCTCGAACGTCATGAGGGCGAGCGAGTAGATGTCGGTGCGCGGGTCGAGCGGCTTGCCGCGCAGCTGCTCCGGGCTCATGAACTCCGGCGTGCCGAGGATGATGCCGGTCGCCGTGAGCTTCTCGAGCTCGCCGCCGGCCTTGCGCTCCTTCGCCAGCCCGAAGTCCATCACGACGGCCTTCTCGTCCCCCGCGGCCCCGTCGCGACACACCATGATGTTCTCGGGCTTGAGGTCGCGGTGGATGATCTTGAGCTGGTGCGCCACGTGCAGCCCCGCGGATATCTCGGACACCCACTTCACGGTGAGCGGCAGCGGGATGTGCCCCAGGCGGTGCGTGCGGTCCGCGAGGATCTCCCCCTCCACGTACGGCATGACGACGTAGACGAGGCCGTCCTCCGTCTCGCCGAGTCGCATGATGTGGCAGACGTTCGGGTGCGCGAGGCGGATGCCGAGCCCCGCCTCGCGGCGCAGGCGCGCCATGGCGTTCTGGTCCTGCGCGAGCGCCGGCGACAGCACCTTGATGGCGTAGCGCTCGTTGGTCGAGACGTCGTTCGCGAGGTAGACGTACGACATGCCGCCCTCGCCCACCTTGCGCACGATCCGGTAGCGCCCGTCGAGCGTCTCGCCGACGAGCGCCGACGGGGCGGGGCCACTGTGCTTGCGCACGCCGGCCTCCGGCGAGCCGCGCTCCGCCGTCGTGCGTGGTGCCGCATCGGGCCCGGACGCCGGCGCGGGTGGCGTGGTCCCCGGCACCCCCTGGGGCGTCGGACTCGGGGCGGCCGTCGCGGGCCGCGAGCCGGTGTTCGGCTGGAGGCGCGAGCCGTCCTTCGGGCAGAACTTCGCTTCGGCGGCGTAGACGGAGCCGCACGCGGGACAGCGCATGCTCATGGGCATACCCTCGTGCGCCCCCCCCGGGCGCACGGGTGCGCCGCGCGAGGGCGGGCGGAGGTCCGTCCGGTCACCGGTGGTCTCACGCGCGCCCCAGCACGTCCTGGAGCCCGCCCCACTCGATGTTGCCGCCGCTCAGCACCAGCACCGTCCGGCCGCGCGGAGTCACGGCACCCGTCATCACCGCCGCCACCGTGATCGCGCCGCTCGGCTCGGCGACGAGCTTGGCGCGGTCGAGGAGCAGGCGCATGGCGGCGGGGAGCGCGTCGTCGTCCACCGTCACCACCTCGTCCACGTACGCCTGGTGGTGGGCGAAGGGGACCGTGCCGACCTGCACCGCGAGCAGCCCGTCCGCGAGCCCCGGCTTCCCCTCGATGCGCACCGGCTCGCCGGCCGCGCGCGCGCGGGAGAGCTTCGGCGCGCACGTCGGCTCCACCGCGACCACGCGCGCCCGCGGCGCGAGCAGCTTCACCGCCGCGGCCGCGCCGGCGCTCAGCCCCCCGCCGCCGACGGGCACGACGACCGTGTCGACGTCCGGGATGTCCTCCACGATCTCGAGCCCCGCGGTCCCCTGCCCCGTGATGATCGTGGGGTCGTCGTAGGGCGGGACCATCGCCGCGCCGGTGTCGCGCACGATCTCGAGCGCGCGCTCGTAGCGGTCCGCCGTCGTCGTGCCCGCCAGCTCCACGCGCGCGCCGAGCCGCTCGGCGCCGGCGCGCTTGGCCGGCGTCACGGTGGTGGGCATCACCACGGTGCACGGCACGCCGAACAGCTGCGCCGCCATCGCCACCGCCTGCGCGTGGTTCCCCGAGCTCGGCGCGACGACGCCGCGCGTGCGCGCCGAGGCATCCATCCAGGAGAGGTACGTGTACGCGCCGCGGAACTTGAACGCGCCGCCCCGCTGGAGCATCTCGGGCTTGAGCCAGATCTGGACGCCCGCCGGCGCGCGGAGCGCGTCGAAGGGGAGGAGCGGCGTGCGGACGGCGACACCCTTGAGGGTCGCCGCGGCCCGTCTCAGGTCCTGGAGGCCAATCAGCGAGCTGGCAGCGGCCGTCGTCGTCAATCGAGCTCCCGCGGAAGGGTTCGGGTCGAAGGTTGGAATATGCGCCATCGGCCGAGGCGCTGCCAACGCCGCTGACGGCTGACCGCGGCCGATCGCCGGTGGCTGGGACGTTGAACCCTCCGGGACGCGCTGGTGCCTTCCCGAGGGTTCTGCGTCACGGCCAGCCGCTGGAGAGCCGCCGTCAGCCATCAACAGTTCGTCGGCCAGCCGTCAGCCGTCAGCGGAGATCGCAGCCCCGAGCGAGCGGCCGGAGGCCGCGAACGGCTCGGCGTCAGGCGCTGATCCTGTTCCGCCCACCGCTCTTCGCCTTGTACAGCGAGCGGTCGGCTTCCTCGAGCAGATGCCTCCCCGTCACATCCTCCGTCCCTCGTGCCAGGGCGAGGCCGACGGAGATCGAGACGTGCAGGGCGAGGTCCCCGCAGAAGCGGTGGTCGTCCACGCTGCGGCGCAGGCGCTCCGCGAACGTCATCGCGCCCTGCCACGCCGTGTCCGGCAGGAGGATGACGAACTCGTCGCCGCCGAGGCGCGCGATCGCGTCCGTCTCGCGCCCCGTCGTGCGCATGATCTCGGCGAGCTCCTGGAGGACGACGTCGCCCACCGCGTGGCCGTGCGTGTCGTTGATCGGCTTGAACCGGTCGCAGTCGATCGCCAGCACGGCGAGCGTGGCGCCGCGGCGCTTCGCCTGCCGCCACTCGCGCGACAGCCGCATCTCGAAGGCGCGCCGGTTCAGGCACCCGGTGAGCGGGTCGGTCCCGATCAGCTCGATCAGCCGGTTGCGCATGGCGCCGAAGCTGCGCGCGAGCAGCGTGAGCTCGTCCGGATAGAGGTCGGTGGCGAAGTCGGGCGCCTGGGACAGGTCGCCGTGCTCCACGCGCATGCAGAACGCGCGCAGCTGCCGCATGCGGTCGCGGAAGCCGCCGAGCGTCTGGATCAGCACGCCCGCCGCGAACGCGAAGGCGAGGGCGGCCGCCGCGACCGTCACGCCGGCGGGCCGCTCGCCGGGCACCTGCGGCGGCACGACGTACGCGAGCGCCGCGTACGCGACGCCCGTCACCGCCGCCACGCCCGCGCCGCTCGCCCGCCCGAAGTAGAAGACGGTGAGCTGGAGGACGAGGAACCCGACGAGGAGGACGAAGTAGGCGTGCGCGGGCGGCGCGACGAAGTGCACGTACGCCGCGCCCACGAGCACGTCCACCACCTGCACCAGCGCGGGGAGGCGGGGCGGGAGCGTGCGCCCCGAGCCGTGGCCGAGGAACCAGCCCACGAGCGCCGTGAAGAGGAGGTACGCGCCGGCCACGCCGAGGGCGGCGTCCCACGCGGGACCGCGCGCGAGCCGCGGGCCGTCGGCCCAGCCCGCCGCGACCATGGCCAGCGCGGCGACTGCGCCGAGCCCCGCCGCGGCGAAGCGGATGCCGCGCTGCCAGAGGAGCACGTCCCGCTGCAGCTCGGCGCTGTCGTTGTGCATCTCGTCCGCGACGTTCGCGAGCGTCTCGGCCAGCTCGCGCGAGAGCTCGCTCGTCGTCCGGAACACCGGGGCTGTGGGGGCGGCCATGGAACGGATGGCGGGTGGAGGGCGGCCCCAACCTAGACCGGCCCCTGGCGGGCAGCAAGAGGGTTGGCCTGACGTGCGGCCCTCGTCCTAACGCGGCCGCCGCGCGGGCCCGCGCCGCCGGCGGCCCAGCAGCGCCAGCGCGAAGAGCACGAGGCTCACGGCGGCGCCGCCCACGACGACGCGACGCACGAGGTGGGCGTCGCCGGTTCGTGCGGCGAGCGGGGCGGCGACGCCCGTCGCGACGAGGGCGACCGCGGCCCAGCCGCGCAGCACGTCGGCCACGCCCGCCCCGCCGTCCCACGCGTCGCGCACCGAGGGGAGGGTCAGGAGCGAGAGCACCAGCACGGCCGGCCGCCGGAAGCCGCGCTCGCGGAGCGCCAGGGCCGCGGCGCGCCGCTCGGCCGCGCTGTGGTCACGCCGGTGCGGGTGCAGCGCGCAGAGCAGCTCGATGGTCGTCCACGTACGCACGTAGTCCAGGGCGCGTCGCACCTCCGCGGGCCCCGCCGGCTCCGCCGGCACCGCCGCCCCGGGCTCGCCGGAGGGCGGTCGGAGCACCGCTAGACGGCGCGCGCGCGCCGCGCGGCGATCACCGCGGCGCCGACTCCGACGAGCACGCCCACGCCGAGCAGTACGATCCCGACGCGCGAGAGCCGCCACCACCGGTCGAACTCGGCCATCGCCGCGCCGAAGCTCGGGCTCGCGCCCGTGCGATCCTGGAGGACGCGCATGCCGGCCCAGGCCCGCCCGTAGAGCGCGGCCCCGCCGGCGAGGAGGCCGAGGGCGGCGAGGTCGAGGAGGCGGCCGATGCGCGGGACGCCGGCGGGCTCGGGAGTGGGAGGCGTGGAGGCGGTCATCTCCCGAGAAACGATCCGGGGCGCCCCGCCGTCACGGGCGCGCCCGCCTCCGCCCGCCGCGGCCGGGGGGCGGCGGGAGCGCGGCCGGCGTTAGGCGGCGCGGAACGCGACGCGGGGGCGGCCGACGTGGCCGCCCCCGCTTCGAGGAGATCGCACCGAGGGAGCCTACTCCTCGTCGTCCCCGTTCTCGGCGCCGGCGCCGTCCTCCGCCCCCACCTCCGCCGCATCGACGTCGCCGGTGTCCTTGTCGTCCGGGACGACGCGGGCGACGGCGGTGACGAGGTCCTTGTCGTCGAGCGAGACGAGGCGCACGCCCTGGGCGTTGCGGCCCGTGACGCGGATCTGCGCCACCGAGCTCCGGATCACGATCCCCTTGCGGGTGATGATCATGATCTCGTCCTCGGGGAGCACCTCCATCATCGTGACGACGTCGCCGGTCTTCTCAGTCCGGTTGAGGGTGAGGATGCCCTTCCCGCCGCGCTTCTGGACGCGGTACTCGTCGATGTGCGAGCACTTGCCCATGCCCCGCTCGGTGACCACGAGCAGAGTGGCCTCGCGCTTCACCACGACCATGCCGACCACCCCGTCGCCGGGACGCAGCTCGATGCCCTTCACGCCGGTCGTGTCGCGGCCCATGTCGCGCACGTCCTGCTCGTGGAAGCGGAGCGAGAGCCCGTGCTTGGTCGACAGCACGACGTCGTTCGTGCCGCCCGTCACCTGCACGTCGATGAGCTCGTCGTCCTTCTCGATCTTGATCGCCTTGATCCCGGTCGAGCGCGGGTTGGAGTACTCGGAGAGGCGCGTCTTCTTGACCGTGCCGTTCCGCGTGCAGAAGAGCAGCGACTGGTCGTCGCGGAACTCGCGCACCGGGACGATCGCCTTCACCACCGTGTCCGGCGTGACGTTGATCAGGTTGACGATCGGCTTCCCCTTCGTCGCGCGACCGAGCTGCGGAATCTCGTGCACCTTGATCGAGAAACAGCGCCCATCGTCCGTGAAGAACAGGATGAAGTCGTGCGTGGACGCAATGAAGAGGTGCTCGACAAAATCCTCGTCTTTCAGATTTTGTCCGTTGAGTCCCTTTCCTCCTCGCC
>JBJMNJ010000215.1:0-3234 GCA_045804325.1 Gemmatimonadaceae bacterium
CCCGGGACGCCCCCGGTGTGGCAGTGCGCGATCTCGGAGAGGTTGTCGCGCAGCGTGCGGATCACGTCGCCTTCCATGATCTGCATGTGATAGATGTCGTAGAGCAGCTTCACGCGGGGCGAGCCCACGGCGCGCGTCACCGCCGTGCCGAACGCCGTGCGATCCCCCTGGTAGTCGCCGTGGTCCACCTTGCTGTTCAGCAGCTCCACGCAGATCGTCACCCCGTGCTCCTCGGCCAGCGGCGCGATCTGCCGCAGGCCCGCCACGCAGTTCGCCGCGCCCTCGGCGTCGCTCTTCCCCTTGCGGTTGCCGAACATCGCGATGACGTTCGGCACGCCCTCCTTCGCCGCGCGCGGGATCGTCGCCTCGAGCTCCTTGAGGAGCATCGGGTGGTTCTTCCGGTCGTTGAACCCGGTGGGGATGAAGTCGTTGCGGCTCGTCGGGTAGCCCATCGTCGGCACGAGCCCCGCGTCGCGCACCACCGCCCAGTCGTCGGGCCCGAGCAGGTCGATGCCGGCGAGCCCCATCGCCTTGCAGGCGCGGGCGAACTCCGGCAGCGGGATCTTGCTGTACGGCCAGCGCGACACCGATTGCTTCAACCGCCCGCGCCGAGCGCCAGCGGAAGGCGCCGCCCCCGCCGGCACCGCGCCCACGGCGACGGCGCCCAGCGCGGCGGCGGAGGCGGAGAGCATCGTGCGGCGGGAGACGGGGTCGGGGCGCATGGGCATGGCGGGGCGTTCTGTCGAAGGGTCGCGCGGAATTAACTCCGGGGCGTGCGGTCAGCAAGGAGACGGGTAGATTCGGGCCATGCGCGTCCTCGCCTTCCCTGCCATCGTGCTTCTCGTGGTCGCCTGCGGCCGCTCGACCGGCAGCACCGGCCCCGTCACCGAGATCCCCCCCTCGAACACGCCCACCGCGACCGTGTTCGCCGACGAGTTCGACGGCACGGCCATCGACCGTGCCAGGTGGGAGGTCTACACCGGGCAGGTGTTCAACAACGAGGTGCAGGAGTACGTGGACGACACGGCGACGATGCGCATCGTGCACGGCGCCGAGGCCGAGGGCGCGTCCGGCGGCGCGCTGCTGATCCAGGCGCGCTACCACCCCGGCGCGCGGGCCGCGGGCGGGAAGTCCGACTTCGCCTCGGGACGCCTGCACGGCCGGCAGACGTTCTCGCGCGGCACCGTCTCGGCGCGCATGAAGCTCCCGCCGGGTGCGGGGCTCTGGCCCGCCTTCTGGCTCCTCGGCGTGAGCTCGTGGCCAGCCGCCGGCGAGATCGACATCATGGAGAACGTCGGCGACTCGTCGTGGGTGAACGCCGCGCTGCACGGGCCCGGCTACTCCGGCAACACGCCGTTCGTCCGCCGCGACACGCTCACGCCCGCCACGGACGTCACCGCGTGGCACGTCTACGAGGTGTCGTGGGCGCAGGCCTTCGTAATCTTCAAGGTGGACGGCGCCGAGTACTACCGCGTGGAGCGCACGGACGTCGGCGCGTACGGGCCGCCCGCCGCGATCATGGACAGCGCGAAGTACGTGATCCTCAACCTCGCGCTCGGCGGCGGCTACCCGTCGGCGGTCAACGGCGTGCGCACGCCGTACCTCGGGCTGCCGCAGAGCACGGTGGACCGCATCGGGCGGGGAGAGGCGCGCGTGCTGGTGGACTGGGTGCGGTGGACGCAATGACGGCGCGCCTCGCGTTGATCCTGGCGCTCCTCGGCGCCCCAGGCTGCCGCGAGCGCGGCCCCACGCCTCGCGCGGACACGGCGCGCGCGGACCCGGCGCGCGCCGGCGCGACGCGCAGCGACCCGGCCGAGGTCGTCGGCCGCGCGACGACGTTCGACTCGGCGGGACAGCGGTGGAGGCGGTGGGTGCAGGACACCGTCGTCGCCGCGTCGGACGGCACCCCCGTGGCCGTCCGCATCGAGAGGACCCGCGTCTACCGAGACTGCTGCGGGGAAGCGCTGCGCGGCTCGCCGGGCGGCATCGCGGTGCAGCGCTGGCCCGGCCGCGAGCGCGAGGGGGCACCCCGCTGGGAGGTGCACCTCGCCGGCGACACGGCGGCGTTCGCGAACGGCTTCCTCCGCACGATGACGGTCGGCGGCGCCGAGGCGAGCGACACGCCCGACATCTACCGCTTCTACTCGCTCGACGACGGCACGCTGCGCTTCGTCCAGCAGGGCGTGGACTCGCTCGCGACGGGCCCGAACGGCGAGCACGGGGCCTTCGCTTCGAAGGACGAGGCGGCGGACTTCCCGGAGCTCGCGGGTCGCAAGGACGTGGCCGGGTTGATCCAGTACGCGCCGCCCCGCGGAACCGTCGAGCACGTGCTCCTGCGCGACGCGAAGGGCGAGGTGTGGTACGGGCTCTCGGGGGTCGAGTTCAGCCGCGACTCGCTCGGGCTCGCGCTCCGCGTGGCCCTGTGGGTGATGGAGGGGGAGGATCCCCCGGAGGTCGTGCTTCGGCTCCGTGACGGCGCGCTCGAGCTCGGCGACGCGCTGGCGCCCCCGGGGCTGGCGCTGGAGCGCGTGGGATCGGCGGCGGCGAGGCCTTGAATGAACACCAGTTCCCCGTAGCTTGCGGGTGCCGAAGAAAGCCCGAACCTTCGGCCCACCGTCAGACTGCGAGGTCCTCGTGTCCAGCGCCGCCGCCACCGCCGCCGTCATCCCCTTCGACGCCCTCATCGAGCACTGGCAGGGGCACCGCCGGCTCACGCGCCGCATGATCGAGCGCTACCCGGACGAGCAACTCTGGACGTTCGCGATCGGCGGCATGCGCCCGTTCGGGCAGCTCGCGCTCGAGATGCTGTCCATGGCCGAGCCGACGGCGCGCGGCATCGCCACGGGCGAGTGGGAGACGACGTTCGAGCGCACGGCGATGCCGAAGGCCGAGGTCCTGCGCCGCTGGGACGAGAGCACGCAGCGCATCGCCGAGTACTGGGCGAGCATCACGCCCGAGCGCCTGAGCGAGCACATGGTCGCGTTCGGCCAGTTCCCCGGAAGGGCGTACGACCTGCTGCTCTACGTGATCGACAACGAGATCCACCACCGCGGGCAGGGCTACGTGTACCTGCGCGCGCTGGGGATAGAGCCGCCGCCGTTTTGGGAGCGCGGCTGACGCCGCGCGGTTTTCTACCCCTCTGCGCGTACGACTCCTCGTCACCCCCTTCTCTACTTCGCGGGGCTTCGCCCCGCTCGTCGGTTCTCGGCCGGCCTCCGGCCGGCGGTCGCTGAT
>JBJMNJ010000216.1:0-2517 GCA_045804325.1 Gemmatimonadaceae bacterium
GTGGTACGGGTACGGGCGCCGCTCCGGTGATCGCCGAGCTCGCGAAAGAGCAGGGCGCGCTCACCGTCGGTATCGTCACCAAGCCGTTCCTCTTCGAGGGGCGGAAACGCATGCGTCAGGCGGAGCAGGGCATCGCCGACATGCGCAAAAGCGTCGACACGATGATCGTCGTGCCGAACGAGCGTTTGCTCGCGGTCGTCGGCAAAGGCATTCCGTTTCAGGATGCGCTCAAGAAAGCCGACGAAGTGTTGTTGCACGCGACGCAGGGCATCTCGTCGCTGATCAGCGTCACGGGTCTCGTGAACGTCGACTTCGCCGACGTGCGCACCGTCATGTCCAACGGCGGCTCCGCGCTCATGGGTACCGGCATCGGCCGTGGCGACAACCGCGCGATGGAAGCCGCTCAGCAGGCGATCTCCAGCCCGTTGCTCGACAACGTGTCGATCGCGGGTGCCATGGGCGTCCTCGTGAACATCACCGGCGGAGCGGACCTAACGCTTGGCGAGGTCCACCAGATCAACGAGATCATTCACGACGCCGTCGGCGACGAGGCGGAGATCATCTTCGGCGCGGTGCACGAGCCCGCGATGCAGGGCGAGATCCGCGTCACCGTCATCGCCACCGGCTTCGACCGCCAGGTCGCCGGCGGCGTCGTCGAGGCCGCGCCGGTCGTCGCCCCGCGCGGCGCCCCCGTCATCCCGTTCCCGGCCCCGCGGCCCGCCGCGGTACGCGCCCCCGGCGGGAACGGCCATACGGGCCACCCCGGCCACGCCAATCTCACGGGCCACGCCGGGGCGATGCCGCCCCGCCCGCCCGTCACCGAAATTCCGCGCCGCCCGAGCGTCACGCCGGTCGAGCGCGGGGGTCAGGATCTCAGCGACATGGAGATCCCGACCTTCATCCGGAGGCAGATGGACTGATGCCGACCGACACCGAGCGCCCCCACACGCCGTCCCGCGGGCGCCCCGCGCGCGCCATCACCTACGGGGTGGTGGCGCTGCTCGCATTCGCGGCCGTCTACACCATGCGCCCGCTCTCCGCGACGCCGAAGGCGGCCGAGCAGATCGTGGCGCGCCCCGAGAGCAACCGCCCCGCGCCGTGGAAGCGCCAGGTGGACACGCTCGGGCGCGGCGAGTCGCTCGCCGCACTCCTCGAGCGCGTCGGCGTCCCCGACGTCCACGCGCAGGAGGTCATCCGCCAGGCCGCGCTCGACGACCGCCGCATCCCTGCCGGGATGGAGGTCGCCGTCTTCGGCCCCGCCGACTCGATGCCGGCCGAGGTCGAGATGCACCCCTCCATCGACCGCATCGTGCGTGTCAAGCGCACGCCGGGGGGCTGGGTCGGGAGTGAGGAGAAGCTGGCCTGGCACACCGACACGGTCGCCGTGCACGGCACCATCAGCTCGTCGCTCTTCCAGGCGATCGACGCCGGCGCGCCCGAGTTCTCGCGCCCCGCGCGCGCCGATCTCGCCTACACGCTCGCCGACATCTTCGAGTATCGCGTGGACATGAGCCGCGACCTGCAGGTCGGGGACGCGTTCCAGGTGCTCGTCGAGCGCGAGGTCGCGCCGAACGGCCTGACGAAGGTCGGCCGCGTGCTGGCCGCGAAGATCACGCTCTCCGGCTCCGAGCTCGGCGCCTTCCAGTACCTGAGCTCCGAGCTCGGGAGCCGCGGCTACTACGACCAGAACGGCAAGTCGCTGCGCGCGTCCTTCCTCCGCGCGCCGCTCGAGTTCCGCCGCATCTCCAGCGTGTTCGGCGGCCGCTTCCACCCCATCCTGGGCCGCTGGAAGTTCCACAAGGGCACCGACTACGCGGCGGCGTCCGGCACGCCGGTCCGCGCCATCGGCGACGGCGTGGTCATCAAGGCCGGGTGGACGCACGGCTACGGCAACACGCTCGAGATCCGCCACCGCGGCGGCCTCGTCACGCGCTACGGCCACCTGCGCGGCTTCGCGTCGGGCGTCCGCTCGGGCGTGCGCGTCGAGATGGGGAAGACCGTCGCGTACGTCGGCTCGACCGGGCTGTCGACGGGGCCCCACCTCCACTTCGAGGTGCTGGTGAACGGCGTGCAGCAGGACCCGCGCGTGGCGCTGAGCACGAAGGGAGGCGAGCCCCTCCCGGCCGGCGAGCGCGGGCGCTTCGCCAACGTGCGCAGCGAGCTGCTCTCGATGCTCGACGTGCGGGCGCGCGCAGGCAACTAGCGCCGGGCGCACGCCGGTGTAAGTCTTCGGAAAGGTGTGCGCGCCGAAAGGGGCCCCGGGTCACCGGGGCCCCTTCGCGCTCCTACATTCCGCCGCGCGGGCCGCACGCTCCGCGCCGCGCGTCTCCACCGTAACTTCCTGGCGTGACGACCTGGCTCATCGCCGTCGCGGGCGGGGTGCTCCTCGCGGCGGTGCTCTACGGCACCGGCCCGCGCGGGCGCGGCGCGGCGGCGGCGGTCGCGGCCCTGCTGCGCGCGCTCGCCGCGGCGCTGCTCCTCGCGCTCGCGCTCGACGCGCCGCTCGGCCGCGCCGCC
>JBJMNJ010000217.1:0-4885 GCA_045804325.1 Gemmatimonadaceae bacterium
AGTAGTCGACCTCCGCCGGCCGGTAGTAGCGCGGGTCGGTGGCGACGTGGCGCTCCCAGTCGAGGCCCGCGTGCCCGAACGCGAGCTCGACGAACTCGCGGACGCTGTGCGCCTCGCCGGTCGCGACCACGTAGTCGTCCGGTTTGTCCTGCTGAAGCATCAGCCACATCGCTTCCACGTAATCCCCGGCGAAGCCCCAGTCGCGCTTGGCGTCGAGGTTGCCGAGGTAGAGCTTCTTCTCGAGCCCGTGCCGGATGCGCGCCGCGGTTCGGGTGATTTTCCGTGTCACGAACGGGATCCCGCGCCGCGGCGACTCGTGATTGAACAGGATGCCGTTCGAGATGAACAGCCCGTATGACTCGCGGTAGTTGATCGCGTACCAGTGCGCCGCCACCTTGCTCACCGCGTAAGGGCTGCGCGGATGGAACGCCGTCCCCTCGCTCTGCGGCGGCGACGCGGCGCCGAACATCTCGGAGCTCCCGGCCTGGTAGATTCGAAACGCTCGGCCGGTGCGCTGCTGGACGTCCCGGGCGGCCTCGAAGAGGCGGAGAGAGCCGACGCCTACCACGTCCGCCGTGTACTCCGGCTCATCGAACGAGACGCGTACGTGTGACTGCGCGCCGAGGTGGTACACCTCGTCCGGCTGCACCGCCTCCAGGATGCGCCGCAGGGCCGACGAGTCCGCAAGGTCGCCGTAATGCAGGAAGAGACGCGTGCCGGGCTCGTGGGGGTCCTGATAGAGGTGGTCGATCCGCTCGGTGTTGAACGTCGAAGCTCGACGCACGATGCCGTGCACCTCGTACCCCTTGGACAGGAGCAGCTCGGCGAGATACGATCCGTCCTGACCGGTGATGCCGGTGATGAGCGCACGACGCATGGACAGCGTTAGGGGTGCGAGAGGTGTAGTCGAACTCCGCGTTCGTCGGCGACGGCATCGACAACTCGCGGACCGGGCCCGGCGCCGGCGCGGCCGCCGGGGCGCCCCTTCCAGACGCCCCGTCGAAGGTCCCGCTCGGCCACGGCCGCCGGATCGCCGACGTGCTCGGCCCCGCCGGCGAGCGCGCCGCGGGCTAGGCCACGCGATCTGGGCGGCGCGGTGACGAGATTAGCTATTTAAGGGCGCGATCACTCGACCTCAAGGTGGCGGCGCCGACGCCCCCGCCACTCCCCGGCGACGCGTGAGGCGCAAGCGCGAGCGCGAGCTCTTCCCGCCAATCGGGGAGCTGGATGCCGAAACGTTCGCGGAGCTGGCTGCTGTCGAGCACCGAGTGCTCCGGACGCCGGGCCGCCGAATCGCACTCGGCGGTCGTCGCGGGGATCACGCGCGAGCAGCGTCGCCGGCCTTCGTCTGGGTAGAGCGGCGGCGCGCTCAAGCACGCGAGGCCGGCGGCGCGCCGTTGGTAGTCACCCCCGCCCCCGCGCTCCGGAGCCGCCCCGCCGTCGCCTCGTCGATCCGCGCCCGCAGCACCATCTCCAACCCGTCCACCCGCTCCTCGATCACCTCGCCCGCGCGGTGCACCTCGGCGAGCAGCTTCCCGTTGCCGGCGGGGACGCGGATCTCCGCGATGGGCCGCGCCCGCCGGCGCTGCGCGAGCAGCGCCCGCCGCAGCGGCTCCAGGCCGTCCGGCGCGCTCGCCGAGACGAACACGGAGTTCGGGTGGAGCTCGGAGACGCGCTCCTGCAGGCCGTGCAGGACGTCCGCGTCGAGCAGGTCCGTCTTGTTGAAGACGTACAGCGTCGGCTTCTCGCGCACGCCGAGGTCCGCGAGCACCTGCTCGACGACGTGCCGCTGCTCCTCCCAGTTCGGGTGGCTCGCGTCGATCACGTGCAGCAGCAGGTCCGCCTCCCGCGTCTCCTCGAGCGTCGCCCGGAAGCTCGCGACGAGGTTGTGCGGCAGCTTGCGGATGAAGCCGACCGTGTCCGTCAGCAGCACGCCGTAGTTCTCGCCGAGCGAGACCTCGCGCGTGAGCGGGTCGAGCGTCGCGAACAGGCGGTCCTCGACGAAGACCTCGCTCGCGCCGGAGAGGCCGCGCAGGATGGACGACTTGCCCGCGTTCGTGTACCCCACGAGCGTGGCCTGATACGTCCCCTCGCGCCCCTGCCGCTGCACCTCCCGCGACTTCTGCACCTCGCCGAGGCGCTCGCGGAGCACCTTGATGCGGTGGCTCACGAGGCGGCGGTCCGTCTCGAGCTGCGTCTCGCCGGGGCCCCGCATGCCGATGCCGCCGCGGAACTTCTCGAGGTGGGTCCACATCCGCGTCAGACGCGGCAGCAGGTACTCGAGCTGGGCCAGCTCCACCTGCATGCGCGCCTCCGCACTTCGGGCGCGCGTCGCGAAGATGTCGAGGATCAGCTCCGCGCGGTCCATCACGCGCTTGCCGACGGCGTCCTCGACGTTCTTCGCCTGCGCGGGCGACAGCTCGTCGTCGAAGATCACGAGCGTCGCCTGCGACTCGTTGATGAGCTGCTCGAGCTCCTCCACCTTGCCCTTGCCGAGGTAGGTGCGCGGGTTCGGGCGGTCGAGCGCCTGGGTCAGCTCGCCGACCACGACGGCGCCGGCCGTGTCGGTGAGGCGGGCGAGCTCCTCGAGGTGCTCATCCACGTGGTGGCGCTGCGCGGAGCCCTTCTTGGTGGCCCCGACGAGCAGCGCCCGCTCGATCGGCTGCGTGAGGAGGATCGGTTCGCGACTGATGGCGGTCTCTCCGGAGTGCCCCGCGCGGCGCGGGGGCGTGCGAGGGGCGGGGCGCCTAACGCGTGTGCGCCCCGAGGGTGTACCGCCCGCTCCCCGAGTAGGGGCGGGTGAAGTTGCCGATCGGCGTGCCGACCGTGAGGTCGCCGCGGATCTGGTAGCGGACCGCGCCGGTGTTCAGCAGCTGCCGGCCGGCCTCGCCCACGCCGCGGTACGTGAAGTCGATCGGGATGCGGACGACCGTCGTGTCGTTCTTCTGCACGGTGAGCTGCTCGTTGAGCTCCCCGGACCCGAACTGCACTTCGTCCAGCATGAGGTTGTACGTGAGCCGCGTCGCGTTGAGGTCGTAGCCGTTCGGGTTGTACACCCCGAGCTGCACCTCCAGCGAGCCGCCGGTGAGGCCGAGGCTCTGCACCGAGAGCCCGCGGAAGCTCACCGCGGGCTCCGCGAAGCTCTGCTTCAGGAGGGACGCGCACCCGGCCGTCCCGAACGCCAGCGCCGCCGCGGCGGCAATCATCAGCCTGCGCATGCCAGTCTCCGAGCGATGTGGTTCGTCCTGCGCGAGGGTCCGCGGCCGCGCTGTTGCGAGCGGCGTGCCGGGCCCGGCCTTCCGGTAGTGCTATCCCGCCGACGCCGGAGGGTTCCCCGCCCCGCCCGCTCCGGGCCCTCCGGCGCCTCCGCCCTTGCCGGCGTCGCCGCCCGCGTCGCCGCCCGCGTCTACGCCGTCGACGCGCTCCCGGTCGCGGATCCCCTGCCACCACGCCATGCGCTTCGCGATCTCCTGCTCGTAGCCGAACCGCCCCGGGCGGTAGAACTCCGTGCCGCGCAGCTCGTCGGGGAGGTACTCCTGCGGAAGGTACGCGTCCTCCGAGTCGTGCGCGAAGCGGTAGCCCTCGTGGTATCCCAGCTCCTTCATGAGCTGCGTCGGCGCGTTGCGGATGTGGAGCGGCACCGGCGCGGCGGGCGTCTCCCGCGCCGCGTCGAGCGCCGCGTGCAGCGCCGCCTTCGCGCCGTTCGACTTCGGCGCCGTCGCGAGATAGATCGTCATCTGCGAGAGCGGAAGGTAGCCCTCCGGGGGGCCGAGCATGTGGAACGCGTCGCGGGCGGCCACCGCGAGGATCAGGGCGCGCGGATCGGCGTTGCCCACGTCCTCCGCCGCCATCGCGATCGCCCGCCGGAAGATCGTCATCGGGTCCTCGCCCCCCTCGATCATCCGCGCCATCCAGTACAGCGCGCCCTGCGGGTCGCTCCCGCGGAGCGACTTGTGGTAGGCGGAGAGCATGTTGAAGTGCTCCTCGCCCGCCTTGTCGTAGCGCGCGAACCGCCGCTGCATCGCCTCGCGCGCGGCCTCGACGTCGATCCGGCCGCCGTCGCCCACGTGCTCCGCCGCCGCCTCCAGCACCGTCAACGCGCGCCGCGCGTCGCCGTCCGCCTCCTCGGCGATGAAGCGCACGGCGTCGTCGTCCGCAGCGAGGCGCATGGCGCCGAGCCCGCGCTCCTCGTCCGTCAGCGCGCGGCGGAGCAGCGATTCTATGTCCGGCGCGGGAATGGGCTGGAGCACGAAGACGCGCGCCCGGGAGAGCAGCGCGCCGTTCACCTCGAAGCTCGGATTCTCGGTCGTGGCGCCGACGAGCGTGACCGTCCCCTCCTCGACGTGCGGGAGGAGGCTGTCCTGCTGCGCCTTGTTGAGGCGATGGATCTCGTCGACGAAGAGTATGGTCTTCGCGCCGCCGGCCTGGAGGCGCTCGTAGGCCTCGCCCGCGATCTGGCGCAGCCGGGGCACGCCCTCGCTCACGGCGCTGAACGGGACGAACACGCTGTCGGTCGTGCGCGCGATGAGGCGCGCGAGCGTCGTCTTCCCCGATCCGGGCGGGCCCCAGAGAATCATCGACCCCGGACGCCCGCGCTCGACGGCGACGCGTAGCGGCTTCCCCGGCGCGAGGAGGTGCTCCTGCCCCACGAACTCGTCGAGCGTGGCCGGCCGCATGCGCGCCGCGAGCGGCTGCGCGCCGCGCGCCGCGTCGGCGAACAAGGAGCCGCTCTGCTCGGTTCGGGAGGTTCGTCTCGGAGGCATGGCTCGTAGATGCGGCTCGCGGCCCTCGGCCCTCGGCCCTCGGCTGCTCATCGGCCGACGGCCGACGGCCGAGAGCGTCTCGTCTCAGTGCCCCACCGCGGTGCGCGCCAGGAAATACAGCG
>JBJMNJ010000218.1:0-7189 GCA_045804325.1 Gemmatimonadaceae bacterium
GGGGGTTCTCGCCATCCGACCCGCCAGCCCGTCAGCAGCCGTCGCCAGTCGCCATTCAGCAGCGCTCGTGGCTCTTCGCTGGTGACGAGCTGGCTGAGAGCCGGGCGGCCGGTGGTTGCCCGTTAGGCGTGAGGAGCCCACGCCCGATCGCCCTTCCGGTACGGCACGCACGGGTCGAAGCGCCCCGGGCTCTCGACGTAGCGCTGTGCGCGCTCCATCCCGATCCGCGACGTGAAGAAGCCGAGCAGGGCGAGCTCCTTCATCATGCGGAAGTAGTGCGCGGGGGCGTCGGCGCTGATCGCGGGCGCGGGGTTCACGTCGGGCGCCGTCTTCGCGTTCTCCGAGCGCTGGTCGGGGAGGAACTTGTCCGCCTCCTTCCGCTCCTCCTCCGCGCCGCCGCGCCGGAAGGCCTCGAGCCGGCGCGTGTACTCGTACTGCTGGCGGTCGAGCGCCTCGACGAGCGCGAGGCGCTGGCGCGGCGTGGCCTGTCGGAAGCCGACCTTGTACGCCCGGCGCGACATGTCGTCGATCGCCTTGAGCCCGTCGCGGAAGAGCTGCTGGTCGCGCGCCTCGTAGCTGTCGGTCACCATGAGCGCCATGAAGGGGCCCGTGCGGGCGGCCTTGGCGCCCGGCGACTTCGCCGTCGTCGGGAGGATCGTGTCGGCGATGTCGTCGAGGAGGGCCACCTCGCGCGGCGTGAACTGGCCGACCTGGCGGTACGCCCCCGGCTGGGGCTGGGACGGGGCGGCCTGCGCACGCTCGGCGGCGTGGAGCACCCGCGCGCCGCCCACGAGCGCGATGCCGCCGAGGAAGCCGACCACGCGCGCGATCGCGTCGCGGCGCCCGATCAGCTCGAACGCCTCCCGCTGCTCCTCGTTCAACCCGTCGAGGTATTCGTTGATGGACATTGGCCGGCGGTCAGAGGTTGCGGCGCTTCAGCTCGTCGACCGCGAAGCTCGCGGCGCGGGCGGTGAGCGCCATGTAGGTGAGCGAGGGATTCACGCAGGACGCGCTGGTCATGCACGCCCCGTCGGTGACGAAGACGTTCGGGGCGTCCCACACCTGGTTGTTGCCGTTGAGCACCGACGACTTCGGGTCGCGGCCCATGCGCGCCGTGCCCATCTCGTGGATGCCCATGCCGGGGAAGTACTCGTTCTCGTACGCGTGCACGTCCGTGGCGCCCACGGCCTCGAGCATCTCGGCCATGTCGTTCATCATGTCCTTGCGCATGCGGCGCTCGTTCTCGCCGATGGCGCAGTCGATCTTCGGGACCGGCAGGCCCCACTTGTCGGTCTTGGTGGCGTCGAGCGTGACCGTGTTGGCGTGATTCGGGAGCATCTCGCCGAAGGCCGTCGCGCCCATCTCCCACTGCCCGGGCTCCGCCATGCGGTCCTTGAACGCACCGCCGACGCCGAGCTCCGCCACGGCGCGCGACCAGCCGTCGCGGCTCGCGCTGCCCTGGTAGCCGAAGCCGCGCAGGTAGTCGCGCTTGTCGTCGCCGACGTTCCGGTAGCGGGGGATGTAGAAGCCCGTGGGGCGCCGGCCGTAGTAGTACTTGTCCTCCATCCCCGGCAGGTTGCCCGAGGCGCCGAGCCGGAAGTGGTGGTCCATCAGGTTGTGCCCGAGCTCGCCCGAGCTCGACCCGAGCCCCTCCGGCCATACGTCGGTCGCCGAGCGCAGGAGGAGCCACGTGGAGTTGATGGCGCTCGCGCAGAGGAAGACGACCTTCGCCCGGTAGTCCGTCGTCCGGCGCGTGACCGCGTCCATGACGCGCCCGCCCGTCGCGCGCTTGGCGTCCTTGTCGTAGAGCACCTCGGTCGCGATCGCGAACGGCTTCAGCGTCAGGCGCTTCGTGGCCGCCGCGGCCGGCAGCGTGGACGACTGGGTGCTGAAGTAGCCGCCGTACGGGCAGCCGAGCCAGCAGGCGTTGCGGTACTGGCAGGGGTAGCGGTGCGGGAGCTTCAGCGTCGCGTTCGCCGTCCGGCCCGGGATGATGCGGCGCCGACCGCCGAAGTTCTCCTGCAGCTTCCGCGCGGCGGTCTCCTCCTGGCAGTTCAGCGGCATCGCCGGCTGGAACTGGCCGTCGGGGAGCACCTCGAGCCCCTCCCGCGACCCGGAGATGCCCGAGTGGCGCTCCACGTAGTCGTACCACGGCGCGACGTCCGCGTAGCGGATCGGCCAGTCGACCGCGACGCCCTCCTTGAGGTTCGCCTCGAAGTCGATGTCGGAGTGGCGGTAGCTCTGGCGGCCCCACATCAAGGACCGCCCGCCGACGTGGTAGCCGCGGTACCAGTCGAAGCGCTTCACCTCGGTGTACGGCGAGTCCTTGTCGCTCGCCCACCAGTCGAGGTTCTTCTCGTTCAGGGGGTAGTCGCGCCGGAGGACGGGGTAGGCCTCCTCCATCGCCTTCGTGCGCCCGCCGCGGTGGGGGTACTCGTACGGGGCCTTCGTCGCGTTCACGTAGTCGGTGATGTGCTCGATGTTCTTGCCGCGCTCGAGCAGCAGCACCTGCAGCCCCTTCTCGGTGAGCTCTTTCGCGGCCCAGCCGCCCGAGATCCCCGAGCCCACGACGATGGCGTCGTATGTCGTCCGCTGCACCACTCCCTCCCGTTAGGCGTTCTACAGATTCCGGCGCTTCAGCTCGTCGACGGCGAACGCCGCCGCGCGGGCCGTGAGCGCCATGTACGTCAGCGACGGGTTCTGGCACGCCGTGGACGCCATGCAGGCGCCGTCCGTGACGAAGACGTTCGGCGCGTCCCAGACCTGGTTGTGGCCGTTGAGCACGGACACGTTCGGGCTCCGCCCCATGCGCGCCGTGCCCATCTCGTGGATCCCCATGCCGGGGAAGGACTCCTCCTCGAACGTGTGCACGTCCTTCACCCCGCACGCGTCGAGCATCTCGGCGAGGTCGCTCGCCATGTCCTTCCGCATGAGCCGCTCGTTCTCCCCGTGGCCGCAGTCGATCTTGAGGACGGGGAGCCCCCACTTGTCCTTCTTCGACCCGTCGAGCGTGACCGTGTTGGCGTGGCTCGGGAGCATCTCGCCGAACGCGGTGCCGCCGATGGACCACTCGCCCGGCTCGGCGAAGCGGTCCTTGAACCCGCCGCCCACGCCGAGCTCCGCGACGGCGCGCGACCAGCCGGCGCGGCCCGCGGCGCCCTCGTAGCCGAAGCCGCGGAGGTACTCGCGCTTGTCGCCGAAGAGGTTGCGGTAGCGCGGGATGTAGAGCGAGTTCGGCTTGCGCCCGTAGTAGTACTTGTCGTCGAACCCGTCGACGCGTCCCTCCGCGCCGACGCGGAAGTGGTGGTCCATGAGGTTGTGCCCGAGCTCCCCGCTGCTCGAGCCGAGCCCGCCGGGCCACACGTCGGTGGCCGAGCGGAGGAGCAGCCACGTCGAGTTGAGGGCGCTCGCGCAGAGGAAGACCACCTTCGCCCGGTAGTCCGTGCTCTGCATCGTGATGGCGTCGAGCACGCGCACGCCGGTCGCGCGCTTCCGGTCCTTGTCGTACAGGACCTCGTTCACGAGGGACCACGGCTTCAGCGTCAGGCGCCCCGTGCGCACCGCCGCGGGGAGCGTGGACGACTGGGTGCTGAAGTACGCGCCGTAGGGACAGCCGAGCCAGCACGCGTCGCGGAACTGGCACTTGTAGCGGCCGGGGAGCGGGGCGGTGAGGTTCGCCGTGCGGCTCGGGATGATGCGGCGCCGCCCCTCGTACAGCTTCGATAGCTTCCCCGCCACGAGCTCCTCGGCGCAGTTCAGCGGCATGGGCGGCTGGAACTCCCCGTCGGGGAGCTGCGGCATGTGCTCGATGGACCCCGAGATCCCGGCGAACTTCTCGACGTGCGAGTACCAGGGCGCGACGTCCGCGTAGCGGATGGGCCAGTCGGTGCCGACTCCCTCGCGCGCGTTCGCCTCGAAGTCGTAGTCGCTCCAGCGGAAGCTGCAGCGCCCCCACATGAGGGAGCGCCCGCCCACCTGGTAGCCGCGGTACCAGTCGAAGCGCTTCACCTCGGTGTAGGGCGCGTCCTTGTCCGACGCCCACCAGTCGAGGTTCTTCTCGTTGAGCGGGAAGTCGCGCTTGAGGACGGGGTACGCGGCTTCCATGGCCTTGGTGCGCCCGCCGCGGTGCGGGTACTCCCACGGGCCCTTGGTCGCGTTGACGTAGTCCTTGATGTGCTCGACGTTCTTGCCGCGCTCCAGGAGGAGCACGCGCAGCCCGCGCTCGGTCAGCTCCTTGGCGGCCCAGCCGCCGGAGATGCCGGAGCCGACGACGATCGCGTCGTACTCGGTGGATTGCACCAGTCGCTCGCGAACGGGTGGATGGGGAAGGATGGTGTGCCGCTGGCGAATATGTCGCGGGGCACACGGTTTGGCGACTACGACTGCGGACTGCGGGCTGCGGGCTGCGGACTAGAGCCCTCGGGAGGCCACTACTGGCCGGCCCGAGGTCGTCGGTCCACAGTCCGCAGTCCGCAACTCGAATCCCGATTGACTTGCTCGGGATTGAGGCGTAGACTGCGGCCGTTCCGTGGTTGAGAATCGTTCTCAACTGGCCGAAACCGCCACAGTCCCATGGACATGCACCGTCCGTCGCCGCGCGCCTGCGCGGCCTGCGTCCTCGCGTGCGCGCTCGCCTGCGCCGCGCCGCGCGACCTCCGCGCCCAGACCCGCGCCGACGCCCCGGCCGACAGCGTCCGGCGCGACTCCGCGAGGGCGCTCCCGACCGTGAAGATCGAGGCGCGGCGCGACGCCCGCCGCTCCCGCTACGGCGCGCGCCGCATCACCAGCGCGACGAAGACCGACACGCCCCTCCGCGACACGCCGCAGTCCGTCACGGTGCTCGGCCGCGAGCTCATCGCCGACCAGGCGATGCAGAGCATGGCCGACGTCGTCCGCTACGTGCCCGGCGTCACGATGGGGCACGGCGAGGGCCACCGCGACGCGCCGACCATCCGCGGGCAGAGCACGACGGCGGACTTCTTCGTGGACGGCGTGCGCGACGACGCGCAGTACCTCCGCGACACGTACAACGTCGAGCGCGTCGAGGCGCTCAAGGGCGCCAACGCGATGGCGTTCGGGCGCGGCGGCGGCGGCGGCGTGCTGAACCGCGTCACGAAGGAGGCCGAGTGGGCGCCGACGCGCGCCCTCGCGATCGAGGGCGGCTCCCACGACCACCTGCGCGCGACGCTCGACGCGGGCGGCCCCGTCGCGGGGATCGTCGCGGGGCGCCTCAACGCGATGTCCGAGCGGTCGGGCGGCTTCCGCGACCACGCGCGCCTCGAGCGCCAGGGCGTCAACCCGACCGCCGCCCTCGTCATCGGCGGCACCGTCGTGCGCGCCGGCTACGAGCACTTCGCCGACCGCCGCACCGTCGACCGCGGCGTCCCCTCGTTCCAGGGGAGGCCGTCGGACGCGGACATCGAGACGTTCTTCGGAAACCCGGACGTCAACCGCTCGCGCGCCGTGGTCCACGCCGGGAGCGCGACGATCGAGCGCGGCAGCAGCGAGGGCGTGCTCTTCCGGAATCGCGCGCGCGTCGCGAGCTACGACAAGTTCTACCAGAACACCTATCCCGGCGCGGTCAACGCAGCCGGTGAGCGCGTGAGCCTCTCCGCGTACAACCACGCGATCGTCCGCCACAACGTCTTCAACCAGACGGACCTGACGTGGAAGGCCGGCGGCCGCGTGCGGCACACGCTGCTGGTGGGCGCCGAGGCGGGGCGGCAGCACACCGACAATTACCGGCGCACGGGGTACTTCGACGACTCGCTCACGTCGTACTCGGCGCCCTTCGACGCGCCGACGGTGAGCGTGCCGGTCACCTTCCGCCAGAGCGCGACGGACGCGGACAACCGCGCGGCGGCGGAGGCCTTCTCGGGCTACGCGCAGGACCAGGTCGCGCTCGGCCGCTTCGTGCAGGCGATCGTCGGCCTGCGGTGGGACCGCTTCGCGCTCTCGTACCACAATGACCGCACGGGCGACCGCCTCCGTCGCACGGACCGCATGGTGTCGCCGCGCGCGGGGCTCGTGCTGAAGCCGGCCGAGGCGGTGTCGGTGTACGGGACGTACAGCGTGTCGCACCTGCCGGCGTCCGGCGACCAGTTCACGACGCTCACGACGAGCACGAGCCAGCTCGAGCCGGAGCGGTTCGCGAACCGCGAGGCGGGCGTGAAGTGGGAGCCGCGCGCCGACCTGTCGATCGCCGGCGCTGCCTATCGGGTGGACCGGACGAACACGACCGCCCCCGACCCGCTCGACGCCACGAAGATCGTGCAGACGGGCCGCCAGCGGACGGCGGGCTACGAGCTCAACGTCACGGGCGCGGTGACGTCGCGCTGGCAGGTGGCGGGCGGCTGGGCGCAGCAGCGCGCGACGATCGTCAGCCGCACCTCGGCGGCGCGCGCGGGCGCCACGGTCCCCCTGGTCCCGCGCACGACGGTCTCGCTCTGGAACCGCGTGCAGATCACGCGCGCGCTCGGCGCCGGCCTCGGCGTCGTGCACCAGACGGACATGTACGCGGCGATCGACAACGCCGTGACGCTCCCGGGCTTCACGCGCCTCGACGCCGCCGCGTACGTGCCGCTCGGCCTCGGACTGCGGGCGCAGGTGAACGTCGAGAACCTGCTCGGCACCGAGTACTACGCGACGAGCCAGGGGAACAACAACATCATGCCGGGGGCGCCGCGGACGGTGCGGGTGGGGCTGACGCTGGCTCCATGAGGGTCGTGAGTCGAGGTCGTTCGCCACCGACCAACGACTACCGACCACCGGCCGGGGCCACTGGACCGGGCCGGGTTGGTCCTGTGGCTCGGTGTGGGTGGACTGTGGTCGTTGGTCGGTGGCCTCCCACCACACGACCCGCGACTCACGATCGGTAGATCGTCACCGCCGTATCCTCGAACACCCGCCGCTGGCCCTTCCACGGGAGCTCGTGCGTCCGCGCGTGCTCCACCGCGAGGACTGGCGCGAAGCGCTTCTGCTGCCAGCTCTCGATCACCCGGTCGAGCATGCGGGAGCCGTACGGCGGGTCCGCGAAGGCGAGGTCGTAGGCGCCCTCCTCGAGCGCGGCGGCGAAGGGGAGCGCGTCGCGCTTGAATATCCGCGTCTGCTCCCGTGCCCGGAGGCGAGCCACGTTTGCCTTCAGGGCGTGCAGACTCGCCGGGCGCGTCTCCACGAAGTCGGCGCGCGC
>JBJMNJ010000219.1:0-11132 GCA_045804325.1 Gemmatimonadaceae bacterium
TGCACGCGGTCGGCGAGGTGTACGGCGCGGAGGGCAGCGCGCACGCGCCGGCCGAGTACCAGGCGGGGCTCCGCACCTTCGCCCGACCGGGGCGGGTGCAGCTCGACCTGAGCTACGGCGCACGCCTCGGCGACGGCCGGCGTGGCCAGGGGTGGACGATCGGCCTCACGCTGATCACGCCGCCGTTCCTCTGACCGTCCGCACGGGCGCATCGATGCCGCGCCAGCCCGACACGTTCACGGGACGGCAGTGGGAGATTGCGCTCCGGGCCCCATAGCTTTACAATACAAAGCACTTCACAGAACTCCGGCCGCGCTTCCCGGACCCATCCCGTGCAGCTCACCATACGCGACCTGTCGAAGACCCATCCCTCGATCCCGCCGAGCGCGTGCGGTTCCTGAACGCCGGCGGCCTCGGCGCGCCGCTCCACCTGCGGCAGCACCGCATTCGCAGCGGCAGGCAGACGATCCGCATCACCGTCCCGCGCGCGCCGTCGCGCGCCGGCATCGATCCGTACCGCAGGCTGATCGACCGGGAGGCCGCCGACAACGTGGTCGCGGTGGAAGCCGCCCGCCGGCGCGGCCGATGAGTGGCGCGTGGCGCGAGCGCGTCAGGCGACAGCGGCGGCCGATCGTGGTGGGGCTCGTCGCCTGCCTCGTCGCGTACCTCGGCGCCAGGTGGAAGGACAGCTCGGACCGCGGCGGGCAGAAGTACGCCGAGCCGTTCCGCATCGCCGGCAACTTCTACTACGTCGGCGCGAACGACGTCGCGTCCTTCCTGGTCGTCGGGCCCGAGGGCCACGTGCTGATCGACGGCGGCTATCCCGGCACCCCGCCGCTGATCATGGCCAGCATCGCGAAGCTCGGCTTCGACATCCGCGACGTGAAGGTGCTGCTCAACTCGGAGCCGCACCTCGACCACGCGGGGGGGCTCGCGGCGCTGCAGTGGGCCTCGGGCGCCGAGCTGTGGGCCAGCGAGGCGAGCGCCCGCACCCTCGCCGCCGGCGGCGACGACCCCGACATCCTGCTGCCGCTGCGGGCCCTCGTCTGGTCCGGGCTCGTCCGGTATCCCGCCCCGCGCGTCGACCACCGGCTCAGGGACGGCGACACCATCCGCGTCGGGCCGGTCGCGATCGCCGCGCACATCACCGGCGGGCACACGCGCGGCTGCACCACGTTCTCGTTCCGCGTCCGCGACGGCGAGCGCGTGCTGAACGTCGTGAGCGCCTGCAGCCTGGTGGTGCTGGGGGGATCGCGGTACCCCGGGCAACGGGCCGACCTCGCGCGCACGTTCCGCGTGCTGCGGAGCCTGCCCGCCGACATCTGGGTGAGCTCGCACGCGCGACTGTTCGACCGCTACCGCAAGTTCGTCGCGCGCGACACCGCGAAGCGCCCGGCCGATCCGTTCATCGACCCCGAGGGCTACCGCGCCTACATTGACAGCGGCGAGGCGCGCTTCCGCCGGGGCGTCGTGCAGTAGCGGCACGGCCCGCCGGGGCGGCGCGATCGTCTTTCCACTTGACAGTCTAGTGGAAAGCCCCATATTGGCCCTCCACTAGACCGTCGAGTGGAAGTGTGCCGAACGCGACCGCGCCGCTCCTGCAGGGCACCCTCGAGCTGATCGTCCTCCAGCTCCTCCGCGCGGAGCCGACGAACGGCTACGACCTGAGCCTGCGCATCCAGGCCGTGTCCCGCGACGTCCTCCAGGTGAACGCGGGGTCGCTCTACCCCGCGCTCTACCGCCTGGAGGAGCGCGGCCTGATCGAGGCCGAGTGGTGCGACACGCCCAGAGGGCGCCGTGCCAAGGTCTACTCGCTCACCGCCGCCGGCCGCAAGCAGCTCGCGGAGCAGCGCGAGACCTGGGCGCGGTTCTCCGGCGCCCTGGGCGCCATCCTCAAGACCACCTGACGCGACGCCGATGAACCCGCTCCGCTGGGCCACGCTCCGCCTGCGCGCCGTCGTCGCGCGCCGCTCGCTCGAGCGCGAGATGCAGGAGGAGATGCGCGAGCACCTCGCGCGCGCGACCGAGCGTCTCATCGCTCGCGGGATGTCCGAAGCCGACGCGCGGATCGCCGCGCGGAGGGAGTTCGGCAACGCCACCGTGATCGAGGAGGAGGCGCGCGACGCCCGCGGCGCACGCTGGCTGGACGCGCTGGCGGGCGACGTGCGCTTCGCGCTCCGCTACTTCGGCCGCCACACGGCGACGACCGCCGTCATCGTCGCCGTGCTCGCGCTCGGCACCGGCGCCAACGTCCTGATCTTCTCCGTCTTCCAGGCGCAGTTCCTCCGCCCGCCGCCGGCCGTGCCCGACGACGACGCGCTCGCGCGGATCTGGACGCGGGAGCGGCCCGCCGCCACCGCCGGGTGGCAGCCGCGGCGCTTCACGCATCCGGAGCTCGTCGCCCTCGCCGCGCGGCGCGAGATCTTCCACGACGTCGCCGCGTGGACGGAGGACGAGGTGGTGCTCGGCGGCGAGGACAGCACCGGCGCCCGCGGCGTCGCCGCGCAGTTCGTGACGCCGAACTACTTCCGCGCGCTGGGGGTGACGCTCGCCGCCGGCCAGGGATTCCGGCAGTACGCGGACGACGCGCCCGACGTGACGGCCGTCATCTCGCATGCGGCGGCCGAGCGGCGCTACGGCGACGCGGCCGCCGCCGTGGGCCGGCCGATCCTCGTGAACGAGGTCCCCGTCCACGTCGTCGGCGTGGCGCCGCCGGGGTTCCAGGGCGCGCAGCGGGGCATGGGCGAGCCGGCGCTCTGGATGCCGGTGAGCGCGCGCGCCGCCGTCGTCCGCGTTCCGCGCCGCTGGTTGGCCGACGAGGCGGCGCTCTCGCTCTTCGCGCGCCTCGCGCCCGACGTGTCGCGCGACCGGGCCGCCGCCCTCGCGCGGCAGGTGGTCGCGACCGCGCTGCCCGACTCGGCGGCGCGCGTGGGAATGGCGCGGACGGCCGACGTGCTCGAGATGCACGCGCCGCCGCCCGGGAGCGACACGAGCGAGGCCGTGATCGCCTTCACGATCATGATGACGATCGGGCTCCTCGTCCTGCTCGTCGCGTGGACGAACGTGAGCTCGCTCATGGTGGCCGCCGCGGTGGGGCGCCGCCACGAGATCGCCGTGCGGCTCTCGCTGGGCGCGTCGCGCCTGCGGCTGCTGCGGCAGCTCGTCACGGAGTCCACCGTGCTCGCGCTCGCGGGGGGCGCGGTGGGGCTCACGCTGTCGTGGTGGGCGCTCCTGTGGATGGCGAAGACCGACACGAGCGGCGTGGACCTCGCCCCCGACCTGGGCACCTTCGCCTTCGTGCTGGCCATCGCAGTGGCCACGGGAATCCTCTTCGGCCTCTCTCCCGCGCTGCACGCGACGCGCGGGGGCGTCGCGCGCGCGCTGCGCGACGCCGGCACCGGCACCGGGGGGCGCGCGCGGCTGCAGCGCGGCTTCGTGGTGGCGCAGATCGCGCTCTCGCAGCCCCTGCTCGTGGTGCTCGGCATGCTGCTCACGCTGGTGGTCGCCGACTACCAGCCCCTCTCCCCCGACATGAGCCGCCGCGTCATCTCCGTCGCGTTCCGCCCGCTGGTGGGCACGGGCGCGCCGGGGCAGCGCCTCGAAGCCGTCGAGCCGCTCGTCCGCCGCATCGCCGAGCGGCCGGAGGTTCTCGCCGCCGTGCCCGAGGCCGAAGGCTTCGCCGTGCGGCGGGTCGTCGCGCCGGACCGTCAGGCGCCGACCGCGGGGGCGGACTCCGTGCCGACGATCGTGTCCCTCGAGGGCGCGGCGCCCGGATGGCTCACGCTGCTCGACGTCCCGATCGTCCTGGGCCGCGACGTGTCGCTCGCCGATACCGCCGCGGCGGACCATGCGGTCGTCATCGGAAGCGACCTCGCGCGGACGCTCTGGGGCGACGCGAGCCCCGTCGGACGCAGGCTGGCGTCGCCGGCCCTGCCCGGCCTCGGGCAGGACTCGGTGACGATGACGGTGGTCGGCGTGTACGATGCGACGCGCCGCCTGCCGGTGACGTCGTGGGGCGGGTACTCCACGCGTGCCTCGATGAGCTCCAGCATGAAGCGAGCGTTCACCGCGCATGGAAAGCAGTGGCGGCGCGACCGCATCCTGGTGCGCACGCGCGGGCCGGCCGAGCCGCTCGTGCCCGACCTGCGGCGCTTCGTGCGCGCGGAGGCGCCGTCGCTGCCGGTCTCGTCGATGCTCACGCTCGCGCAGGCGAACGCGCAGGCACGTCGGGCCACGCTCCGCGAGGCGGCGATGGCGACCGTGGCCGGTGTGCTGGCGCTGTCGCTGGCGTCGCTGGGCCTGTACGGCGTCGTGTCGCTCGCCGTGCGCCAGCGCACGCGCGAGATCGGCATTCGCATCGCGGTGGGCGCGCATCCCATGCGCGTGGCTCAGATGTTCCTCGCGTCGGGCGTGCGGGTGAGCCTCGTGGCGCTGGTGCTGGGGCTCCCGCTCAGCGTCGCCGGGCTGAAGGTCGGCCTGTCGCAGGGGCACGTGATCGCGCCGCAGGCGAACCCCTACCTGATCGGGGCCGTGATCGCGCTCGTGCTCGTGGCGGTGGCCTCGGCGGCCACGTGGGTGCCGGCGCGCCGCGCGGCGCTGGTGGATCCGGCGCGGACGCTGCGCGTGGAGTAGAGCCGAGGTCGCGGTGACGCAGCGCCGCGCGGGCCGAAGCCCCGCGCGGACCTTGCACGCCGGCGCCCTGTACTTTACACTATAAAGCACTCTGCGCTCGCACGCGCCCCGGACCTTCCCCCGGAGCGTCCCGCCGGCGCGCTCCGACCGCGCCTAACGGGAAACGACCAGTGACGTTGCACATTCGAGGCGTCTCCAAGACCTACCCCAACGGCGTGCACGCGCTGAAGGACGTCACCCTCACGATCCCGGCCGGGATGTATGGCCTCCTCGGCCCGAACGGCGCCGGGAAGTCCACGCTGATGCGCATCCTCGCCACGCTCCAGGAGCCGGACGAGGGCAGCATCAGCCTCGGCGACCCTTCGGCGGGCTCGGGACCGGCCATCGACGTCGTTCGGGACAGGGAGAAGGTCCGGCGCACGCTCGGCTACCTGCCGCAGGAGTTCGGCGTCTACCCGAAGGTGAGCGCGGAGGCGCTGCTCGATCACTTCGCGCTGCTCGAGGGCATCGCCGAGCGGCGGGAGCGCCGGGAGGTCGTCGAGGCACTGCTCCGACAGGTGAACCTGTGGGAGGTGCGGAAGCAGAAGCTCGGCGGCTACTCCGGCGGCATGCGGCAGCGCTTCGGCGTCGCCGTGGCGCTGCTGGGCAACCCGAAGCTCATGATCGTCGACGAGCCGACGGCGGGCCTGGATCCGGCCGAGCGCGTGCGCTTCCTCAACCTGCTCTCCGAGCTGGGCGAGAGCAGCGTCGTCCTCCTGTCGACGCACATCGTCGAGGACGTGAGCGAGCTGTGCACGCGCATGGCGATCATCGACCAGGGCGAGATTCTCCTCGAGGCGGAGCCGCTGCGCGCGGTCGACGACCTCCGCGGCCGCATCTGGCGCCGCGTGATCGCGAAGGATGCGCTGGCCGACCTGGCGCGCGAGCACGCGGTGATCTCCACGAAGCTCCTCGCCGGGCGCACCCTCGTGCGCGTCTACAGCGACGGCGCGCCCGCCCCCGACTTCGAGCCGGCCGAGCCGGATCTCGAGGACGTCTACTTCAGCACGATGGGTGGCCACATCGGTCGGCGCCGCCAGCACGCCGAGGTCGTGGCGTGAAGCTCCCGGCGATCTTCCGCTTCGAGCTCGCCTACCAGGCGCGCCGCGCCTGGCCCTGGCTCTTCTTCGTCGTGCTCCTCGTCATCGCGTACCTGCTGGCGAGAGACAGCTCCCTCGCCGAGGCGCTCCACGACGAGTTCTTCGTCAACTCGCCGTTCTCGATCGCGAAGACCACGGTGATCGGCAGCGTGATGTGGCTGCTGATCGCGCCGCCGGTGGCCGGCGACGCGGCGGCGCGGGACGTGGGGACGGGCATGCACCCGCTCACCTACACCCTCCCCATCAGCAAGGCCGACTACCTCGGCGGTCGATTCCTCGCCGCCCTCGTGCTCAACGCCCTGCTGCTGCTCGCCGTGCAGGCGGGCATCCTGCTGGCCGTGTACCTGCCCGGCGTGGCTCCCGCGCTCATCGGGCCGTTCCGGCCGGCTGCGTATCTCACGGCGTACGCGTACGTGACGCTGCCGACCGCCTTCGTCGCCACGGCGCTCCAGTTCGCGCTGGCGCTGCGGAGCGGCCGCGCCATGTCGAGCTACGTCGGCAGCGTGCTCCTCATGTTCGTGACCGTCTTCATCGCGTCCCTCCTGCTCTTCCGGAGGGAGCTGGGGCGGCTGCTGGACCCGGTCGGCATGCGCTTCATCCTCGAAGACCTGTCGCACCAGTGGACGACGGTCGAGAAGAGCTGGCGTCTGCTCGAGCTGGAGGGCGCGGTGCTCGCGAACCGCCTCCTGTGGGTCGGCGTCGGGCTGGCGACGCTCGCGGTCACCTACCTGCGCTTTCGGTTCGAGCATCGAGTCGAGAGCACGTGGTGGAGTCGCCTGCGACTGCGGAGCGCGGACTCCGCGCTGCGGACGACAGCTCGCGAAGTACAGCACAGCGCCCCTCGGCAGATCTCCGCAGTCCAGTCGTTCGGCCTCGCCATCGACGCGCGGAAGACGCTCGCCATCGCGTGGACGTCGTTCCGGAGCATCGTGTCGAGCCTGGCGGGCCGCGCGCTGCTGTCGGTCGTCCCGCTGATGACGGTGCTCGTGGTGATCGATCAGATGGTGGCGGTCGGCACCCCGCTCACGCCCCGGACCGCGCTCGTCCTGAGGGAGCTGACGGGCGGGCTCACCGCCGAGCTGGCCGCGGCGCCGAGCCGGTGGGTGATCATTCCGCTCGCCATCGTGTTCTTCGCCGGCGAGCTGGTGTGGCGGGAGCGGGACGCCGGGCTCGGCGAGATCACCGACGCGATGCCGGGCTCGGATTGGGTCCCGCTGCTCGGCAAGGTCCTCGGGCTCGGGCTCGTGCTCGCGCTCTTCATGACGCTCCTGACCGCGGCGGGGATGGTCGCCCAGGCGATCCTGGGGTATCGGCACTTCGAGATCGGGCTGTACCTCGAGGTGCTGCTCGGGCTCCAGCTGCCCGAGTACCTGCTCTTCGCGGTGCTCGCCGTCGTGGTGCACGTGCTGGTGGACCAGAAGTACGTCGGCCACCTCGTGGCGGTCGTGGCCTACGCGTTCACGGCCGTGCTGGCGAGGCTGCTCGAGATCGAGCACAACCTCCTCGTCTACGGACGCGGCCCGGGGTGGTCCTACACGGAGATGCGCGGCTTCGGCGGGTCGCTCGGGCCCTGGGCCTGGTTCAAGCTGTACTGGGCCGCGTGGGCGGTGCTGCTCGCGGTGGCGGCGAAGCTGCTCTGGGTGCGCGGCAGGGAGGGGGGCGTCGGCGCGCGGCTCCGCGAGGCGCGCCGCCGTCTCACGCGTCCCACGACCTGGACGGCCGCCGCCGCCGCGGCGCTCGTGCTCTCGTCAGGCGGGTTCATCTTCTACAACACCAACGTTCTCAACGAGTACCACTCCAGCGCCGAGATCGAGGAGCGCCGCGCGCGGTACGAGCGGCGCTACCGGCGGTACGAGAACGTCCCGCAGCCGCGGCTGACGGCGACGAGCCTCCGCGTCGAGATCTTTCCAGAGCGGCGGGCGGCGGAGATCCGCGGCACGCACCGCCTCGTGAATGCGAGCGCGGTGCCCATCGATTCGATTCACGTGGTCACGGCGCCCGGCGGCGTCGAGACGCGCGCGGTCACCTTCGGTCGGACGGCGCGGCTCGCGCTCGACGACCGAGAGCACGGATACCGGATCTACGTGCTCGATCGGCCGCTCGCGCCGGGCGACTCGCTGCGGCTCGACTTCGACGTGCGCGCGCGGCCTCGAGGGTTCCACGACCGCGGCGCCGACCGCTCGGTGACCGCGAAGGCCAGCGCCTTCAGCGGCGGTACGTGGATCCCCCTCGTCGGCTATCAGCGGTCCCGCGAGCTCCTGACCGCCGCCGCCCGACGCGAGCACGGGCTCGCGCCGCGCCCGATTCTCGGCTCGCTCTACGACGTCGAGGGGCGCGAGCCCGCGTCGCGCGGCGGGGGGATCGCGTTCGAGGCGGTGGTGGGGACGGGCGAGGACCAGGTGGCGGTCGCACCGGGCGCGCTTCGCCGGACGTGGACCGAGCATGGCCGCCGCTACTTCCACTACGCGACGAGCGCGCCCATCGGGAGCGAGTGGTCCTTCTTCTCCGCCCGCTACGCGGTGCGTGAGGAGCGGTGGACGCCGGCGACGGGCTCGGGGCAGCCGGTGACGATCCGGATGTACCACTACCCGCCGCACACGGGGCACCTGGAGCGCACGCTGCGCGCCGTGCGCGCGTCGATGGACTACTACAGCGCGCAGTTCGGGCGGTACCCGTACGACCACCTCACCATCGTCGAGCAGCCCGGCGCCCCGGGCTACTCGATGCACGCCGACGCCAGCATGGTCACGCACGGGGAGAGCTTCCCCTTCTGGACGCCCGTGGACGGGCGCCTCGACATGCCCTACTGGGTGGTGGCGCACGAGATGGGGCACCAGTGGGGCCTGCCGTATGCGCTCGTCGAGGGCCTGCCGTTCCTCGCCGAGGGGCTCGCGACGTACGAGGGGATTCAGGTCGTGAAGACGTCGCGCGGCGAGGCGCACCTCCGGCAGCTCATGGCCTTCCTGCGGCGGCCCTACCCGTACGCGCCGATCCGCCGCGGCCAGCCGCTGCTCCGGGCGCTCGATCCGCACATGGCGAGACGCTGGGGCCCCTTCGCGATGTATGCGCTGAGCGAGTACATGGGCGCGGACCGCGTGAACGGCGCGATCCGTCGGCTGACGGAGCGGAGCGACGCTCCCGGCGCTCCGCCGGTGACGACGCTCGACCTCTACCGCGAGCTGCAGGCGGTGACGCCGGACTCGCTACGGCACCTGCTGCACGACCTGTTCGAGGTGAACACCTTCTGGCAGCTCGAGACGAGGCGCGCCACGGCGAAGCGGGTCGACGCGGGCACGTGGCGGGTGACGCTTCGCGTGCGGGCGCGCAAGCAGGTCTACGACAGCGCGGGCGTGGTCACCGAGCTGCCGATGGACGAGTGGGTGCCGGTCGGCGTCTTCGGCGAGGGGCCGCGCCACGACGAGCTGGGCGCGCCGCTCTACGTCCAGATGCACCGCGTGCGCTCCGGCGAGCAGACGATCACGGTGACGGTGCCGCGCAGGCCGGCCCTCGCCGGCATCGACCCGCACCACCTGCTCGACTGGGAGGAAGGCGAGGACGACGACAACATCGCGGGCGTGACGATCACCCACTGACGGAGACCGCGCGCTAGATGCGCAGCCCGGCGATGCTGGACTGGAGCTTCTGCTGCGCGGCCAGGAGCTTTCGCTGCGCCTTGCGAAGCGCGCCTCGTATGCGATCGGTGACGGCGGCCGCGCCGGGCGCGGCCCGCACCGCGCCGGGAATCCGTCGGCGTATCTCGGGAGGCTCGCCGAATCCGCGGAGGCCGCCGAGTCGCGGGGGCGGATGGGTGACACCGGGCGGGCGGCCGGGGGGAGTGCCGAGAGCCTGCATGGGCAGCGGCGGCAGGAGGCCGTCTGCGGAGGAAGCGTCGGAGCGCGCCCACTCGACGGACACCGGCCCCGCGCCCGACCGGCCGGTCCTCGCGCCCGGTGGGGGCGAGGGGACGAAGGGCTGAATCGGGCGGATCGAGGAAGAGCGTCTCTGCATGGAGACCTACACGAAGGGAGAGAGCGGCTGGACGGAGCCAACGCTCGGTGCGGTGGCGGACAGCGTCAGGCACACGTCGTCCTTCCCTATTCGCCGCGCGACCACGAACAACCAGGTCACCAGCGGAGCGATCACGCCGCTGGCCACGCCGAGCTGCGCGCCGATGAGCGTCGCGAGCGACCCGACGGCGCGGGCCGGTGACTGTCGCTTGAGCTCATCCCATTCCAGGCGGAGCTCCGCGTATCGATCGGACTCGGTACACAGGAAGCTCCGGAACTCCCACTTCACCGCGTCCCAGAGGGACGCGGTCCACTGCCCGGTCCCGGTGAGCGCCACGCCGGCGGTCGGCGTCGCGGCGAGGAGGCTCCCCACCGCATTCCAGTCCGTGCCGGCGCGTTCCAGCGTCTCGAGCGAGGTCCGCACGTTCGACGGCATGTGCCCGAGCAGGTCGGCCGCGTCGATTCCCTCGAGTAGCTGGTTCATGCTGGCACTCCGAGGGCCTCCTTCGCCGTCCGGAGCATGTCGTGGAGGTAGTGCCCGCTGGTCGCGACGGTGAGGGAGAGATCGGTGGCGATCGGGATGTGGCCGACGCGCATGACCTCCGGCGGCGAGAAGGCTCCGCGAAGAATGCCGTGCACGATGCCATCCTGCCGGCCGATGACCGCCGCGCCCGACAGGCCGGGCTGGTCGTGGATCGAGAGGACCAGCTCGTCGACCGTCACACCCTCCAGCACCTGGCGCCGCGCGAGCGCGACGACCGATCCGGGACTCCACGTCTCCAGGAAGGAGCCGACGGGCGCGAACGGGTAGCCCAGTACCACGATGTCACTCCCGACGGCGATCTGGCCTGGCGCGCTGGCGATGCGCGGCAGCGGCGTGTTGGGCCCCGTCTTCGCTTCCGCCGCGAGGATGACGATGTCGGCGAACGGATTGTTCGCCACGACCTGCGCCGCCAGTGCAGGGGTCTGGAAGACCGGATACGTCTGCGGCAGCGCACAGTTCCCCTGGTGCGGCGGGACCGCGATTCGGATGTCGTCGAACTCTCCGATGATGTGGAGCGCCGTACAGAACAGGAGATGGTCCGCGTGCTGCGCGAGCAGCACGGCGGAGCCTACCAACTGCTCCCGAGCGGCGACCGGAAAGACGAGAGCCATGAGCGGACCTCTGAGCGAATGGGGTTCAGCACTGGATCGCCCTGGCTATCCAGCCACCAGGCTCGGTCGCAGCCATCCATCGTCTCGCGCGAGAATCACCCGCTCATGAGCATGGGGCGTTCCGCTGCAGGCGCGCAGGCTCGGCGTCGCCTCTCCATCGCCTCCCGCGAGAATCACTCGTTGTTCGTGAGCGTGCGGC
>JBJMNJ010000220.1:0-2523 GCA_045804325.1 Gemmatimonadaceae bacterium
TCGATGCGAGAGCGGTCGAGACGAACATCGTCGTGTTCCGCGTTCCCGACGCCCTTGCCTTCTGCGCGACGCTGCTCGAGCACGGGGTGCGCATGGGTGCGCTCGACGCGCACACCGTCCGGGCGGTCACACACCTGGACGTGGACGGGGCGGGGATCGAAGCCGCGCTCGCCGCTTCGCGGACGGCCCTGGCGAACTGACCGCCACGCCGCCCGGCGGGCGGGCGGTGGCTCAGGACTCCGGCTCGCCGGCGTCGAGCCGCGCGAGCCCGTCCGCGACGAGCGCGCGGAAGACGGGCGACTCTCCGAGCTCCTCGCCGAACACCTCGCGTACGCCGAGGAAGGCCGCGGCGCGCCGCTCGGGCGAAGCCCCGTCCGCGCTCACCAGCGCCTCGCGCAGGCGCGGCGCGTGCGCGTCCCGCACCTCGGGGCCGGGCCCGCCGTCGACGTGGCGCGCCCAGGCCGCGACCACGAGGGCGATCCAGTGCGGCTCCTCGCCCGCGCGCAGCCGCTCGCGAGCCGCGGGAAAGATCCGCGCCGCGAGCTTCTCCGAGCCGTCGGCGGCGATCTGCTGCAGCGGGTGCCCGAGTCGCGGGTTGGCGAAGCGGGCCAGGAACTCCTCCACGTAGCCCTCGACGCTCACACCGGGCGGCGCGGGCACCGTGGGCGCGAGGTCGTCGAGGAGGAGGTGTCGAACCGCGCCCGCGACCGCGTCGAGGCGCAGCGCCTCCTCCACGGTCGTCGCCCCGTGCGGGCCGCCGAGGTATGCGAGCCCGCAGTGGGAGGCGTTCAGGAGCCGCAGCTTGAGCAGCTCCCACGGCGCCGAGTCGGCCACGATCTGGACGCCGCCGAGCTCCCATGCGGGGCGCGGGCCCGCGAAGGCGTCCTCGAGCACCCACTGGCTGAACGGCTCACCCGCGACCGCGGCGTGGTCGTCGACCGCCAGCAGCCGCCGGACCGTCTCGCGGTCGCGCGGCGACGGCGTCGGGACGACGCGGTCGACCATCGTGCACGGGAAGCGCACGTGCGCGCTGACCCAGTCGGTCAGTGCCTCCCCTTCGCGGCCGGGAAGCCGGGCGCAGAAGTCCTGCACGAGCCGCTCCAGGACGCGCCCGTTGCGTGGCACGTTGTCGCACGAGATCACGGTGATGCCGCCGGCCTCGCCGTTCTCCATGCGCGCCTGGAGGCCGCGGGTGAGCTGGCCGAGCGCCGTGACGGGCGCGGCCTCGCCGGCCAGGTCGGCGCGGATCGCGTCGTCGTCGGCGAGGCCGCCGGCGCCGTCGCGCGGGTACCCGCGCTCCGTGATGGTGAGCGTCACCACGTGCACCGCGGGATCGGCGATGCGCGCGGGCGCCTCCGCACCGGGGATCACGCCGCGCAGGAGCGCGAGCACCTCGGCCGTGTCGCCGTCCGCCCTGCGCTCCACGACGGCATAGAGCCCGTCCTGGGGCGCGAGCGCATCGATCGCCGCCCGGCGCCGGGGCGCGACGCCGCAGATCCCCCACGGCCCGGGCTCGTGCTCCAGCGCGCGGACGGTGTGGAGCGCCTGGTGCGCGCGGGCGAAGGCCCCGATTCCGAGGTGGACGATGCCGACGGGCGGCCGGTCGTCCAGCGCGGGCCGCGTGCGCAGCGACGCCGCCGCAGCGGAGGCGGGCGCCAGCCGCGGGAACGCCGTGCTGCCGCCCTCACCCATGGCGGGGACGGTACGGCAAGCCGCCTTGCGCCGTCTTCTCCGCCACCCCGCGCCCGTGTCGCGGGCGTCGCGATCGGCGTCGTCGCGCCCGGCCGGGCCGGCGGAAACCACCCCGGTGAAGAAGGGTGGCAGTGGCCTGGCGCGCATGAGGGCGCGGTTCAGAAACCCGCAGCGGGCGGCGGCGTGACGCCCAGGGCCTCGCCCGCCTCCCGCAGCGCGTTCCACATGAACGGCGGCAGCGGGATCCCGTGCTCGGACCGCTCCCGCAGGGCCCGCGCCTCCGGCTCCCCGGGCACGAGCACCTCCTCGCTCCCCTCCCCCGGCACGCTCGCGGACAACGAGGCCAGCAGGCCCCCGAGCCGCTCGGCGAAGGCGTCCGTGCCGACGAGCGGGCCCGGGTCCAGCGCGAGATGGATGTGGCCGACGTCCTGCGGCGCGCCCCGATCGCCGTAGAGCGGGGCGACGCCGTGGCCCACGCCCGCGCCGCTCAACACCCCCGAGAGGATCTCGACCATGATCGCGAGGCCGTAGCCCTTGTAGCCGCCCAGGGGCACGGCGGCCGCCACCGCGGCAGGGTCCGTCGTCGTGCGCCCCGCGGCGTCCACGCCCCAGCCCTCGGGAATCGCCCGTCCGTCGTCGCGCGCGTTGAAGATGCGGTTGATGGCCACCTGGCTCGTGGCCATGTCGAGGCAGAACACCTCGCCGCCGGGCACGGGCGCGGCGAAGGCGATCGGGTTCGTGCCGAGGGCGGCGTCGCGGCCGCCGAAGGGGATGACGAGCGGATCCGCGTTCGTGGTCGACACGCCGATGAGTCCCTCGCGCGCGGCGCGC
>JBJMNJ010000221.1:0-2777 GCA_045804325.1 Gemmatimonadaceae bacterium
GTCGATGCCGCAGCGTTCCCGTCGGTGGTCAACACCGCGCGCGCCGCGACCGTGGGCGACCCGGACCCTTCCGACGACGCGAGCACGCTGGTCACTGCGATCACCAGCGCGCCCGACGTGCGCATCGAGAAGTCGCATGCCGCGAACTTCACGGTCGGCCAGACCGGCCAGTACCGCATCACCGTGTTCAACATCGGGTCGCTGCCGACGCCGGCCACCATGGTCGTGCGCGACACGCTGCCGGCCGGCCTCACCTGGCTGACCGGCGCCGGCGCGAGCTGGACGTTCGTCGAGGCCGCGGGCATCGTCGACGCGACGCACGGCGGGCCGATCGCGCCGGGCGACTCGGCGACGTTCACCCTCGACGCCCTGGTCGGTCCCGCCGCGCTGCCGTCGGTGACCAACACCGCCGTGGCGATCACCGCGGGCGACGTCGACGCGGCGAACGACCGCGCCGCCGACCCCACCGTCGTGATCTCGACCGCGCCCGACCTCCAGGTCGTGCTGCGGCCCCAAGGCTCTCCGTTCACGCTCGGCGGTCAGGCGATCTACACGGCCAGCGTCACCAACGTGGGCGTCGGCCCGACGACGGGCGCCATCTCGATGAGCAACCTGCTGCCGGCCGGCCTGGCGTTCCTCACCGGCAACGGGACGGGCTGGATCGTGGCCCACCTGGCGGGCAGCGTGTCCGCCTCGAGCGGCCTCGTGCTCGCGCCCGGCGACAGCATCGTGGTCACGCTTTCCTGCCGCGTCGGATTGCTCGCGCTGCCGATGGTCGCCGACACGGCGCACGTGTCGACGCCGGGCGACCTGAACCCGGCGAACGACATGAGCTTCGTGCTGGCGAACGTCACCGGCGCCCCGGACGTGCGGATCGAGAAGACGCACGCCGCGGGCTTCACCGTCGGCCAGCCGGGCCAGTACCGGATCGCCGTGTTCAACGAGGGCTCGCTCCCCACGCTCGGGACCGTCACCGTCGTCGACACGCTGCCGGCCGGCCTCGGCTTTGCGTCCGGGAGCGGTGCGGGCTGGTCGTTCGTTGCGGCCGGCGGCATCGTCACCGCGACGCACGCCTCAGCGATTGCCGCCGGTGACAGCGCGGGCTTCACGCTCGACGTGACGGTCGGCGCCGCCGCGTTGCCCGCGGCGACCAACACCGCCGTGGTCTCGGCCGGGGGCGACCTCGACCCGGACAACGACCGCGCGCTCGACCCGACGACCGTCGGTGGCGCCCCCGACCTGACGCTGTTCAAGAGCCACGCGGGCTCGTTCACGGTCGGCCAGCCGGGGAACTACCGGATCTCCGTGCTCAACGTGGGCACGGCGCCGACGACCGGTGCGATCACGGTGGTCGACACGCTGCACGCCGGGCTGACCTTCTCCGCGCTCTCGGGCGCGGGCTGGACGGGCGGAGCCGTGGGCAACGTCGTCACCGCGACCTATGCCGCGCCGCTCGCGGCCGCCGACAGCGCCGTCTTCACGCTGACGGTCCTGGTCGGGCCGGCGGCGTTCCCGAGCGTCCAGAACTCTGCCGTCGCGCAGACGCCGGGCGACAACAACCCGGGCAACGACCGCGGCGGCGACCTGCCCGCGCCGGTCGGTGCGGCCTCGCAGCTCGCGCTCGAGAAGAGCGCCGCGCCGCAGGTCGTCGAGCCGGCGGACGTCGTCAGCTACACGCTCGTGCTCCACAACCAGGGCGGGTCGCCGGTGCCGGGCGTGACCATGCAGGACACGCTGCCGGTCGGGTTCCGCTACGCGCCGGGCACCGCGACCGTCGACGGCGTCGCCGTCGCCGATCCCGCGGGCGCGCCGGGCGCCGGACTTTCCTTCGCGGTCGGTGCGGTGCCGGCGAACGGCCTGATCACGCTGCGCTACCGCGCGTTCGTCGGGACCTCGGCGCTGCTGGGCGACGGCATCAACCGCGCCTACGCCGAGAACGGGACGATGCGCTCGAACACCGCGGCCGCGCAGGTCGAGATCCGCGGCGGCGTCTTCGCCGACGAGGGCGTGATCGCGGGCAAGGTGTGGGCGGACTGCGACTGCGACTCGAACGGCGTGCAGCGGCGCGGCGAGCTCGGCGTGCCGGGCGTGCGCGTCTACCTCGAGGACGGCCGCTCCGCGGTCACCGACGTCGAGGGCAAGTACCACTTCGAGGCGGTCGACCCGCGCCTGCACACGGTCAAGCTCGACCGCGCGACGCTGCCGCTCGGCGCACGTCCGGTCGCGCTCGACTCGCGCGACGCCGGCGGCGCGGGCAGCCGCTTCGCCGACCTGAAGCAGGGCGAGCTCGTGCGCGCGGACTTCGCGCTTGCCGGCTGCGAACCCGCCATGATCTCCGAGCTGCATGCCCGCCGCGAGCTCGGCGAGGTGCGGGCGGCCATCCCGACCGGCCAGCCGACCGCGGCCGCGAGCGTCCTGCCGGGCGCGACGCGCATCCTCTCGGGCCCCGCGTGGGACGGCGCGCCCGCCGCGCAAAGCGACGACGGCGCCTACTTCCACCTCGAGCCGCGCGGCTCGATCCATGCCGCCAACTCGAACCTGCCGGACGCGCCCGGCACGCCCGGCCTCCTGGCCGGACCGGCGCCGCGCGCGCCCGAGGGCCTGGCGATCTCCGTGCCGCGCCGGCCCGCCCCGGCCGACGGCCGCACGCTCGTGCCGGTGACGGTGCGCGTGCCGGGTGCGAGCCCGGTGCGGATCACGCTCGACTCGAACCTGGGCCTCTGGCAGGTGGTCGACCAGGATTCCGAGGTCGACGGCATCCAGACCACCGTGACCTC
>JBJMNJ010000222.1:0-6025 GCA_045804325.1 Gemmatimonadaceae bacterium
GAGCGCGCGCGCGAGGCGGGCGCAGCCACCGTGTCCGACGCCGTCGCGCGTCTCCCGTACGTGAGTGCCCGCGGCGCGCGCGGCTCGGCCGTGGTCTCCCTGCGCGGCGGGCGCGCCGAGCACACGGTCGTGACGCTCGACGGCCTCGCCCTCAACGACCCCGCGACGGGCATCGCCGACCTCGCCGACCTGCCGCTCGCCGCCGTCGGCGCGGCGACGGCACTCCCCGGCGCCGACGCGGTGCGTGCGGGCTCCGGCGCCGTGGGCGGGACCGTCGCCCTCGCGAGCGCGGACCGGCCGCTGTTCGCGCTGCGCGCCGGGTCGTACGGCGAGCGTCTCGCCGAGGGCGCCGCCGCGGCCGAGGCGCTCGGTGGACGTCTGCGCGTGGGCGGCTCGTGGGCCGAGGCGCGCAACGACTTTCCGTTCGTGAACCGCGCGGCCGCCACGGGCGGCGACACGCTCGAGCGGCGCGTCAACAACGACGAGCGCCGGGCCGCCCTCTTCGCGACGGCCTCGTGGCCCGCGCTCCAGCTGCTCTTCCTCGCGACGGACGCGGAGCGCGGGCTGGTCGGGCCGATGAACGTGCGCGCCTACGACGCGGATCGCGGTCGCACGCGGCGCGCGCTCCTGAGGGCGGGCGCGCAGGCGGGCGCCTGGACCATCTCGCTCGGCGCCCGCGCGCTGGAGCAGCGCTACGACGATGCGCGCACCCCGCAGAGCGACTCGCGCGCGGACGCGGCCGCCGTCGACGGCGAGGTCGCGCGCGCGCTGGGCGGCGTGGCCGTGCGTGCCGGCGGCGGAGTGGATCGGCTCGGCGTGCGCTCCAGCGCGCCGGTCGCGCCGCGCCTGCGCGGCCGCGCGTTCGCCTCGGCGGCGCGCGAGTGGCGCGCGGGGCGCTGGCTCGCGAGCGCCGGCGTGCGTGGCGACGCGTACGAGCGCGCCGGGGCGCGCCCCTCCTGGTCGCTCGGGCTCGAGCGCGCGGCGCGCGTGACGGCGTTCGCGCGCGCGGCCCAGGCGTTCCGCGCGCCGACGCTCTACGACCTGTATCTCGGCGCGCCGCGCCGTCTCGCCGCACGCGACCTCCGACCGGAGCGCGTCGCCCTCGACGCCGAGCTCGGCGCGCGCGCTCGCGTGGGAGGCGCGCTCCTCGAGGGCGCCGCGTTCCATCGCGTCACGCGTGACGCGATCATCTGGTTTCCGGGCAACTTCGACTGGAGCCCCGCCAACGTCGGCACCGAGCGCGTCGCCGGCGCGGAGGCGCGCGCGAACGTCGAGGGCGAGCACGCCGGCGTGTCGGCCTGGGCGGGCTGGTATCACGCGCGCCTGCACGGCGGAGGCCTCGTCATCCCCACGCCATACGCGCCCTACGCCGCGGGCGGCGGGACGGCCACGCTGCGGCGCGGGCCGGTCACCGCGGCCGCGACCCTGCGCGCCATGGGCCGGCGCCCCTTCGCCAGCGCGCCCCGCTCTCGCGAGACGGAGCTGCCCGGCGTCGCGCTCGCGTCCCTGCACCTCGGCACGCGCGCTCCCGCTCTCGGACACTCCGCGCAGCTCTTCGCGGGCGTCGAGAACCTCGGCGACGTCCGCTGGGAATCGATCGAGCGCTTTCCGTCCCCCGGCCGGACCTGGTCGGCCGGACTGACCCTCACACCGTGATGATGCCGATGTCGCCCTCCGACCGCGCGCTCCGCGCCTCCGACCCCTCCCCGCGCGGCCGCGCCGTGCGCGCCGCCCTCCTCGCCCTCGCGCTCCTCGGCTGCACGGGCGAGGACCCGACCGAGCCCGGCGCCGAGCTGGCGCGCGGCGTCACCGTCCTGAACGGCTTCGGCCGGCCGGGCGTGACGACGCTCGACACCGCGCTCGTACAGGCGAGCTTCGTGGACCTCGGCAGCGACTTCGACGCCGGCGCCTTCACGGTGCAGGGGGACACGGTCGCCGCCGCGTCGAGCAAGGGCGCCGGCGACAAGCTCTACATCGTGGACCTCGCCACCACGGCGACGCGCACCGTGCAGCTCCCCGCGGGGAGCAACCCCTCCGGCGTCGAGTTCCTCCGCGGCACCGGCAACGCGCGCTTCGCCGTCGCGCTGCGCGACGCGGGCGAGGTCGCGGTGGTCTCCGTGCCCGGCGGCAATGCCGCGCCGACGATCACGCGCATCGGCGGCGCGGGCGTCTGCCCCAACGATGCGGTGCTCGTCGGCGACGACCTGTGGTCGGTGGACGCGAACTCGCGCTGCTCCACCGACTACGCGGTCCTCGGCCCGGCGCGCCTCATCCGCGTCGCCTCCGCCCAGGGGCGGGACACCATCGACCTCGGGAGCCGGGTGCAGGGGAGCGGCACCTCCGCGACGGAGCTCGGCGGCTACATCTTCGTGGCGTCCACCGGCGTCGCGAACTTCGCCACCGGGCAGGTGACGGTGCCGGGCGCCATCGCGCAGGTGATCCCGTCCACTGGCGAGGTCGTCTCCGTGCTGCAGATGCCGGCAGGCACCTGGGGCGCGGGAATGCGCGTCGGCCTCGACGGCCGCCTCTACGTCGTCGCGTACGAGAACCTCACCACGTTCACGCTCCGCGTGTACGCGGTCGATCCGGAGACCATGGCGTTCACGGGCACGCGCGCGACGGGGCAGCAGTATCTGCGTCTCGCGAAGGCGGCCGGCGGCGACGCGGCCTGCGCGTCCGCCTCCGCCGACGCCGACGGCACGGTGTACTGCGTCGAGAACGGCGCGCTCGCCGCCGCGCGCGTCTACGTCTTCACCCCCGACGGCGACGAGATCCGCAACGGCGCGGCGGGGCAGGGGGCGGTGGATCTGACGTTGCTGCGGTGAGGCAGGGAGCAGGGAGCGGGGAACCATGAACCCCTGCTCCCGGCTTCCTGCTCCCTGGTTACCTTGCTCTTCGTGCCCCTCCTCGTCACCGAAGCCGTCGTCCTCCACGCGTTCGACTACCTCGAGACCTCGCGCATCTTCCGCCTCGCCACGCGCGAGGCCGGAATGCAGTCGGTGCTCGCGCGCGGCGCGCGGCGGTCCGCGCGCCGCTTCGGGACGGCCCTCGATCTGTTCGCCGAGGGCTCCGCGCAGATCTACACCAAGTCGGGACGCGAGCTGAACACGCTCGCGGCGCTCGACGTGACGCGATCGCGGCCCGAGCTCGGGACGGACCTCGACCGGTTCACCGCCGCGTCCGCGGTCGCGGAGCTCGCGCTGCGGTTCGTGCGCGACGACGCGCACCCCGAGCTGTTCGACGCGATTCGCGGCGCACTGGACGGAATCGCGGGCGCCGCGCCCGGCGGCGCGCAGGAGGCGGGGCTCGCCGGGATGTGGCGCATCGTCGCGGAGCTCGGCTTCGCGCCGTCGCTCGACGAGTGCGCGAGCTGCCGTGCGCCGCTCGACCCGGCGGCGACGGTCGCGTTCAGCCACCCGGCCGGCGGCGCGCTCTGCGACCGCTGCCGGCGACTGCATGCCGGCAGCCGCGCGCTGCCGGCGGAGGCGCGCGCCGCGCTTCGCGCGTGGATCGGCGGGCGCCGCGTCGCGCTCGGCGACGACGCGTCGGCGCGCGCCCACCAGCGGCTGCTCCGCGAGTTCCTCCGCGAGCACCTCTCGGACGAGCGCCCGCTCCGGGCGTACGCGGCGTGGGAGCGGTCGCTGTGATCGTCGGGACGGCGGGGCACATCGATCACGGCAAGACGCGGCTCGTCGCGGCCCTCACGGGCATCGACACCGACCGGCTGCCCGAGGAGAAGCGCCGCGGGATCACCATCGAGCTCGGGTTCGCGCCGCTCGCGCTCGACGGCGTCGGCACCGCCGGCGTCGTGGACGTGCCGGGACACGAGGCGTTCGTCCGCACCATGCTCGCCGGCGCGTCGGGGATCGACCTGGCGCTGCTCGTGATCGCCGCCGACGAGGGCGTGATGCCGCAGACGCGCGAGCACCTCGCCATCCTCTCGCTGCTCGGCATCCGCGGCGGCGTGGTGGCGCTGAGCAAGCGCGACCTGGTGGACGACGAGTGGCTCGCGCTCGTGGTGGAGGACGTGCGCGAGACGATGCGCGGGAGTCCCCTCGGCTCAGCGCCCATCGTGCCCGTGTCGGCCGCGACCGGCGCGGGGATCGGCGAGCTGCGCGACGCGCTCGCGGCGGCGGCGCGCTCGCTCCCCGCGCGCGAGGCGGCCGACCTGTTCCGGCTTCCCGTGGATCGCGCCTTCAGCGTGCGCGGCGCGGGCACCGTCGCCACGGGCACCGTGTGGAGCGGCAGCGTGCGCCGCGACGCGGTCGTGCGCGTGCTCCCGGGCGGACGCGAGGCGCGGGTGCGCGGCGTCCAGGCGTTCGGCTCGGCCGCGGACGCCGCGCTGCCGGGCGGCCGGGCGGCCATCGCGCTCGCGGGGCTCGAGGTGGCGGACGTGCCGCGCGGCTCGACGCTCGTCGCGGCCGACGCGCCGTGGGCGGCCACGCGGTCGCTCCGCGCCGACGTCGTCCTCCTCGAGGACGCGCCGCAGGCGCTCCGTCCCCGCACGCGCGTCCGCTTCCACCTCGGCACCGCGGACGTCGGCGCGCGGGTGGTGACCGCGGGCGGCGCGCTGGAGCCTGGTGGGCGCAAGGGCGCGCGCATCGTGCTCGACGAGCCGGTCGTGGCGCGCGCCGGCGACCGGTTCGTGCTGCGTACCGCGTCGCCCGTGGCGACCGTGGGCGGCGGCGTGGTCGTGGACCCGCTCCCGACGCACCGGCGGGCGCGCCCGCTGCCCGCGGAGGCCCGCACTCCCGCGGAGACGCTCGCGATCTTCCTCGAGGAGGCCGCCCACGCGGGCCTCGAGCGCGCCACGCTGCCGATCCGCCTCGGCGTCCCGCCGGGCGTGGTGGACGCGGTCGTCGCGGCGGCCGGCGCGCGCGTGCTCGGGCCGCGCGTCTTCGCGGCGGGCAGCGCGGCGGGACTCGCCGCGCGCGTCGTCGCGCTCGTCGACGAGTCGCACCGCGAGCAGCCACTGGAGCCCGGCACGTCGCTGCAGTTCGTCCGCTCGCGCCTCGGCGCCCCGGCCGAGCTCGCGGAGGCAGCGCTGCGCACGGCGGTCGAGGCGGGCGACCTCGAGGTGCGCGGCGGGCTGGTCATGCGCCGCGGGTGGACCCCGAGGCCGTCGGATGAGGAGCGTCTAATCCTCGAGCGACTCGCCGACCGCCTCCGCGCGGCCGGGCGGGAGCCCCCCAGTGTGACCGAACTCACCGCCGAGGTCGGCCGGACCGCGGCACCGTTGCTGCGCCTCCTCGAGCGCGACGGCCGCCTGGTGCAGGTGGAGCCCGATCGGTACTACGACGCCGGAGTGCTCGACGCGCTGGTCGCACTGGTGGGGGCCGGGATGGAGGCCGGTCGGGAGTACGGGCCGGCGGAGCTCCGCGAGCTGCTGGGCGTGTCGCGTAAATATCTGATTCCGCTCCTCGAGTACTGCGACCGGCGGGGGGTCACGGAGCGTCGTTCCAACGGACGAGTGCTCGTCGGCACGCAGTTCGCGTAGGTCGGAGTCGCTTGCTTGACAGCCCTCCGACCGGGGCCTATGTTCGCGCCGAGAGGGAAACCGTCAACTCGCAAATGATTAAGGAGTCTTAGCCTAGCGCATTCTTTCTGTCAGCGGAGAAACACATGAAGCAGTGGTGGGCAGCACTGGTCTTGGTGCTTGCCTGCAGTGCGTTCATGCCACGTTCGACGCAGGCCCAGACCGGCACGCAAGGTGAGACGCCGGTTCCGAGCCGCGAACGGTCCAAGGGGTTCAGCCTGGGCCAGAACTACCCGAACCCCTTCAATCCCGAGACGACGATTCCGTTCGTCGTCGGCGACTCCACGAGATGCGCCCAGCAGCCCGGAAAGCTCTACCGGGTCACGCTTCGGATCTACAATCTGCTGGCGCAGGAAGTGGCCATGCCGGTGCTCAAGGGCTCCGTGGGGACCGTCGAGGGTGGCCGCCCGATCGTGAACGTGCTGCTCCCGTGCGCGCCGTACGAGGCGTACTGGGATGGCAAGTACAAGAACACGGGCCGAGAGGTCG
>JBJMNJ010000223.1:0-2543 GCA_045804325.1 Gemmatimonadaceae bacterium
CGGCCCGGCGCCCTCGCTGGCCGAGCTCGAGCGCCGTCACATCGAGCAGGTCCTCAGGGACACGCACTGGCACCAGGGCCGCGCCGCCAGCATCCTCGGCATCTCGTCGAAGACGCTGTACCGGAAGATCCGCGAGTACGGGTTCGAACGCCCGCGCTAGAGCAGGGAGCAGGGCGCGGCGAGCGGGGAGCAGGGAGCAGCGGCAGACCCCTCCGGGTCGCCCCTGCTCCCTGCTCCCTATCCCCGGCTCCCGGCTGTAACTTCGCCGAATGAAGATCCTGGTCATCGAGGACGACCCGACCGTCGGCCAGTTCGTCAAGCGCGGGCTCGAGGAGCAGCGGTGGGGGGTGGACCTCGTCGCGGACGGCGAGGAGGGGGAGCGCCGCGCGGGCTCGGAGGCGTACGACCTCGTGATCCTCGACATGCGCCTCCCCGGCAAGTCCGGCCTCGACGTGCTGAACTCACTCCGCGCGCGGGGCTTCGAGCGGCCGGTGCTCGTCCTCACGGCGCAGGACGCGGTGGACGCGAAGGTGAAGACCCTCCGCGCGGGCGCGGACGACTACGTCACGAAGCCCTTCGCCTTCGAGGAGCTCCTCGCGCGCGTGGAGGCGCTCGCCCGCCGCCCGCGCGCGATCGCCTCCCCGGTGCTGCGCGTCGCGGAGCTCGAGCTCGACCAGGGCACGCGCGAGGTGCGCCGCAGCGGCGAGCCGATCGATCTGACGCCGAAGGAGTACGCGGTGCTGGAGTACCTCATGCGCCACGCGGGCCGCGTCATGAGCCGGACGCTGATCACCGAGTACGCCTGGGGGTACCACTTCGACCCGGGCACGAACATCGTGGACGTGGTGATCAACCACCTGCGCAAGAAGGTGGACGCCCAGCACGAAAAGAAGCTGATCCACACCGTCCGCGGCGTCGGGTACGTCATCAAGGGCTGAGCCCCATGGCCTCGATCCGCTCCAAGCTCACGACCGCGTACGCCGGCGCCCTCATCGGGACGATGGCCGCGTTCGCGGTGGCGCTCTACGCCGCGCGCCGCGAGGACGCGTACCGCGACGCCGAGCAGGAGGTCTTCACGCGCGCGAAGTTCGTCCACAACGTCATCCACCAGGCGGCGCAGGGCGGCGAGCCGATCACCCAGGAGAAGGAAGGCTCGATCGGCCCGATCATCACGCGCCGCCTGCGCGAGCTGCTGGACACGATCGACGGCTACGTCCTGCTCTTCGACGCGAACGACCGGCCCATCTACTTCTCGCGGCCCGTGCAGGCGCTCGGCGACACGGACCGCGACTCGCTGAGCATCGCCGCCATCCACCAGCCGGCGTCCGCACCCGCGCGCTGGCTCAAGCTCCGCGCCGACCAGGTGCTCGTCGGGGCCATCCGCGACACCGACGCGCAGACGCCCGTCGTCCGCATCGTCAGCGCGGTCAGCACCCGGGACGCCGAGCACGCCCCGCAGGAGCTGCTCGGCTCGATGCTCTTCATCGCGCCCTTCATCCTCCTCGCGTCGATGGCCGGCGCGTACTTCATCGCCGGGCGCGCGCTCGAGCCGGTGGACCGGATGATCAACGAGGTCGAGGCCATCACGGACGGGCGCAGCCTCCACCGGCGCCTCGCCGTCGAGCAGACCGGCGACGAGCTCTCGCGCCTCGGCGCGACCCTGAACGAGATGCTCGGTCGCCTCGAGGTGTCGTTCGGCGCGCTGCGCCGCTTCACCGCGGACGCGAGCCACGAGCTCAAGACGCCGCTCACGGTGCTGCGCGCCGACGTCGAGCGCGCCATGTCGCCGCGCTACGGCGAGACCGACCAGCTCGTGCACCTGGAGGAGGCGCTCCAGGAGATCACCCGCATGGCCGACCTCGTGGAGAGCCTGCTGACGCTGGCGCGGGCGGACGAGGGACGCTTCGACCTGCACCGCGAGCCCGTGGACCTGGCGGCGCTCGCCCGCGAGGTCTACGAGACCGCCATCATCCTCGGCGAGGCCAACGAGCTCACCGTGAGCATGCCACTCGTCGAGGACGCCACCGTGCTCGGCGACCGCACGCGGCTGAGGCAGATGTTCATGAACCTCGTGATCAACGCGATCAAGTACACGCCCCGCGGCGGGCGCGTCGATCTCACGCTGAGCCGCCGCCTCGACGGGGTGTCGTTCTCCGTCAAGGACACGGGGATCGGGATCGCGGCCGCCGACCTTCCCTACATCTTCGAGCGCTTCTGGCGCGCAGACCGCGCCCGGAGCCGCCGGACGGCCGTGGCCGGCGCGGACGAGCGGGGCGGCTTCGGGCTGGGCCTCTCCATCAGCCAGTACATCGCCCAGGCGCACGGCGGGACGATCAACGTGACCTCCCGCCTGGGCCGCGGCACCATCTTCACCGTCCTGCTCCCGCTCGCCGAGGAGGCTCCCGCCGAGCCCGGCACCGAGGGCGCGACGAGGGCGTCGGCCGAGCTGCAGGGGGAGGGAGTCCCGACCGGGGACTAGGCGTCCCTCCGGTGCCATCCAGCGAGAGACGCGCGCCCGGGGGCGGCCTTCGAAGGCCGCCCCC
>JBJMNJ010000224.1:0-2799 GCA_045804325.1 Gemmatimonadaceae bacterium
GGGTTCATCCTCATCCAGCTCGTGTGGCGGCTGGCCGACAACGCCGTTCCCGCGTTCAACGAGCTCCACGCGCGCGGGGACCACGGCGCGATCGCCGCGAACCTGCTGCGCGTCGGCAGGTACACCCTGGTCCTCGCCCTCGGCGTCGGCACCGGCATCCTGCTGTTCAACCGCACCGTGGTGACGCTCTGGGTGGGCGACGCGCAGTATGCGGGGACGCTCATGACGGCGTCGCTCGCCGCGTTCGCCGTGCTCGCGATCGTCAACCACCTCCTCGCCTCGCTGCTCGTCGTCTACGGCCGGGTCATGTGGCTCTCGATCGCGAGCTTCGCCTTCGGCACGGTCAACGTCGCCAGCTCGTTCGTCCTCGGCCGCCGGTACGGCGTCGGGGGCGTGATGCTCGCCAGCGCGCTCGCGGAGGTCGTCGGTACACTGCTCTTCCTGCCGCAGGTCACGCGGCTCACCGGCCTTCGCGCCGCCGATGTCCACCGCGCCGTCCTGCGCCCGGCGCTGCTCGCCTACGCCGCCGTCACGCCGGTCCTCGTCGCCGCGGCGCTCCGCGCGGGGCGCGGAGCGCCGCCGCTCGCGGACCTGGCCCTCGCGGCGGCCTACGCGCTCCTCTGGTGTGCCGGCGTGTGGTATCTCGGCATGTCGCCGCCCGAGCGTCGCGAAGCACGCGATATGCTCCTCCGCGCTCGGAGCCGGGTGCGGAGCGTCACCTCGGAAGGGTAATCGCGGCGGGCGCGACCGCCGGCCTCGGGAGTGCGTCACCGCCGAGCCCAGAACCGTTCACGACCGCCATGCCTGCCACGCTCACGATCGCCATTCCCACCTACAACCGCGCCGACAAGCTCGAGCGGCTGCTGAAGATCCTGGACGGTGAGCTCGCCGCGGAGCCGCTGCGGCATCGCGTCCGCGTCCTCGTCGGTGACAATGCGTCGAGCGACCAGACGCCGGCGGTGTGCGAGCGGATGGGGCGCGGCGCCCTGGCGCTGCGGTGCATCCGCCACCCAGAGAACCTGCGCTTCGACGGCAACCTGCGGGCGCTCTATCGGGCCGCGGATACCGACTACGTCTGGTTCTTCGGCGACGACGACCTGCCGCTGGCCGGCGCCGTCGCGCGCGTGCTCGACGCCATCGACCGGGCGAGCCCGGATATCGTCCTGTCATCCTTCGTGCAGCCCCTCGGAAGCACCGCGCGCCAGTTCGATTTTGCGGAGCCCCTCCACTTGGAGAGGGACCCGCGCCGCATCGCACGGCACGTCGTCAAGTACACGAAGCTCTCGATCTACACGCTGCGCCGCCTCGACTTCAGCGACGCCGAGTGGCGGCACATCGACCGCGTCATGGAGATGGGCTGGATGTACATCGCGCTCGCCTTCGCGGTGCTCGAGCGGTCGAGCCGGCCCAGCGTCGCGATCTATTCCGAGCCACTCGCGTCGTGCGACGAGGACGTCGACCAGATCGCGTACGTGCCGATCGCGCTCCTACACATGGACGTGCCGGTGAACACCCCCTTCGTCCACCGCCACGAGCCGGGGCTCGTGAGGGAGTTCGCCGATTTCGGCTACCGCGCAGTGGTGCGCTGGTGCCTCGGGGCGAAGTTCGGCACGATCGTCCCGGCCGACATGGCGTCGTACGACGCCTTCATCCGCAAACTGCCCATCCGTCCGCGCCCCCTGCTCCGGAGTCCGCGCACGCTCGCGCAGCTCGCGCTGCTGAAGTTGGGTCTGACGCACCTGTGGCCCAGCCGCGGCGCGCGCGCGCGACGGCGGCGCGCCTGAGCGCCGTGCGGCGTCAGCCTGCGGGTGTGACGCCGGCCGGGCGCGCGGCAGGGCGGCCGCGCGGCACCTCGGGGTAGAGGTCCGAATACGGGAGCGAGGCGAAGTCCTCCCGGAGCTCCGCGACGAGCTCCGTCCACCCCGGCCTCGCCGTGCCCGTCAGCGCCCGGAAACGGTCGTCGCACAGTGACCGGTCGATCACCACCGCCTCGGACGGGACGAGCGTGTGCTCGAGGTCGAACGCCGCGGCCACGCGTGCGAGCAGGTCGAACTTGGCGATCGGATCCGAGGCTACGTGGTACTGCCCGCGCAGCGGCTCATCGCGCCCGAGCAGGTCGCGCACCGTCCGGCTCAGCGTCACGGTGGGAAGCCCGCTGAAGATCGCGCGGGTGTATCCCGAGAGCGTGGAGCGAGCCGGCTGCCGGAGGAACCAGCCGAGGAGCCCGAGCTGGTCGCGCAGCTCGAACCCGACGATCGAGGTGCGGATCGTCAGGTGCGCGCCGTAGGCGAGCTCCCCCACGGCCTTCGAGCGACCGTAGACGTCCTCCGCGTCCGGTTGGTCGGCCTCGGTGTAGCCGCCGCGGTCGCCGACGAAGACGCAGTCGGTTGAGAAGTGGACCACCTGCGCGCGCCTGTTCGGGTTCAGCAGCGGGAGCAGGTGCGGCAGCGTGCCGTTGACGAAGAACGTGCGCTCGAGCGCCGATCCGAGGTCCTTCTTCTGCTTGATGGCGCCGACCGCATTGACGACGACCGCGGGCGCGAGCGAAGCCAGCACGCGTGCGAGCCCGTCGTCGCCGGGGGCGATCTCGATCCCCGCGTGATACTCCGCCCCCGCGGCGCGGAAGCGCGGGTCCACCGCTGTCCGTACCGTGGCGTGCACCTCGAATGCGGGGTCCGCGCTGAGCACATGCACCAGCTTGTGTCCGAGCATTCCGGACCCACCGATCACGAGGACTCTCTTCGTCATTCAGTCGGGCTCCACCGCCGCGCAGGTTGGGATCGTGGCCGACGCGCCGGC
>JBJMNJ010000225.1:0-3737 GCA_045804325.1 Gemmatimonadaceae bacterium
GATCGGGCTCGATGGGCGTGCGCGTCAGTGGCGACACGCTGTTCGCGTCGGTGTGGCACTTCACGGTCGAGAACGGGGTGACCTCGGAGGCGTGGCTGGTCGCGCTCGACCGCCGCACGGGGCGGGAGCTCTGGCGCACGACGCTCCCCAACCCGCGCGGCGGGACGGTGTTCGCCGCGCCGGCACTCACGGATCGCGCGGTGGTGCTCGCCGTGAGCAGCGGACGAGTGGCCGCCGTGGACCGCGCCACCGGGCAGCCCGTCTGGACCTTCGAGCCGCCCCTCGTGAGAAGCCCGTCGTCGCAGGCGGAGGCAGATGCAGACGCCGTGTACGCGGACGGCGGCGACGGTTTCGTCTACGCCCTCGAGCCGGCGACGGGAGCGGTCAAGTGGAAGGCCCCGTTTCCCACCCAGACGTCGCACGACATCGTCGTGAGCGCGCGGCGCGTGTACGCACCCATGGGTTACTACCTGTACATCTTCGACCGTGAGACGGGCCGCCAAGTCGCCGCGCTGTCACAGCCAGGCGCCACCGCCGAGAGGGGATCGCTCTTCTCGTCGCCAGTAGCCGTGTCGGCGAGCCGGGTGTTCGCGACGGTCGACCGGGGCGCGTGGAGCTTCGACGAGCCGTGACGCGACGCGGGCCGCTACTCCGCGCGCAAGGCCACCCCCGGGTCCACCCGCCCGCCCGCGCGCGCCGGCAGCAGGCTCGCCAGCGCCGCCACCGCGAGCAGGCCGAGCGCCGCCGCGCCTAACGTCACGGCGTCCGTGGAGCTCACGCCGAAGAGCAGCGCGGCGAGCAGCCGGTTCGCGGCGAGCGCGAGGAGCAGCCCCGCCGCCGTGCCGGCCGCCGCGAGCAGGAGGCCGCGACGGAGCACGAGGCGCGTCACCGCCGCCGGGGTGGCGCCGAGCGCCATCCGCACGCCCAGCTCGCGCGTGCGCTGACGCACCATCGTCGCCAGCACGCCGAAGAGTCCCACCGCCGCGAGCGCCACGGCGGCCAGCGCGAACGCCGCGAGCAGGAGCGCGTTGAGCCGCGGCTGCGCGAGCGGGCCGGCGAGGAGATCCTCGAAAGGTGCGAGGCTCGCCAGCGCCACGCCCGGCGCGGCTTCCGCCAGCACGCCGCGCAGGGCCGCCGCGACGTCCGCCGGGGCGCGCGTCGTCCGCAGGAGGAGTGTCGTCGGCGCGAACGGGAACGCCGACTGGGCGAGCGGGAAGTAGATCGTCGCGTGCGGCTCGCGGAGGTCCCGGTAGCGCGGGTCGGGCACCACGCCGACGACCGTCGCCGGCGGCGTCGACGGCAGCCCGACGAGCACGCGCTTGCCGACGGGGTCCGCGCCCGGCCAGTAGTGCCGCGCGGCGGACTCGCTGAGCACGACCGCCGGAGCCGCCCCGGGGCGGTCCGCGTCCGTGAAGCCGCGCCCGCGCGTCACCGGGAGCCCGAGCGCCTCGAAGAAGCCCGGGCCGACGACCTCGATGTCGATCATCGGGTTGCGCGCCGCCTCCTCGGCCGACTGCCCCTCCGCACGCGGGCGCCCCTCCCAGCTTCGCGTGCTCGCATACGGCACCGACACGACGGGCGACGCCGCGCGCACGCCCGGGAGCGCGCGCACGGCGGGGACGAGCCGCTCGAGCAGCGCCGCCTGCTTCGGCCCCGTGTCGTACTGGTCGCCGCGGAGTGCCAGCTCGACCACCACCACCTGTGAGGGCTCGAACGCGAGGTCCGCGCGCTGGAGGCGCAGCAGGCTGCGCCCGAGGAGCAGGGACGCCGAGAGCACGAGCAGCGCGAGCGCGACCTGGACGGCGACGAGCGCCTCGCGGGCCGCCCGCGCGCGGCGCGAGCCCGTTTCGCGCGCGCCGGAGCGGAGGGCCTCCCGCGCGTCCACGCGCGAGGCGACCAGCGCGGGTGCCACGGCGAAGACGAGCGTCGCCGCCGTCGTCACGGCGAGCGCGCCCGCGAGCGCCCGCCCGTTCACCGAGACCTCGTCCAGCCGCGGCAGCCCGGCCGGTGCCGCCAGCACGAAACCGCGCACGGCGAGCCAGGCGACCAGCACGCCGAGCACGCCGCCGGCCAGGGCGAGGATCGCGTGCTCGGCGAGGAGCCCCGCGATCACGCGCCCGCGGCTCGCGCCGAGCGCGGTGCGCACGGCGACCTCGCGCACGCGGCCGAGCCCGCGGACGAGCAGCAGGTTCGCCACGTTGACGCACGTGATGAGGAGCAGGAGCCCCGCCGCGCCCGCGAAGGCGAGCACCGCCGGACGCACGTCGCCGAGCACCAGGTCGGGGAGCGTGCGCGCGACGCCCTGGACCTCGCGCTCGAACGCGCTCGCACCCTCGCGGTGGAAGTACCCGGTCATCTCGTGGCGCGCCGCGGCGAGCGGCGCGCCGGGCGCGAGGCGGCCCACCACGTCGAGGCTGACGTAGCCGACCCCCTCCGGCGGGATGGTCGCGAGCACCGGCGTCCACGCCTCGGTGCCGCGGGGCCAGTCGACGCCCGGCGGCATCACGCCGATGACCGTGTAGGCGCGGGCGTACTCGTGCAGCTCGATCCGACGCCCGACGACGTCCGGCGCGCCACCGAAGCGCCGCTGCCACGCCTGGTGGCTCAGGACGAGCACCGGCGTGGCGCCCGCCGCATCGTCCTCGGCGCGCAGCGCGCGGCCCACGAGCGGGCGCGCGCCGAGCACGGAGAAGAACTCGCCGGACACGAGCGCGACCGAGAGGCGCGAGACGGTCCCCTGGTCGCGGACGGCCACGGGTGCGGCGCCGTTGTACAGGAAGAACGCGGCGCGCTCGAGCGCGCGCGATCGCCGGGCGAACTCGCGCGCTTGGTCGAGGTAGAGCGGGACGTTGTCCATCCCGCGACTCGGCACCGCGCCGTGGAGCACGACCACGCGGTCCTGCTCGCGCAGCGGGAGTCGCCTGAGGAGCACCGCGTCCGCCACGGTGAAGACGGCGGTCGCGAGCCCGATGCCGAGCGCGAGCGTGAGCACCGCAGTGGCGGCGAAGCCGGGTGCGCGGCGCAGCGTGCGCGCGGCGAGACGGGCGTCGCGGACGAAGGCGTCGATCATGCCCGCTCTACACCCGGCGGCTGCGGAACCCTGACGCGCCGTTGCGGAACTTACGTCGCGCCGCGGGATTCTATCCTCGTCACTCCCCTGAGGTCTCGATGCTCCGCACGCTCGCTCGCGCCGCCGTCGTGCTCGCCATCGCTCCCGCCGCCCTGCTCGCGCAGGGGGCGAGCGCAGCGACCGCGTCCCCGCGCCCCGCTGCCCGCGCCACCGCCACGGCCGTGCTCGCCGGCGGGTGCTTCTGGGGCGTCGAGGCCGTCTTCGAGCACGTGCGCGGCGTCGTGGACGTCGTGAGTGGCTACGCCGGCGGCGACGCCGCCACGGCGGAGTACGAGCAGGTCGGCGGCGGGGCGACCGGGCACGCCGAGTCCGTGCGCATCACCTACGACCCGTCGCAGGTGACGTACGGCGAGCTGCTCCGCGTGTTCTTCTCGGTGGCGCACGACCCGACGCAGAAGGACCGCCAGGGTCCCGACGTCGGCCCGCAGTATCGCTCGGCGATCTTCTACGCGGACGCCGAGCAAGAGCGCGCGGCGCGGGCGTACGTCGCGCAGCTCGAGAAGGCGAAGTTCTTCAAGGCGCCGATCGTGACGCAGATCGTACCGCTCCGCGGCTTCTACCAGGCGGAGGACTACCACCAGGACTTCGCCGCGCTCCACCCGACGCA
>JBJMNJ010000226.1:0-5004 GCA_045804325.1 Gemmatimonadaceae bacterium
TTGAGATCGCGCGCCTGGAAGCGGTAGGCGATCGAACCGCCGGCGGCCTCCAGGACGGCGGCCTCCGCTCCCACCGACCACTCGGCGCCGAGCGTCCAGTCGTTGAGCCCCAGGCGGTCGGCGCTGCGGTCGCTGCGGCGCTCGCCCCGCGCGCGGCCGACGTAGGTCTCCGGGGACCTCAGGGTGTCCCAGTCGGCGGCCTCGGCGAGGCCGTCGGCGTCGACGTCGATGCTCTCCTGGTCGACGCGCAGCAGCTGCTGGATGGCGCGCTCGGTCTCCTCGTAGGCGCCCTCGCCGAAATGGTGGAAGCGCGTCTGCCCGTCGCGATCGACGAGGTAGACCGCCGGCCAGTAGTTGTTGTCGAACGACCGCCAGATGGCGAAGTCGTTGTCGATGACGACCGGGTAGCGGACATCGAGCTCGCGGACCGCGCGGCGCACGTTGTCCAGATCGTGCTCGAACCCGAACTCGGGCGCGTGCACGCCCACGACGATCAGTCCGAGGGCGCGATACCGCTCGTGCCACGCCCTGACGTACGGGAGCGTGCGCAGCCAGTTGACGCACGAGTACGTCCAGAAGTCGACGAGCACGACATGCTCGCGGAGCCCCGCGGCCGTGAGGGGCTCGGAGTTCAACCAGACGGACGCGCCATCGAGGGCTGAGAGCGCGACTTGATCGGGGCTGGGCGCAGACATCGCTGAGGCGGGTGGAACGGAGACCCGCCGTTGCCGGCGGAGTCTCCAGGACCTTACGCGGAGGCGAGCGTCGCGCTGGGCGCGGCCGCTCCGTCGCGGTATCGGGCCACGGCCGCCGGTGTGGGTCGTGTCCCGCGAACTGCGGATGCAGGGCTTTCCTGGAGCGCGCCCGAGAGGATTCGAACCTCTGACCTTCGGTTCCGTAGACCGACGCTCTATCCAGCTGAGCTACGGGCGCAGATGACGGCCGTGGAGTGTAGCCGCGCGAACGGAGAGGGCGGGATTCGAACCCGCGATGGAGCTTGCCGCCCCATACTCGCTTAGCAGGCGAGTGCCTTCAGCCACTCGGCCACCTCTCCGGGGGTGCGGCCCAGTGTAAAGGCTCTCCCTCGAGCAACCCGGCCCGGCTTCCATGACCGCCCCCCACTCCTCCCCCGACACCGCCCGAGTGCTCTCGTCGCTCGCGCGCGTCATGCCGCTCGCGGGCGGCGAGGACGTGCGGGCGCTCGTCGTCGCGCTCGGTGAGCTCGCGCGGGAGGCGCTCGGCGTGCCCACCGCCGTCGTCGTCTCCGCGGAGGAGGCGGACGAGTGGGCCATGCGACCGGGGGAGCCCGGGACCAAGGTCGTGGCGTTGCGGCTGCAGAACTCGCAGTGGACGCTGGTGGTCGCCGGGTCGCCCGCCGCCGTGGAGGCCGAGGACGAGAGCGTCCAGGCCGTGATCGCCGTCGCGGGTGCCGCGCTTGCCCATCACGAGACGCTCGTCGCCCAGCGTCGCGAGGCGGCGCTGGGGCGCGCCGCGCGGACCCTGCACCAGTCGCTCGACGCGTCGACGCTGCTCGGCCGGATCTGTGGGGAGGCGGCGTTGCTCGTCGGCGCCGACGTTGCCACGGTGCTCCGGGCCGACGATGACGCGCTGGTCGTGGAGGCCGTGCACGGCGCCGACCCGGAGCTCGTCGGGCTGCGGATCTCCGCCGCGGACGCGGGCGCGGCGGCGCGGGCGCGAGACACGCAGCAGCCAATCCGTGAAGGGGACGTGGCCGACGCCCCCGACGGCTCGCCGTGGGCGGGTACGAAGGCGACGATCGCCGTCCCCATCGACTGGGGCGGGCGGTTGCCCGGCGTCCTCTCGGTCGCCTACCGCGATCCGGCGAACCCCGCACACGAGCGAGCGACGACGCTCGCGGCGTTCGCGGAGCTCGCAGGCGCGGCGTTCGCCAACGCCAGCGCGCACACCGGGCTCGCCCTCAGCGCGCGGACCGACCCGCTCACCGGATGCCTCAACCACGCGGCGCTCCACGACGGCCTGCGCCGCGAGGTGGAGCGGGCCGAGCGCGCCGACGATGCCGTCCTCTCGCTCATCCTGCTCGACCTCGACCGGCTCCGCGACGCGCGCGAGGACGTGGACAACCCCGTCGTCGACGAGATCCTGCGCCGCGCAGGACACGCGCTGCGGTCCACCACGCGCCTCTACGACCTGGCAGCGCGGTACGGCGGGACGGAGTTCGCCCTCATCACCATCGAGGCCGACGAGCACCAGGCCTGCGAGATCGCGGCGCGCGCGGTGGGGCGGCTGACCACGGCGCTCGTCGACCTCGAGGAGGGCGGCGTCGGCAGCGCGACCGCCGGGGTCGCGCAGTGGACGGCGGGCATGACGGCCGGCGACCTCGTCGCCCGCGCCGACCGCGTGCTGATGTATGCGAAGCGCTCCGGGCGGCGCGACGAGGTGCTGACGGAGGCGGACCTTCCGCCGACGTTCGCTCCCGGCCGGGCGCGGCGACGCGATCGTCCGCTTCCTCCCTCGCCCGCGGCCGCCGGCTGGACGCCCGCAGCAGCGGATGCCGCGGAGCCCGTCCGCGCACGCGCGCGTCAGCTCGCGCGCGCGAACCGCTTCGGCGCGCGGCTCGGCGCCCTGCGTACCGTGGACGACGTCGTGCATCAGGCGACGGTCGCCCTGCGTGAGGAGTTCGACTACACGGCGGGCGGCGTCGTGCGCACCGGCAGCGACGCACCGCCGGCCGGCGGCCTCGGCGTCGCGATCGAGGCGGACGGAGAGCAGTGGGGCACGCTGTGGGCCTCGAGCGACGAGCCGATGGGCGACGCGGACGCGCGCCTGCTGGAGATGATCGCCGCGCACGTCGGCGCGGCGGTCGCCGCAGCCGCCCGTCAGGAAGAGCTCGAGCGCATCCTCCTCGGCGCGGCCGCCGCGCTCGCCGAGGCAGACGGCTCCGACGATACGCGCACGGCGGTCGCCGTCGGACGGCGACTCGGGATGGGCGACGCCGCGCTGCGCGATCTCGCCTTGGCGGTGCTCCTGCGCGGCGAGCCGGCGTCGACCGCGGCGGATGCCCTCGACGGCGCCCGAGCACTACTGCTCCACGCGCGCGAGCACTGGGACGGGACCGGGCCCGGAGGCGCCGCCGGCGACGCGATCCCGCTGGCCGCCCGGGTCCTTGCCGCGCTCGAGGAGCCGAACGCCGTCGACGGCTCCGACACCCGCTTCGACCCCGCCGTCGTCGCCGCCGTGCGCGCCGAGCGGGCGGCGCGGCACGCGTGAAGCGCGGCTCCATCCGTAGCGGCGCTCACGGCGCTCGACAGGGAGAGATCACGACCGAGATCCGAGTGAGCGGGCCCGTTCACTACGTCGAGGCCTACACCAGCAGTACCTGGCGAAGAACCCGAACGGCTACTGCCGGCTCGGCGGCACGGGCGTCGCGTGCCCCGTCGGGCTCGGCGTCCCGCCACACGGGCTGAATCACTTCGGCCGGGGAGCCAGGGGCGCGATGCGGCGCCCGTGGCCGGAGTCGGCGATCAGCATCGCGAGGCGGCGCGCCTGCGTGTCCGCGCGCTTCGCTCTGATCACCCACCAGATCGCCGTGCGTCGGTACGACGGCGCCTGGCGCTCGAACCACGCCCAGGCGTTCGCGTCGGCGCGAAACGTGGCCTCCTGCTCGTCGGACAGGCGCGTGTCGCGGCGCTGCTCGAAGGAGTAGATGCCGGAGCGTGCCGCGTCGCGCGCGGCGAACGCGGCGAGCCCAGCGGGATGCATCAGGCCGAGCCCGGTCAGCTCCTCCACGCGGCCGATGTTGACCTTGCTCCACGTGCTTCCCGGCCGTCGCGGCGTGAACCGGTTCGTGTAGCGCTCGTCGTCGATGCGCTTGCGGACGCCGTCGATCCAGCCGAAGCACAAGGCCTCGTCGACGGACTCCGCCCAGGTCATGCTCGGGCGCCCCGTGCCGCGTCGCCAGTAGCCGACCCACACCTCGCGCTCGTCGGCGTGATTGGCCGCAAGCCACGCGCGCCAGGCGGCCGGGTCCGTGAAGAACTGGACGTCGTGGGGTTCCACCGCGCCATCGTGCCAGGCGCCACGATTCGGCCATCCGTCCACGATGCGGCGGAAAGCGGTGGAGCCTCGGCGTCGCGGCCGATGGACCGCATGTTCCACGTCCCCTGCCCAAGGAAGACCTGTCGTGCGCCTGCGCACCCTCACCCTCGCGGCCGTCGCTGCCGCCCTCGTCGTTCCCGCCGCGCCGACCGCGGCCGTCGCGAAGCCCAAGGCCGCCGACACCGGCGCGATCGTCTGCAACGAGGCCGAGAACTCGTGGCGCGGCGGCTACACCGTCTCCGGCGGCCCCGTCGACCCGAATCCGCCGGCCTTCCTCCGCGGCTCGCAGATGCGCGTGGGCAACGGCGTCGGGCTCGTCCACGCCGCCGAGCGCTCCCCGGCGCTGCGCCTGTGCTCGCCGACCGTCGTCCCGACGGATCCCACCGACCCGGTGGACCCCGTCGATCCTATGGATCCGGTCGACCCCACCGACCCCACCGATCCGGGCGACGGGGGCGGCGTGATCATCGTCGCGTACTGAGTCCCACGGCGGGCGGCGCACCGACCGGGGCGCCGCCCGCAGGCCCGGGGCGTCCGGCTAGGCTCACCTCGCCGGAGGGGTGGCAGAGCGGTCGAATGCACCGGTCTTGAAAACCGGAGACGGGTGACCCCGTCCGCGGGTTCGAATCCCGCCCCCTCCGCTCCGCTGAGCGCACTTACGGGTGCACGGCATGCGCGCCAGTTGAGGGGCCTGTCGGTCGACGAGTCAGTCGCCCACGCCCCGCGCCCTGGCCGGCCACGGCCGGGTGGGGGTCACCGAGCACACACGGTGACGAACACGCGCCCCCGGACGTTGCGCCAATTGTCTCATCCCCGGTTCACGAACCGCGGTATAGGGTCCGTGCGGACTACTTGCACATCCCGGTAGCAGGGTCGGTATGTCGTTGCCACTGGAGATGAGCGCGCACACGTGCACGCACGGCCCTT
>JBJMNJ010000227.1:0-2700 GCA_045804325.1 Gemmatimonadaceae bacterium
CGGCTCATCACGGAGCCGTGGGACACGACGCCGTCCGAGACGACGGGGGTGTGGGGCTTTCACTTCCACCCGAGCGACCTCGCGGGCGGGGGCGCCGACCACTTCGTCCGCAACGTGCAGCTGCTGCGCGAGCGCTGCGGCGCGGAGTTCCTCGTCGCGTCCGCCGTGCCGGGGATGATGGCGGCCGCAGCCTGAGCGACCATCCGGTCAGCTCGCCGCGCCCCCCGCGGGCTTGCGAAAGACGAACAGCCCGCAGCCGAACTCGCACCGGCGGGCGGCGTCGACGCCGGCCGCGCTGACGCCGTTGCCGTGGTCGTCGATGAACGCGAACTCGACGAGCTCGAGCCCGTCGAACATCCCGAGGACGGTGCTCGGGTCGAACACCCGGTGCGCGTCGAAGCAGAGCCGCTCGCGGCCGACGGGAGTGCCGAGGAGCAGCACGCCGCCCGGAGCGAGGACGCGCGACAGCTCGCGCGCGGCGCGCACGTGCCCGTCCGGATCGATCGGATCGCCGTAGCGTCCGAGCCCGATGTGCTCGATCACGTGCAGGCAGCTCAGGCTCTCTACGGAGTCGCTGGCGTGGGGCAGGGCGAGGATCGAGCCGGTGCGCACGGTGAGGCCCTCCACCGGGACGTCGAGCGGCCGAATGTCGACGTACTCCACCTCGCAGAACGGCAGCACGTGTGCGACGAACCCGTCGAGCCGCGACCCCACGTCGACGTGGCGGGTGACGCCCCGCGCGCGCAGTTGGCGCGCCGCCCAAAGGTCCTGGTGGAAGTAGTGCGTGCGCACGGCGCCCGCCGCCGCGAAGCGGTCGTAGCTCGTGTAGTAGAGCTCCGCCGCGCGGACGCGAAAGGCGGGCGACGGGTTCGCGCGCCGATAGTGCGCGAGGTTGCGCAGGAACGCAGGCAGCGCTCGCCACTTATCGACCAACAGCTTGGGATCGACGAAGAGGGCGCTGAACTGGACGTATGCGCGCAGCAGCAGTCGCCTGCTCATCCGCCCCCGGCGCGCCGGAAGACGCAGTTCACGTACCCGAAAACATGGCGACGTGGGGGGTGGCGACGGATTCCGAGGGCTCGGGCTCGCCGGCCACCGCGTCGCCTCGATCTCGGAGATGCACTCGCTGCGATCCGGCGGCCAGGCGCATCGACGGGCGCTCGACCAGGCGGAAGCACGACTCGGCGATCAGCAGCGTAAGGACGAGGCTGCCCGCGGCGCCGAGGCCGAACGCCAGGCCCAGGGCGACCGTCGGCGTGTGAACGGCGTACAGACTGTAGCTTCGCTCCCCGAGGCACGCGGCCGCTGCGAGGGAGGGCGATCGTTTCGTCGCCTCCTGCTCCTCAAGCGTTACCCAGCAAAGGGCGAGAGCCGCCGTCACGGCCAGCAGGACCGTCCCCAGGAGGTGCGCGCCTCGGACGTGCACCGCGTGGGAGTAGCCGACGTACACCACGGCGCTCGCCAGTGCGGCGCAGCGCGCGAGACGCAGTGCGCGAACGGGGGCGTGGCGCCGGACGGCGACCCACTCTACCGCTGCGCCGCCGATCACCCAGTAAAGGAGGAACTCGAGATAGCTGCCGTGCAGCCGCTCGGCTGGTACGCCTCCCAACAGCAGCGCGACGCGCGCGGCGTACAGGGTCACCGCGAGGCCGGCCACGGCCCATGCGCCGCCGACCGGGTGCGCCTGCCGCACGGCGACGAGTAGGGGATAGGAGGCGTAGAGTAGAAGCTCCACCGCGACCGTGACCAGAGGGGTGTTGCCGGCGAGCAGGTCCGACGGGGCCCCCACGCCGAGCAGCGCGGCGAGCTGCACGAGACCGGCGAGGCCGAGCGCGCCGGCAATCTGCCCTGGCGCCGTCAGCGCGACGCCGGCCAGAGTCGCCGCCAACATGCCGAGGACCAGTCCGACGAGGTAGGTCGGCACGATGCGCACGGCGCGCCGCCGAGCGTACGCCCGCCAAAAGCCCTCGGCACGCGCGGCCGTTGCGCGCGACGGGTCGGTCGCCAACCTCTGATGGATGCAAAACCCGCTCAGGACGATGAACAGGACGACGCCCGGGTGAATCCCGCCTCCCGGCCAGAATACCTCCAGCGCTCCCGTTGCGGGCAGACCGGCCCACCCCGACCAGTGCGTGAGAAGGACGAAGAGCGCGGCGAGGCCGCGCAGGACGTCGAGCCCGTGCGTACGCGGGAAGCGCCCGTCGTCCCGCGCGGCAGCGGGCGGGGTCGTGCGGACGACCGGAGCCATCGTTCGTCGGATCGCGATCAGTGGAGCGTACCCGCTACGGCTCTCGCGAGCAGGGTGCGCGTCCGGGCGGTGGTGTCGTCGTCGACCATCACTCGCTCGGCGAGCGCTCGCGCGCCCGCCGCCCAGCTGTCGAACGTGGCCTCGTCCATGTCGCGGAAGCGCTCGAGCGCCGCGCGTAGCGCACCTGGGTCCTCGAGCGGGACGTCCAGTCCCGCCCTCGCGGACGCGAGCCCACGCCAGGGGGTACGGTCGCTCACGACCACCGGACAGCCGGCGGACAGCGCTTCCACGATCACGTGGCCGTAATTCTCGCCGAGGCTCGGCTGGAGTAGCACGTCGTGGGCCGCGAGCGCCGCGCGGGCCGCTTCGGGGGGCACGACGCCACGGTAGCTCACGCGAACGTTCGGCGGAAGCTCGGCGATCGCCGCCCGACACTCCCCCCAGTACCCCTC